>CAZSCK010000034.1:0-11676 GCA_964605385.1 uncultured Thioalkalispiraceae bacterium
TATTAATAGGTTAGCGTGGTTCGACCCTAATCTCCGCCTAATCTCCGTGAACGATTAAGCTGTGCGGTGCAAACGAAGCGCAGCGTAGTGAGCATCCGCACGAGCGCCTTATATGCTTTAACGCATAAGTATTTTAGCTATGATAATAGCAGGCTCATTTTCGTAACCTTTAGATGCAAGCTCATATACTTTTTGTTTTATATCTTCTGGCGACAAAAATACCCAACCATTATTATTAAAAAGACTTTTAATCTCTTCTGACTTTGATTGATACACGTTACCAGCGGCTAAGCCAAGACTAATAGTTGTGCTTTCATTTGCCATATTTAATTGAATAAGATCTTTTTTTAATCTTGAAAAGACAATATTACGATAGTTCTCGCAGGTAAATAATTTATACCTGCCTTCGGGTACTTCGTAGCTTTCACAAAGTTCGTTATATCTTACTCCTGGTGAATCTAAATATGATTTAGCCTCTAGCGCAGTAATGCTGTTTTTTCTTACGTTGTAAGCTAATAAATCTATTTCAGGGCGAGGTATTGAATGTTTTCCAATATCTCGCTTTTCTTGTTTAGTGAGATTGACTTTGAAAGATTGCCTAACCCAATGCCCTTCATGCTCTAGTAGAGTTTTAATTATGGCTTCAAAGTGATCCACTATATTTCCTTTTGCATATAACGGTTGAGTTAAATTGCGGCGCGTCTTTTTGTGACGTCAATTTTGAACGATTTGTTATATGCTTTATTGATGTTCTTGTTTTTTAATGATTTTGTTCAAGTATCTTTTTATCTCTTGATTTCGTATGGTTTTCGCTTGATTTATAAAGCTGTTTGCTTTTTTTATTTCACTTGGAGTCATTATCTTTTTAATTTTTGCTGCTGCGATATCAGCATTAGGCTCATTATTGATAGCGGATAAAGACATGTAAGTATAAGCAAGCACTAAATTTCTTTTTACTTCATCACCATCGGCGAACATAGCACCTAAATCTCTTTGCGCCATTCTCTGTCCTTGTTCACCTGCTAAAAGCAGCCATTTTAACGCTTCTTTAGGGTTTTTCTTGACTCCCTCTCCTAATAAATACATGATTCCGACATTATGCTGGGAATCTGCATGTCCTTTTTCTGCTGAAAATAAATATAATTTTTTGGCTTTGACTGGATTCTTTTTTACTCCTAAACCGTTGTCGTACATTCTGGCTAAATTAAAAATTGCCTGAATATTCATTTTAAGTGAGGACTTCTTAAAAAGAATCAAAGCTTTAGTATATTCTTTTATTGTGTAATGGTATGTACCAAGCCACATTTGTGCTTCGGCATTACCTGAATTAGATTGATTAATAAGACTGCTCATTGCTTTGGTATTTCCATTAAAAGCAAACATTGCGGTTTTTTCTAGTTCTGACACTGCAATTGCAGAACTGAAAAAAGTTAAAACAAAAGAAATTATTAAAATTCTTAAGAATAATACATTCATCAAATTTCCTTGTTGTAATTTGTGTTTACATATAACGCCCTCATCAGGGGCTTTCAAAGCTGGCGCGGGTTTTGCGTTTTTTGCAAACGCCGTGACAGGTTTGAAAGTCCCGCTGGATGTAATTGTTATATTTGCGTTTTCATTCTACTACAGTTCAATATTTACTGGATCTGCATATAGTTTTTCTGATTTCCAAAGTCCAACAGGATTATTGATTTCTCTTATTTTTGGTTGCCTTGATCCAGCGTTTGATACTAGCAATATCTTATACATATCCCCTTTCTTGGAGTTGTATAATTGTTTTGCCCAATTCCATTGCGTTCCAGATATTTGAAATAACTGTGGTGATTCATCCGTTTTGCTTTTGACTTCATAGTAAGCAATATCCTCCCCGTTATTCCTTATAACAAAGTCATAACCCTTTCCAACGCTTCCACTTTTGTTAAGCCAAACTACATCATCTAAAGGATACTTCTTTTCTAAATAAATATTTGCTACAGACTCACCCCAGTCTCCAATTGCTTTGCGGTCGCGAGTTTTTACTGGGTTATTTTTATCTTCCTCTAAATCATCAGAGTTCCCTGTGTTTTTGGACTCAATTTCATCTGTCGTGGTCTGACCAGATAAATCCTCAGACTTTCGTTTTTCAAAATCAGCTTCATCCTCAATTGGAACTGCATCGTTAGGATTAATTTCTGGAATCCAGTCCATTTCATCCTTAACCACGTTAGAATCCTTTATTTGTTCCTGCTCCCATTTTTCAAATTCTTCAAACCTATCTATGCTTACTGCTTTTAACCCTGTCTCCTCTTCGAATTCTGCAACTTTATCCAGCTTTAACCCCAGCACTTTAACCATTTTTTCAATATTGTCATGATCTTTGTTATAGTCATCGTTTAAATCATTGAGCAATATTTCTGACAGTGGTTGCTTAATTAGGATTGATTCTTTGTTGTATAGCCAGTAATTTTCTTTTAAGGATGTCAAGATTTTTGAATTCACAATCTCTCCTATTGTAAATTCCTCGTATAAGTATGTTTTTCTTTTTGTTCGTCCACAAAGCCTATTGGGATTATTGATCAATAATAATTGCCACAAAAAAATAGAACGACCTTTATTGATATTCTCAATCGAATATTCTAATCCGTTAATTGAAATATTTGGATTAAACCCATCTATGCGTTGAGCATACCGACTATCTACTTTTGAAACTGGGTCTTTTTCTTCAATGACTTTGAGATTATCATAGACATCAAGGCATTTAAAAAAGTCTTTGACTTCTTTAGTTATCTCTGAACCAATATGAATAAAATGAATTGTTTCATCTGTGCCACCATCAAACCATCCTGATAATATTTTTGAATTGAAATATACATATGTTTCATTCAGTTTTTGGAACGAAATATCTCCAACTTGATTTTTACAACGAACAAACCAACATGAATTTAATAGGTCACATATTTCTTTTTTTTGATACTCATTTGAGTCAGCCCAAATAACTAAGGCTGATTTAACATCTTCTATATACTCATCTTTATCAATTAATCCACCTTGATATTTTGGAATAATAAATTCCTTAATTTCTGCTATCTTATTTGGTGCCACAAGCCCAAGACTCATTAAGAACTCATTTGATTCTTCAATATCCACCAAAGTCCTTTTAACAGTTTTAAACTTTGATTCTCCTTTTGTCGGCAGATAAACCTGTATATCACCTGAATCATTTTCAGGGCTAACATGTGAGCCATCTTCCAGTCTAATAATTGGGCGTTCACGTAGAACCCCTTTTTTCTGGTAGCCTGCACCAGCTCTATACAGTGCTTTATTTTTTGTAATGCTTGAATAAAAGTCCACAACCCAACTATCAGGCTTGATTTTTATGAATTCTTCGGTAATTTCCGAACAAAACCTTTGCATTGTGATTTCTGGTATACCTAATTCTCCAGTCAAATAATCCCTTAATATTCTTGTTTTATCATATGTTATATCAGTACTTAGCCAAGAGTTTCTGTTAAAAAGTCGTGAGCAATCTATTTCTTCCAACAAATTAGTTAATTCTTTTTCCCTTGCTAGTATGGTGTTACCTGCATTTTCATAACTGCCGATTGATGTTGGCAACAGAGATTCATTTGCAAATATTGATTTAACTTGATCGAATGCCGAAATATATAAGGGATGTTCATTTTCAGAATCAATTGGTAGTATTGATAGAACCTTAACATTCAATAACCCACTATTTTTTAGTCCTATTATGCTTTCCGCTACGAGAGCGGATAGTGCTGTTGTAATAAGCCGATTTTGATCGTCATCGAAAGGGATCGACTCTCTACTGGGAGTAGTTTTATATGGGGCATGAACTAAAAATTTAAATCCCGTTCTTTCGTTTGTTGGAAAGAATACAAATAGTTTTGAATCATGTGCTGGGACTACTGTCCCATCGCTGCTTAATGGATAAGCCACCACAATATTTAATTTTGCATCTTCTACTTCAATGTTTTTTGTGAATAAAAAATATTCTAATAGGCTATCTTTTTCATTAACCTGCGAAATCAAGCTTACCTTGTTGTCGTCAATTTCTGATAAATAATGGCCACCATCAGACTCTGTCTTCCATTGAATCTCCTTAATGTTACGCAGAAACAATAATGACTCTGACTCTAATGCTTGAAGGCGGTATGAAATTTGTTTGTAGGTATTATCAGTTGAAATATCTGGATGATTGAATGGTAATATAATTTCCGTAAATTTTCTTTCAATATATGTTGGTTCAATCTCTTCTGGTACTATAAAATCAATGACTTGAAAGTGATAATCACCAGAGTGAATGCTTGGTGTCTTTGTGATTGCAAAAACTGATTTAAATCCAGCTCCGAATGTTCCTATTGAGTTAACATCATCTTTTTTTGTTGATGATCCAACTGTTGTTATTGAATCAACATCATTAAAATCAAAAAGTTTTTCCCCGTTATGTGTTATTGATAATGATTTTGATGTTAATCTAAATATAACCTCTGATGCACCTGCATCATCAGCATTCTGTAAAAGCTCATAAATAAAATGAGATGGATCAGAATATAGACCAGCAATAATTTCATGTGAATTATCGTTATTGTCACGGCATGACTGAATATGCTTACGTCTCTTGTTTGTTAAATCTGATAATTCCACGAATATTTAAACCCTTTGGTGCTGCGCTTGGTCTTGAGAAATATAACTAGTTGATATGAAGCCTTCTTGGACTCCCTATTAGTCTTAATATATCACTTTTAAGACTACCTATTGCGATATTTAAAGGGTAAAAGTAGTCGTAAATTAATGTTCTCTAATGTGGTTTTATTATTAGTAGCTTATGAAATTGTTAGTCGTCGATGTATTGCATTATAAATAATGGGTATCAGTACTAAACTCACTAAAATCGAAAAACTCAAACCAAAGACAATCACAATTGCGAGTGGCTGTAACATTTCTGAACCTTCACCTAAACCTATCGCTAATGGCAGCATGCCAATGACCGTTGTTAAGGTGGTCATTAATATCGGTCGAAATCTTAAGTTTGCAGCGAACAGTATCGCATCATGGATGCTGTTATTTTGTGTGCTTTGTAGTTTTCTACGAGAAAGTTCTATTTGTTCAACGAGCACAATGGCATTGTTGACGACGATGCCTGATAACATAATGATACCAAGCCAGACAGGCATAGTAACTGTGAGTCCAAAAAGTTTGAGTCCTATAGTCGTGCCTATGAACATGAAAGGGATGCTGAGTAATATAACAAACGGATTAACTAATGATTCGTATTGAATCGCCATGACAACAAAAACAAGGAAGAGGGCTAATCCAACCAGTATGAAAGTTTTATTCTGGCTTTCATGCTTTGCTTTAAATGTTTCACTTTCATATAGGGTGTAACCACTCGGTATGTCTAATGTTTCGAGTTGTTGGTTAACTTTATCTTCTATTTCAGACAGTGAAGAGTCTGGATTGATCGATGCGCTAATTTCTACCACGCGGCGTTGATTGTCGCGTTTTATACGAGAAGGGGTTTGTTGAAGTTTTAATGTCGCAACATCTTGTAGACGTATGACTTTGCTATTAACAACGCTGACGATAATGTTGTTTAAACGGTTCTTGCTGTTGGTCATGTTTTTAGGGAGTTTTAACAGAATATTATGTTCTTTGTCACCGTCTAAAATACCCGATACCACTAAACCACTCATTGCAAGTCTGACTGCCTGACCAATTTCTTCAATACTTATACCCAGGCTGGCGGCGCGAATACGATCGACTTTTACCGCGAGTTCATCAGAAAAATTTTCATAGTTGTGTGAGAGGTTTCTAAATTCTTTAATGGCTTTTAGTTTTGTAACAAGCTCGGTGCCTAAATCTCTAAGTACGTTGATATCGGGACCTTGAATACGAATATTAAAATCATCACTGCCACGGCCTATGCGAATGCCTCGTACACCTTGTACACGCATCCAGACATTAAGCCCAACAAGATTGAGTTTGCCAATTTTTTTACGCATTTTTTGTACAAAGTCATTTGTTGAAATTTCACGTGAGGAAGAGGTATGCAGTTGTACTTTCAAACTGCTGTATTGACTCGATTCTCTCTGGAAACGACCAAAGACAAAACCACCTGTTGTGGTAAAAACTTTATCCACTTCTTTTTGTTTTAAGAAAAAGTCTTCAAGTATTTTTACTGATGCATCCATGTCTTCGAGTTGGGTGCCTGAATCAGTATGTAATGAAACACGTATAAGTCCTTCATCGACTTGCGGCAAAAAACTGTCTTTTAAGGTGGTAAATAAACCAATGGAAACAACGAATAAAATAATTAAGGTGATCACAAAAATTTGTGGTGCATTTAACATGCGTTTTAAAAATTGAAGGTATGCATTTCGAAAAATACTCAACCATGCTTCTGTTTTAATTTGTAGCGTTGATGCTTTTGAGTCACCAATGCGTGTGCTTAGAGCAGGAACGATCGTTGTTGCAACGAGTAAGGATGTCAGCATGGCAGCCGACAAGGTATAAATAAGCTCGTTAAAGAGTAAGCCGACTAAACCACCAATGAACAAAAAAGGTAAAATGGCTGCTAAGTTGGTGCTGGTCGATGCGACCATGGCGCTGGTGATTTCTGCGGCGGCTTCTGTTGCGGCTTTAATTTTATCTTTTTCATCTTGCTGATGACGATTGATGTTTTCTAACATAATGATGGTGTTATCAATCAGTAGTCCAACACCTAAAGCGATACCACCTAATGTCATAATATTGAGTGATAATTTACCCAGGCTCATAATGATAAAGGTAGAAAAAATCGCGAGCGGTATTGCTGTACCAATCACTAAGGTACGACCAAGGTGACCCAGGAATAAATAAACGACAATCATCGCTAACACGGCACCAGAGATTACGGCGAGGGTGGCGTTGTTAATGGCATGTTTAACAAAAATGGATTGATCATCGACTACACTAATGCTGATGTCATCAGGAATAAGTTTTTGTGCTTTTAACTTTTCAATTTGTCGCTGTACATTTTCAACGACTTCAACAGTATTGGCTTGAGGTTGTTTTTGGATTGAAAGCTTAATACCTGATTCTTTATTTAAACGGATACGTACACGTTCTTCGGCATGGCTATCTATAATGCGTGCAACATCGGTGAGCCTGATAAGTTGTAATGCCTGCGTTGATGTGTTTGATTGAGGACTCTTTTGAATACGTTTAATAATGAGTTGTTTTAAATCTTCAAGATTTTTAAAACGTCCTTCTGTACGCACACTGATTTCTTTTTTATACGCTAACAGTCTGCCGCCGGGAATGTCCTGGTTTTCTGATTGTATTTTCGAGACTACATCACTATAGTTGAGCCCTAAACGTGCAAGTTTTTCCTGGTCAAGCACCACTTGATATTCACGTACTGTTCCGCCGCCGACTTCAGCCGATGCAACACCCGATAAATTAATTAACCAATTTCGAAAGTCATAATCAACCCAGTCACGTAACTCGATGGTGTTTCTTTTACTGGAACTGATGGCATATTCCATAACGGGAATTTGTTGTGGGTCGCGCTTGTAGATAACCGGTGGAGTAATTGTATCCGGTAAAAAACGTTTTGCTCGATCAAGTCGGGTACTGGCATCTCTTAGTGCATCATTAATATCAGTGCCATAAGGAAAGCCAAGGTCTATGGATACCCTTCCTTCACTGGTGCTTGATTGTATCGATGTCGCGCCATCTGTAATGGCTAGTTGTTCTTCGACTTGACGAGTAACTTTGTCTTCCATGATGATAGTTGGAACATTGGGATCAAAAATGCGCACACGGACTTCGGGGTAAATTAAATGCGGCAGTAGGTTAATGCGAAGTTCGTCGAGTGAAAAGAAGCCAAGCATTAACACGCTTAAGGAAAGCATGAGCACGCTAATTGGTCTACGTGCAGACCAGGAGGCTAAACCACCTGTGTTGTGCTGTTTTCTATCCATTAGTTTTCACGATTCATTTTCTGGTTAGTTTCTTTTACGGCTTGCGACTTAGCTTTCGCTTTTCTACTGTCATCTATAATTTTCACTTTTTTTGATTTTGCTAAACTTTGAAAACCTTTGGTCACAATAGTGTCATTTACTTTTAAACCTGAGATAACCTCAACCCATTCGTTAACCTGGATCCCTGTTTGAATACGAATAAGTTTGGTTTTATTTTCCTTATTTACACGGTAAACATATTCGCCAAGGCTGTCATTTTGTATGGCGATGACGGGAATCACTAATCGTGGAGCCGTTACAGTATTAATTTCAATGCGACAGAGTTGCCCGGGGATTGCGCCTTGTGGTACGTCATCAAAAATAATTTCTATCGTGCCCTGACGTGACGAGATATCGATTGTTGGATGGATGCGTAAAATCTTACCATCGAATTTTGTATCGCCTAATGCATCAACTCGTATAGAAACGGCCATGCCTTCTTTTAGTTGGCTAATGGTTAATTCTGAAAGTGAAAGAGTGACTTTTAACTGACTGATATCGGCGATGGATAAGATGTGGCTATGTAATGCAACGACATCTCCCGCCTCGGAAAGACGCTGGGTAATAACGCCAGCGATGGGTGCATGGATTTTTGAGTAGGATAGTCGAGTTTTAAACAAATTTTCTTCTGCGCCAGTTTGCTCAACTAGCGTTTGCGCTCGTGATAACTGTTCATTTGATGCAAGCTTACGTGGAATGAGACGTTTTATTCTTTTCAAATCGAGTTTTGCCTGACGATTTTGTGCACGGGCTTTTTCAAACTCACGAATGAGAATCGCATCGTCTAAAACGGTGATAAGTTGATCTTGTTTAACCATATCACCGGGATAAAAGGGCAGGCTTTTGATTCTGCCTGATTCCTGGTTGTAAATTTTTACAGTGCTTAATGCTTCAATTGTGCCGGGAATGAGTTGTTGTTCGGTCAGACCTTGTCTTAGCACCTTAGTGACATGGACATTGGTAGCTTTTGCTTTGTGGCTACGCATAGCAGATTTGTCATCACAGCCACTGATTGTAATTAGGAGTAGCCCTAGCAAGATGATGGGTATTAGATGGTTTTTGAAAAAAGAAACCTGGACTATTTTCATGTTTAAGCCTTAACTTCTGCCGTGTCGTATTTTTAGAATAATTAAGTTTAACATGTAATAATAACCTCCTGATACAGATAAGAAATACCTTAATGCTTAATACCAATAACTATAGGGTTAGATTTATTCCCCCTCCCTCCTGGCGGGGCAGGGGGACGAGCCCATGGACGGGCGAAGGTAGAACAATGCAGGAGCAATTGTCGAGGGGATATTTTATACCACCCCTCCCTAGCCCTCCCCTTGAAGGGGTGGGAACTTAAATGCCTACACTGATCGGTCACTCTTTAAGGAAATTACCATGCAGTTTCGCTATACCAGCGCCCCAGAAGGCGGTAGAAAGGATATTCGTAATTTGAAGCGGATATTTCCGTATATATGGGAATATAAAGGTCGCGTTTTAATTGCTTTATTGAGCCTGATCTTATCAAAGGTCGCTATCGTTGGTATTCCGCTAATATTCAAAGAAATTATCGATATATTGGATACGCCTGAGAAAAGCGCCATTGTTATCCCGATAAGCTTATTTATACTTTACGGTGCCGCTCGTATGGCGGGTTCACTTTTTAATGAAGTGCGTGATGCGGTCTTTGCGCGAGTGCGTTATCGTGCCATGCGTCGACTTTCTAATAAGGTTCTATCACACCTGCACAAACTCTCTTTGCGTTATCACCTCGAAAGACGAACCGGTAATATTGTGCGTGACCTTGAAAGAGGCACGAGTAGTATTAGTCAGATATTAAATTATCTGGTTTTTAATATTGTTCCCACTTTTGCAGAATTTATTTTGGTTGCTTTTATTTTGCTAGGTCAGTACGAAGTGATATTTGCTGTAATTACTTTTTCGACTGTTGCTATTTATATTACATTTACTTTGTTGGTTACCGAATGGCGAATGCATTTCAGGCACAAGATGAATGCGCTTGATTCTGAGTCTAACGGTCAGGCAGTTGATAGTTTAATTAACTATGAAACGGTTAAGTATTTTAATAATGAAGCTTTTGAAGTTAATCGTTATGACTCAACATTGTCGGAGTGGGAGAATGCTGCGGTAACCAGTCAAACATCCATGTCTATTTTAAACTTTGGCCAGGGTGCAATTATTGCGGTTGGTTTAACCTTTATTATGGTTTATGCAGGGCAGGGTGTTATTGATGGAAAAATGACTTTAGGTGATTTGGTGTTGATTAATACCATGATGTTACAGCTTTTCATGCCTTTAAGTTTTTTAGGTATTATTTACCGCATGTTAAAGCATACGCTGGCCGATATGGAAATGGTGTTTAACTTACTGGATGAAAATCTTGAAATTAAAGATGTTAAAAATGCGAAAGATCTTAAACATGAGAAAGGTGAAATAAAATTTGAGCATGTTGATTTTTCATATAATGAAGATAGACAAATTTTGCATGATGTTTCCTTTACGGTAAAACCCGGGCAGAAGTTAGCAATTGTAGGTCACTCAGGTTCAGGTAAATCCACCTTAGCACGTTTGTTATTTCGTTTTTATGATGTAACAAATGGACGTATTCTTTATGATAATCAAGATATATCAGAAGTAACACAAGCTAGCTTACGTCAGGCTATGGGTATTGTTCCACAGGATACGGTGTTATTTAATGAATCTATTTTATATAACATTGAATATGCAAAGACAGGTGCAAGCAAAGATGAAATTATTCATGCGGCGAAGCTAGCGAATATTCATGAGTTTATAGAAAGCTTACCTGATGGTTATGATACTGCTGTTGGTGAACGTGGTCTGAAATTATCTGGTGGTGAAAAGCAGCGTTTAGCCATTGCACGAGTGATACTGAAAGGTTCACCTATTCTGATTTTTGATGAAGCAACCTCTTCATTGGATTCAAAATCAGAGAAAGTTATTCTTGAGGCATTAAGTTCGGTTGCTCAAACTCATACAACGCTTGTGATTGCACATCGTTTATCAACCATTACTGATTCAGACCAAATCCTGGTTATGGATAAGGGCAGGATCGTTGAGCAGGGAACACATACAGCCTTACTGGATAAATCAGGTGTTTATGCCGATATGTGGGCGTTACAGCTACAAGAATCAACGGAAAATGAATAACCACATGAAATACAAGGAAAAATTAATTATCTTTTGCTGTATTAGCAACTGCTAAATATCGTTTTTAGCCTTAAAAACGATTATAATACGTCCTTATTCGAGCAAAAGGTTTTTGAGATGGAACAGTCAAACAGCACCAAAGTAGGTTTTAGTCCTGATATCAAACAGGAACTTGAAGGAAGTAGTTGTTCGGGTACAGAACCATTTGCACTACAAGTATTAGATGACTCAATGGAACCTGAGTTCAAAAAAGACTGCATCATTATTATTGATGCCTCCGCAACGGTTAGGCATGAATGTTATGTTATGGCTACAGTTGAAAATGGCTATATTTTTCGTCAATTATTAATTGAAGATGAAAAATATTTTATTGCACCATTGAATGAAGCCTATATGCATGAAAAACGCGAAGTGACTTTTGAACAGTTAGAAGGCGTAATCGTGCAACAAGCGAGTTCTAAAGGAAAGCGTAGCGAACGTAAGCTGTACGAATAAA
>CAZSCK010000034.1:11776-26837 GCA_964605385.1 uncultured Thioalkalispiraceae bacterium
CGTCGGCCTGAAGAGCCGACCTACATAAATCTTATTTTGGCGCCATTTGGTCTTCACGAAGGTTTGCAGTGAAGTAGTCTATTGCAGTATCTTCATCGACTTCTTCATTATTTTTATTATATAACGGCTGTTCATAGTCACTCCAACCACGCAGGCCTGTTTTAAGTGATACTACATTTTCGTAGCCAAGCTTTTGCATAACTTCACAAACAAATACACTTCGATTACCGGAACGGCAGGCAACAATCACTTCTTTATCTCGTGCTTGTACAAGTAGTGCGACGGTTTCTTCATAATCCCATTCACACGCTGTTTCCAGTACACCACGAGGTACGTTAAGTGAACCTTTGATATGCATGGCTTCAAATTCATAAGGTTCGCGTATATCTAATAAGAGAAGTGAAGGGTTTTCGTCAAACCGTTCTTCCAGATCCCATGGGAATATTTCAGTAACATTTTTTGCACTTTCAGCAACAAGATCATTAAATTTTTTCATAATATTTATTTTTTGTTATTAAACCCGCGTTGTACAGCCATAACAGCGGCTTCAACACGAGAATGAACTTCAAGTTTACGTAAAATGGCTTTTACATGTAATTTAACCGTGCCATCTGATATACCTAAATTTCTTGCGATAGCTTTATTGCTTTGTCCTTCCGCTAGCAAACCAAGAATTTCAGTTTCTCTTGGTGTCAGAATTGAAAATGGGCTGTCGTCTTTTTCTTCTTGTTCGATGGTTTTACCTTGTACTGCTCGAGCAAGTATAGGAGCAAGATCAGGGGCAACGACTGTTTTGCCTGCAACAATTTCGCGTAGTGCTAAAACAAGCTCATCTGGCTCCATGTCTTTTAACAGGTAACCTTGTGCACCTGAACGTAATGATTTTAATAAATCATTTTCTTCTGTGCTGGTGGTTAACATTACAATAGGAAGTGATTCGTTTTTGTCGCGTAACATGTCTAATACTTCCAGACCATTAAGCCCCGGCATTCTCATGTCGAGTAAAATAATGTCTGGATTTAATTCATCAACAAGTTTCTGAGCTTCATGACCACTGTCGACTGAAGCAACAACTTCAATCCCTCGACTTGTTAACAAACCTTCAAGTCCAACTCGAAAGAGGGTGTGATCATCTATTAGTAATACACGTAAGTTATTCATGGCAGTATATTCGGATTAGGTGGAGGAACAAGAACAGGTTTCCTGTTTGATTTATGTGGTGGAAGTTCTGAGTGCCCAAACTGAAGTAAAACTCGAGTACCTTCATTAGGTTCACTTTCGATTTTAATTGTTCCACCAATTCGTTTAGCGCGTTCATGCATGATACTTAGACCAAGGTGATCATCCAGTGTAACATCAGAACCTGGTACATTTTTAATGCCAACACCATCGTCTTCAATTAATACACTACAATCACCTTGTGTATCACTGCGTAAAATAACACGAACAGTATGAGCCTGACTGTGTTTTTTGATGTTGTTTAATGATTCCTGAATAATACGAAGAGCTTGTACTTCGATCGTTGCAGGTAAATGTAATACGTTCCATTCTTTTTGTAGGAATATTGAAATATCAGTTTGATATTGAAAACGTTCAATTAAATGTTCAACCGCAGGAATTAAACCGCGTTTATCAATTGGTGCGCGGAAGTGTGTGATGAGCTCGCGCAATTCAGAATAAGCTTCATCAATATTGTTTTCTATTTTTTCAAGTTCATGCCAAACATCTGATTCTTTACCACCACGTAAGGTTTCATCTAAGACGCGAACCTGGAAGCGTAAACTTGCTAATGTTTGTGCTAATGAATCATGTAGTTCATGAGCAAGGCGGTTACGTTCTTCCATTAAAGATAATCGGTTGGCTTCATCTTCTGAGCGTGCTTTATCTATTGCCATGCCAAGGTGACGACCAATAGTTGTTAAAAGATCTTCAATTTCTTCATGATTATGGAATTCCCGATTACTTACAAAGAGATTATATACGCCGAGTGTCTGTCCTCGATATTGCAAGGGTACAGCGATCATTCCAATATCTTCTTGTTTATCATCAAAAAAGCTTCGGCCAATGATTTTATCGCATTGTTGAACGCTATCCTGAAAATGAACTTCTCCATCTTTATAGGCAATGCCACATAAACATTTATTAGATGGAATAAGCTGTTCCTTTTCCATTAGATCATCATCTAAACCGATACTGGCAACTAAGCGCATTTGATCATCATCAGTTAATAGCCTGACTACAGCAGCACGTGCATGAACAACATCTTTAAGGGTTAATAAAAAACGAGATAATAAATCATCAAGATCACGGGAATTATTTATGCTTGCTGCAACGTCATAAATAATCTCAAGTGAATGTGTTTTTCGTTCGATATGTTTTGTTTGTTTTCTTACCTGGCTTTGCATATCCAGGGTTAAGGTTTCAAGACGATCACTTAATACATTGATGCCTTTGAATAGTTCCGTGAACTCACCTTCAGATTTTATGGATATACGAGCTGAATGATTATCGTCAAGCATTTCATCAGCCCAGTGTCGCAGGTTATTTAGCGGGTAGAGAAAATTATGTCTAACTTGTTTTAATAAAAAAGCGATTAAAACAATGGAGATAATTAAAAGAAGAGGGATGACATAATAAAAAACGCTACTCTGAGTTACTGCTGACAATAAGCCTGATAATGCTAAAAGAATAATAACAACAGCCAGGCTTAATATGTTTGTGCACAGAGGGCTTTCCCATAAGGGGGTAAACTTCGTGCTTACACCCTTATTGTTTTCGCTGGTTTTTGTGCTATTTGAAGTCATTATATATGAGCTATGGTTTTAAAAGTGATGCTCTGTCCCTGTTTCATTCTCTTTGTAATTAGGATCATTCGGGTTTTTGAAAATGAACTGCATTTCTTCAATGTCATCGAGTTTTACGTAATCCAGCTCAGTGCCTTTAAGTAATTCGAAGCAACCTGCTGAAACAACGATTTTAACACCTTCACTATCAAAGAAAATATCATCATCCATATCTCGTTCTTCAAAACCCATTACATATTCAATGCTACCATCGTCTTTTTTAGTTGCAGCAAGGCGTAATTTCAGGTTTGCTGAATCACCTTGTTTCGTAGAATCTAAAATTTGTTCTGCTGCGGCTTTTGATACTGTAATCATGATAACTCCAAATGTATAACGTGGTGTATATATTAAAGGTATAACCAACTAAATTAGTCAATTATACCAAATTAAGATTTAACCTGTCGAATAAATTCAACAAAGTCTGAAACCCAGTGGTAACGGCTGGTATCGCGCAAATGCGCATAGTTTGCCAGCAAATTTTTATAGACTAAACCATCATGTTCACCGGTAATGCCGCTGCCACGCCTCATTTCGTAGGCATACTTTATCTCAGAATGTGTTTCGAGATCTTCAAGATTTTTAAAACCTGAATAATGAAATTCGTGTGCGTAGATATTGCTGGTGCTGCTTTGTTTTTTCCAAAGAGCATCTTGTGTTTGTTGCAAAGAAACATAACCCCGTCCTTGTGGACGTTCATTCATGATGATCTCAGCAGGAATAGCGCCGACCATTTCTGACTTTTTGCCTTTCCAGCTGATTGATTGAGATAAGTACATCAAACCGCCGCACTCTGCATAAGTCGGAAGTCCTGTTTCAATGGCATCTTTGATTTGTTGGCGCAGGCTGGTGTTGGCTTCCAGTTCTTGCATCCAGCTTTCAGGGAAGCCACCGCCGATAAATAGTCCATCAATTTCTGGTAAGTCTTTATCATTCAGTGTATCAATATCAATCAGTTCGACACCTTCATTTCTAAAGGCATTCATGTCGCCGGGATAATAAAAGCCAAAGGCGGCATCACGTGCAATACCGACTTTAAGACTTAATGGTTTTGCCCTGGTTGATATTTTATAATCTGTTTCAGGCAGTGCGGGGGCGGCTCCTGCAATATTGAGTAATAAATCGAGATCAACATATTTTTCGATAGCCTCTGCGATGTTATCAATAACACTGCGGGTGTCGGTTGCTTCATTGCTTGGGATAAGCCCCAGATGGCGTTCTGTAATATTGAGAGCTTTTAATTTTGGTATAGCACCCACAACAGTCATATTTGTGTACTGTTTAATAACATCACGTAATTTCTTTTCGTGTCGTGGTCCGCCCACTTTATTTAATATGACTCCGGCTATATTTATATTTTTATCAAAAGCCTGATAGCCTAAAAGCAGGGGAGCGATACCGCGGGTCATACCCTGTGTATCAATAACAAGAATGATCGGGCTTTTTGTGATTTCTGCAATGGCTGCATTACTGTTACTGCCGTCAATGGCGACACCATCAAATAAACCTTTATTGCCTTCGATAATAGAAATGTCAGTATCTTTTGAATAAAGTGAAATGGTTGCCAACATTTCATCGTTAGTCATGGTTTGAAAATCTAAATTATGACAGTCACGATTTGATGCGCGTGATAACCACATAGGGTCGATGTAGTCAGGGCCTTTTTTGTATGATTGCACATTCAAAGTGCGCGCACGTAACGCGGCACATAAGCCGATAGTCAGTGTGGTTTTGCCTGATGATTTGTGTGCTGCAGAGATCAGTATTCGCTGCATTTTAAGGCTCCCTAAACGCGAAAAAGAGGCCAGACCTTTTTACACAGGTCTGTCCTCTTTAACGAGATATTAGTATTGCGTGTTACTTGCTGTGATGTGGATCAACAGCTTCATCGGCTAAAGACTCAGGTAAAAACTTTAAGATTTTAACCGCAAAGGCAACCATAAAGAGAGTTACCGCAAAACCGCCAATACCCAAAAGTGCTTCTGCCAGAGTAGGAGTATATGAACTAACTACACCGTCGAAGAAAGAACTTGAAACTTCCTTACCCGGGAATAACTCTAATGGATAAGCCTGACCACCAATGATGATGACATACATTTGAATAAGCCCACCAAGAACAATTAATATTGAAGCAATTGAAATAGCGGTACGCGACTTGCCCGTAGTTGGATGATATATGAGTGCTAATGGAATCAAGCCGCCCATAATAATTTGGCCATACCAGAATAGCTGGGTAAATATTCCACCGTCACGAAGGATGAATGCTTCGACACCATGATGTTCTGTGGCATATAAATTAGTTAAATGTTGTACAACAACAAAGTAGAGTACGCCGGCAACAAATACGCCAAGAAGATTTTTTAAGCGCATAAACATAGCATCACCGAGAGGGCGATCAGTCCACTTATAAGTTGCTATTACGATTAATAAGAAAATCGCTAAACCAAATGAGAATGACATAACAACAAACATGGGACCCATGATTGCAGCATCATAAGCCTGACGAGCAACAAGGAAACCAAAGATTGAACCGGTACCTGTTGTTAACGCTAAACGCCAGATGAAAGCTGAGAAGCCTGCAATGCGACTGTACTTATTCAGGTTGCGTTGCAACATTGTCCAGGCGTAAATGCCAACAATGAGGAAGAAGCCATTATAGAAAATCATGTTCCAGGCAAAGATGGATTTGAAGTTATACACTGTCATCGCAACAATTAAGCGATCTGGTCGACCTAAATCAAGAACCAGAACCATTAAACCACCAGACAATAACGCAATGGCAACAAGAGTTGAAAGCGGCGCTAATGGTTTATAAGCTGTTTTGTTAAACACGGATGAGATTGAAGCGACATTAAGTGCTCCAGATGCTGCAACAATAAGGAATACAGCAAATACGTGAGGCAAGCCCCAAACGATTTGGTTCGTCATGCCAGTCACATAATGGCCACCATGTTCCATGTAAAAATGAGAGCCTATGGCAGCAAGTACAAAACCACCAAGGAGGGCGAGTAACATCCAATAGTTTGGAGTGTTCCCATCAATTTGCTTAAAAACTGGTTTTTTCATGTAAGACTTCTCTTTACCTAGTTTTATAAAAAATATTTATTATTAAAGGTGCTTTTAACTTAAAGCCCCTGGTAGCGTACGCCGGTATTTAAACCGAGGTCTGCACGAATTTGTTCGCCGCCATGTTTTTTCAATTCAATTGAAATTGCACTGTCTGCATCTTTCAAATCACCGAAGAGCATCGCACCGTGTTCTGCTTTAGTACATGCTTCTACACAAGCAGGATCCTGACCTTTATCTACACGATGAGTACACATTGTGCAGCTTTCTACAGTACCGATACCACGAGGAGCATTCGGCTTTTGTAGTTCAAGTTTTTCATGAACAAATGAGCGAGCTTTGTATGGGCAAGCCATCATGCAATAACGACAACCGATACAGATGTGTTTATCTACTAAAACAATACCATCTTTACGTTTCATTGATGCGCCAGTAGGGCATACATCAACACAAGGAGCTGTTTCACAGTGCTGACACATTAAAGGTAATGATTGAACATGACCTGTTTGTTTGTCAGTAACAGTAACTTTACGAATCCATTGTGCTTGTTGTTCTTTGCTGGAATGTGTTTCACCTGTTCCCCAACCATTTTCAGTTGAGCAAGCAGTAACACAATCAGTACAGCCTTTAGCACACTTGTTGGTGTCGATTAACATACCCCAGCGAGTTGCATCCGTTACTTTATCAGCATCAGCTTTTGCGTGAGCAACCTGGTTTAAGACAATACCAGGTGCAATGGCTAAACCTGCAACTGCAGCAGATTGAGCTAAAAATTGTCGGCGGTATTTACTTATATTTTGATCTGAATTAGACATTATTTTCTGCCTCCTTCAGTCATATTATTATGAGGGTTCTTAGCTGAACGAAGTTTTTTTGCTGCATCTTCAGGTAAATCTGAATGGCAATCAAAACAATCAACATTAACCGCTGCATAGTTATGACAACTACTACAGAAATGTTCATTATCACCAAAGCGAGCAAACTCGCCTTTGTCATTTGGTGTTACATGACAAGCAATACATTCTACAAGGCTATGCTGTTCAGTTCGCACACCCTCACGTAATGTTTCATCACGTTTATGCTTTAAAAACTCCATGTGGTCTCTACGCATAACACCAATGGGCTCAACACACTTTGTCTTTTCCGATGCTGACATTTTGGCTTTAGGTAGAACAGGGCCTAATTCACCAGCATTCGATAACATTGGCAGGGCAGTTAGCCCTACCAATACGACTAGATGTTTTGCAAATTGTCTAAATGACATCATTTACAGCAATCCTCAGTTTATTCTTATACTAATTATTTACTAAATTAAGCGTCGCCCATTGCCATGTCGATGTAACCCGTTGGGCAAACATCAGCACAGATGTGACAACCAATACACTTAGAGTAATCAGTTGCAACATAACGACCCATTGTAGCGTCTTTCTTAGGTACACGATAAACAGCATCTTGTGGACAGTAGATAACACAGTTATCACACTCGAAACACATACCACAGCTCATGCAACGGTCTGCTTCTTCAACAGCTTGCTCTTCAGAAAGACCTTTCATGCGCTCCTGGAAATGACCTAAAACTTCATCAGAGTTAGGAACATCTTCAGTACGTAAATGACGTGCTGTATATTCGAAGTGACCTAAGAATAATTCATCAGAAGCAATGATTTCATGTGCTGAACGATCTTCATAGTTATGAATTGCGAAGTTTTCTGTATCTGTTGCTTCAGCACTATCATGTTGATATTCAGTTGGAGAAAGACCCGCTTCATTTAATTTGTTTAACAAGTCAAAGTGATGTTTATCAACTTTAGGACGCTTGCCTAATTCTTCATGGCTCATGTAGTGCTCAATACTTTCAACAGCAATAGACGCCTGGCCAATTGCAGTCGTTAAAAGATGAGGGCGTACAATATCACCACATACGAAGTGGCCTGGTTTACCAGGAACCTGGTAGTTTTGATCTGCATCAATTAAACCACGGTCATTTGCCATGTCATCGTAGCCGTCAAATTTACCACCTTGACCGATAGCAGATACTAATAGGTCAAGTTTGATTTCATATTCAGAACCTTCGATAGGTGTCTTGCCATCTTCTTCAAGTTTTGCAACTTTTAATGCAGTTGCGCGGCCATCTTTGTCTGTAATAACTTCAATCGGGCTAACACAACCAACGATAGTTACACCTTCACGTTCTGCATCATCAATTTCATGTTGTGCTGCAGGCATGTTTGCAATTGAAGAACGAGATAGCAACATAACTTCTGCGCCTTGACGAACAGCTGAAGAAGCAACGTCATGCGCTGTTTGACCTAATACGATATTTTCAGGACGATCATTTTCATGCATTTCAGTAATGTGACCTAAACGACGAGCAACGGATGCCACATCGATTGAAGTATCACCACCACCGATTACAACAACTTTTTCAGTTACAAGTTGTAAACGACCATCGTTAAATGCTTCAAGGAAATCTACACCTGTAAGTACGTTTGCAGCTTCGTCTGCACCAGGAATAGGAAGTTGACGACCTGCTTGAGCACCAATTGCCCAAAGAATAGCGTCATAATCTTTTTCGAGTTGTTCAACAGTAATGTCTTTACCAACCCAAGTGTCCATCTTAACGTCAACGCCCATATCGATAATACGATTGATTTCGCCGTCGAGTACGTCACGTGGAGTACGGTAACCAGGGATACCGTATTTCATCATGCCGCCTAAAGTCTTATGGTTATCAAACAATGTTACTGCATGACCTTTAAGACGTAATTGATATGCACCAGCAAGACCTGCAGGGCCGCCACCAATGATGGCAATTTTCTTACCTGTGTCTTTACCAGAAGTGAACTTTAATTTCATTTCTAAAGCAGAGTCACCAATGAATTGTTCAACTGCGTTGATACCAACGAAGTCTTCAACTTCGTTACGGTTACAACCGTCTTGACAAGGAGCAGGGCATACACGACCCATAACAGAAGGGAATGGGTTCGCAGCCGTTGAACGACGGAACGCATACTCTTGCATGCTTGTGTCAGCAGAAGGTTTTTCAATACCTCGAACGATATCTAACCAACCACGAATATCTTCACCTGACGGGCAAGAACCCTGACAAGGTGGAGTACGGTTCACATAAGTTGGACACTTGTGTGAAGTATCTTCTTTAAAGATTTGCTTCGCCCAGTCGCCTGTTCTTAAGTCTTCTCCGTCTTCAAACATACGGAAGGTTAGTTTTTGGTTTATATCATCACGGGATGTAGCCATGTTTATTCTCCTGATGGAATCCTGTTAGGGATTACAAATTATTCTGATTCGTTAGTATCGCTATCGTCATTAGTGTCATCTTCAGAGCCAGTAAGGATAATTGCATCACTAACTAGTTGATGAACACTAACAATGTCGGTCATACCATAACCGTATTTTGGTAAAATCTTGCTAAACTGTGCTTTACAAATTGCGCAGATAGCGGCTAGGTGAGTAACACCACCTTTATCTACAACAGATTTATAAGCTTCCATTCGAGGTTGCGCACCTTTAACACGTATTTCCATTAAGTCGTCTGTTAACAGACCACCGCCACCGCCACAACAGAATGTTGCTTCACCAATGGTATCTTCTGCCATGTCGACGTAGTTATTACATACAGCCTTAATGACTGCACGAGGAATTTCCATTTGACCACCTGGCTTATCACCCATGCGTGAAGCACGTGCCACGTTACAAGAATCGTGGAAGGTTACCGTCATATGATCATTTTCAGACTTATCAAATTTGAGTTCGTCTTTTTCGATCAAGTTATGTGTGTATTCACAAATGTGTTGTGGAATAGGGTAGTTTTGATCCAGGAAGTCAAAAGGACCAGCCAACGTATTTAAGAAGCTATATGCAACACGCCATGCATGACCACATTCTCCAAATACAATACGTTTAACGCCTAAATCTAAAGCTGCTTTACGAATACGTAAAGAAAGGGTACGCATGTTTTCGTATGAACCAATGAACATACCAAAGTTAGCAGCTTCAGATGCATGTGAACTTATTGTCCAGCTTGCGCCTGCTTCATGGAATACTTTTGCGTAACCAATTAAACCATCAACATGGGGTTCTGCGAAGAAATCAGCAGAAGGGGTGACTAATAATATATCAGCACCTTTCACATCGATTGGGAACTTAACTGCAACACCTGTATCTTCTTCAACTTCTTCTTCAAGACCTTCTAAAGTATCAATAAGTGCTTTTTCCGGAAGACCAAGGTTATTACCAATGGTTTGAGCCTTACCAATAATTTCATTACAGTATTTTTGACTAACACCAACAGAAGACATAATTTCACGAGCGGCCATTGAGATTTCGGCTGTATCAATACCGTAAGGGCAATAAACAGAACAGCGACGACACTGTGAACACTGGTGGAAGTATGTATACCAGTCATCTAAAACTTCTTTGTTTAAATCAGCTGCACCAACAAACCCTGGAATACCTAATGCACCAAAGAATTTACCGGCGAAGGTGCTGTAACGACGATAAACCTTACGAAGAAGATCTTGTCGTGCAACAGGCATGTTCTTAGGATCTTTTGTTCCTAAATAGTAATGACACTTATCAGTACATGCGCCACATTTAACACAACTGTCTAAAAATACCTGGAAGCCACGATACTTGCCGCGTAACTCATCCATCTTTGTGATAACTTTTTCTTCCCAGTTATCAACCAATTCATCAGGGTAACCTAAAGGCCCCTGAAACTTTGGCTTTGCTTTAAAGGATGAGATGTGCGCCATTGTTCCTTCTTCTAATTTAGGAACAACGGTATACTCTTGTAATTCTGGTGTTTCGAAATCTGCTGCTGCCACTTTAATTATCCTCTAAGAACCTTACGGTTTTCTTATTCCCCAGCTTTACGATCTGCTTCTAATTCTGCCGCCCAAGGTGCCAGATGACGTTTTTCTCGTGAATTATCAACCTGATTACGAGTCGGGCTGAAGAACACACCGGGTGCATGTAATAGTTTACTAATCGGGAAGATCATCATTAAGACAATAACGAGTCCTAAATGAACAAGTACTAATAAATCAGTCGGAAGAGGTTGTATGTTAAAAGCTAACAACCCAAGCATAAATTCTTTTAGCATGACAATGTCAGTGTGTTCTACAAAAGACATCATCATACCGGTGAATGCGATACCTATAATAAGTAACAACATTACATAGTCAGAAGGGCTTGAAATATAACGTACACGGTCAACAACAATACGACGTACAAATAAACCACCCAGACCTGCAAGCATGGCAAAGCCTGCATATTTACCAAAGGCTTGAACAATTTGATGTCCAATAAGAGGCATTAAAAATGAGTCTGCCGGAATGACATAACGTAAATGACGGAACAGTGCGAGTAATAATGCGAAATGAAACATCCAGCCAAAAATCCAAATCCACTTATTAGATTTGAATAAACTATTAAATAAAACAACTTCAGTAAACATGCGCACGACAACCCCACCCTGAGTAACAGGTGCAGGCATTGTTGGAATCTTCAATGGCGCAGGTGTTTTTGCGTATTGCACGACCTTACGTGCAACACCAATAATAAGTATGGCGGTGGCTGCATAAAATGCTAGCGCATAGACTACGGATGCCGACATCTAACCGTTCCTTTTCTTAATAAAACAACAAAAAAACTTTTTATTGTAAGAAGAGGGGTATAAACCCCTCTAAATACAAACTATCTTGCCTGCGTAATTATACGCAACCAGTTGGCTTAGGCAGACCTGCATATTTACAAGCTTGCTTACCTGGGCCGTATGGGAACAATTCGTACAAGTACTTGCTGTTACCTTTATCTTTACCCAGTTTTTTGCCAATCGCTTTAGTCAGTACACGTACTGCTGGAGCAATTTGGTATTCTTCGTAGTACTCACGTAAGAAGTTAATTACTTCCCAGTGTGCATCTGATAACTCAGCGTCATCTAATTTAGCCATAACACCCGCTATTTCAGGAACCCATGTTGTTAAATCTTCTAAATAACCTTCTTCATCAACTTCGTAACTTTTACCGTCTACTTCAATAGCAGCCATGATAATTCTCCTAGTTAAATATAAATATTAAAGCCAAGCAGTAACTGAATCGTTAGAAACAGATAACTCAACAAAACCTTTGTAATCGACAACTTTAACGCCGTCGATTAAGCGATCTTCACTTAAGCCGCGCGCCTTGATATCAGGGCCGAGAACATAAAAGCTTAAATCTTTAGCGTTTTCAATAACGCTAGATTTGTTACCACCGCTCATTGCGCTATACACGCCATCTTCAATCAAAAGAACAGAACCGCCTTTTGCTGCAAGACGAACGCACGCTTCTAATGTGTCGCGTTCATAAGTGGATTTATTTACAGTATGTAATATAGACATTTTTCAATTCCTCGCTTAGAAACTTAGCGTGATATCTTGCTGTTCAAAAATCTCAGCAAGTTCAGCAGAAGTTACAACACGGATCGAATCTTTTTCAGCCCAATCTTCATCTTCGTCTTCCCAGACTAAATGTTGAAGGTCATCTAAAGTTAAACCGCGTGCTTCCAATGATTCTTTTTCGATATAAATTTTGTTTACATCGTAATCACCTAAAGCAGCATAGGTAGGAGAGAAGTTCTTAATACCAACTTCTGTTGTATCCTGACCTTTCATTAATTGATAAACACCGTCATCAACAAAAGCCAAAGAGACTTGTTGATCGAAAGCTGCGCCAATCAGTACTACTTCGAGGGATTCCCAAGCATAGATAGTACCGTAGGGTGCCTTACGGTTGATGTACATAAATTTCTTTGCATCAGACATTATAAAGACCCTTTAATTAATCGCCGAAAATAACAAGACGGTCAGCTTCGATACCAGCTTCGATTAACTGACCAAGGCCAGAAATACGGAAGCCGTCCATGATGTTCATGCCATCTTTCTTGTTACGTGTCATTTCACCTTCATCAACGATGCCACGGCGCTGCGCTGCTGCAACACACACGACTAAGTCGATGTTGTGTGCTGCTGCTAACTCAGACCACGTTTTCTGGATGTTAATGTCATCCTGTGGTGGAGTCGCGAAGTTAGTGCCGTTATTAACACCATCGTGGTAAAAGAACACACGAAAAATTTCATGACCTGCTTCTACAGCAGCTTTAACAAAGTTAATCGCTGTTACAGAAGACTCATGGTTATAAGGTCCTTCACTTACTTGAATACTAAACTTCATAATTCAATCCTTTTCTAGAAACGGATGTGAGTAGAAGCGTTCAAGCTGTTACGAGCGCCGCGCCAGTTATCAATATGATACTTAGTGAACGGTAAACCAGTAACTTCGAAGAAACGCGGCCAACCGATACGGTCGATCCAATCGTTGATACGTTCCCAATCCTTAGCGCCTTCTTTGTATTCTTTAAGAATGCGTTTAACGATAGCCGTTGCTTCAGGCCAGCGTGGTGGATTATTCGGGATACCAGCAGCAACCAATTTTTGGAACGAAGGTTTGCTACGTGCATTTGAGTGATTACCACCAACCCATACAGCTAACTTAGAGTTTTCCGGGTCATTGATTTGCATTGGAGGACAAGGTGGGAAACATGCACCACAACAGATACATTTCTTCTCATCAACTTCTAATGAAGGACGACCGTTAACCATTGCAGGACGAATCGCAGCAACCGGACAACGAGCAACAACTGTTGGACGTTCACAAACGTTAGCAACTAAATCATGATTGATTCTTGGTGGCTTAGTGTGTTGAACATTGATTGCGATATCACCTTGACCACCACAGTTAATCTGGCAGCAAGAAGTTGTGATATGAACACGGTTAGGCATGTTGCATTGTTTGAATTCGTCAATTAATTCATCCATCATTGCTTTAACAACACCAGATGCATCAGTACCTGGAATATCGCAATGCAACCAACCCTGTGTGTGTGACATCATTGCAACAGAGTTAGCAGTACCACCAACCATGAAGCCAGCATCTTCAATTGCTTTAATTAACGGTGCTACTTTAGATTCTTCTGTCACCATGTATTCGATGTTTGAACGTAATGTGAAACGGATATAACCATCAGCAAATTTATCGCCGATATCCATTAACGTACGTAATGAGTAAACATCCAGAATACGTTGAGTTGCACATTTAACAGTCCAGATTTCATCGCCACTGTGAGCAACATGAAGTAATACACCTGGACGTGGATGTTCGTGATATTTCCATTGACCGAAGTTTTTACGCATTGTTGGATGCATGTATTGGAAGCCATCTGGGCAACCAGATTCAATCGGTGGACGCATGTCTTCAAGAGCCATGTTAATCTCCTAGTTCTTTAAATCAAATTCGTTAAAATAAATGTGTTTGAATTACGCAGAAGCTTCTTCAGCTTTACGTTCAAACCATTTTTCAGCTTCTTCATCCCAACCGTCCATACGAACGTAAGAACATTGACGTGGGCTGCTAATCATATGTGGATTAACATCGATGTCGATGCCTTCAAGGAAGTTTACTAAGCCGATACGTTCAATCATTTCACCTGTGCGTTCATGCTCTAATGCATTTTCCGCAAAGAAGTCGATGATATCACCGGCCATTTCAACGATTTCTTCATAATCTTCAGCAGTATCAAGCTTCTTGAATGGAACAATTACTGTACCCATTAAGTCACCGATTTTAAGAGTACGTTTACCACCAACAAGAATTGTTACGCCTTTATCATCACCAGGAGATAAAGCTTTAGTCATAACATTCAGGCAATGCATACAACGAACACAGTTGCTGTTGTCTATAGTTAACTCATCACTGTCAGAAACAGTCATGCAGTTAGTAGGACAACGAGTAATTACGTTATCGATAAGGTATTGACGACCTTTAGCTTCAATGAAGTTCTTCACTTCAGCCTGGTCAACCTTCATGTCATCACGCCAAGTACCAATTACCGCGAAATCAGCACGCTCGATAGCGTTTTGACAATCATTTGGGCAACCAGAAACTTTGAATTTGAATTTGTAAGGAAGTGCTGGACGATGAACGTCATCAGTAAATTCGTTTACAAGGTGACGGTGTAAAGCATGTTCGTTAGTACAAGACTGCTCACAACGCGCCATACCAACACAAGACATTGCAGTACGTACACAAGGACC
>CAZSCK010000035.1:0-26411 GCA_964605385.1 uncultured Thioalkalispiraceae bacterium
CATTCATATTTTTTGTTAACTCTTTATATATACTATTCAATATTCTGAATCTGCTTATTGGATGGTTTTATAATATATAACATATTCAATAACTTACTTAACAATACAGCCGTAAACTTTCTTATCTGCCACCAATTCTGTCACCACTATTACAGGGCTTAAATTAATTTTAAATAATTTCCAAATACTTATTCAGGCTTACTATACCAAGTGCCACGCGCCTTACCATGACGAATTAATAAACCCTCTTCAACCAACTTTGATAAGCGGTTTTTAATTGTCGGCCTTGAAACAGACGTAATTAATTTCTCTGCATCATTAATCGTAATACGATGGTGACTATCAACAAATTGCATAATCAACATACTCTCATGTGGTAATGATGAATACTGACTAAGCGCACTTGTCTTTTCAATAAGGTGATCTTTTTGACGTTTCAATGAGTTTATAAAAAAACCTAACCAAGGAAGCCAATCAGTCTTATCGCCTTTAAGTGTTTTTTGTGTTCTCTGTAAAGCTAAGTAGTAAGCATCTTTGTTTTTCTCAACCACACTTTCAAGTGAAGCATATGGAATATAACTATACCCTGCTTTAAGTAATAACAAAGTAACAAGTACGCGAGACAAGCGACCATTACCATCTTGAAAAGGATGAATGGCTAAAAAAATGACATTAAATATCGCAACAGCAATTAATGGATGATAGCTATTATCAGCTAAGGTTTCTCTTATCCATAATAGTAAATCCTGCATTTGTGCAGGTGTATCAAAAGGTGTTGTCGTTTCAAAAATAATACCTAAACTTTTACCATTCGGATCAAAAGCTTCAACACTATTAGAATGCTTTTTATATTCACCTCTATGCCGATCATCTTTGTCTGAGTGCCTTAGCAGTGTTGAATGAAGTTGTTTAACATAATTTTCAGTAACAGGAATATCAGAAAAGTTTTCAAATATCGTTTCCATCACCTCAGCATAGCCGGCTACCTCTTGCTCATCACGGGTCAAAAAAGACGTTTTACCAACTTGGCTAAGCAACTCTTCAATTTCACTGTCACTGAGTTTTGAACCCTCAATACGGGTAGATGAACCAATGCTCTCAATAGTTGCAACATGACGTAATGCTAGAAGACGTTCAGGGCTTTGGGCATTTTGAACACGCCAGCTTCCCTTAAACTCATCGATCTCCGAGATGAGGCGTAATAACTCAGGGGTAATAATAAGAGAGGTTAAATCCATGTTTAGCTCATTAATGAATAATATTTATCCGATTTTATCCATAAATATCCAATAATCAAGTTTTTTATCCAACTTAACCAAAATAATCAGATAACTAGAGCTTTTGTAACCATGCCTCTGAATCAGTCAATTTCCACCCAACGATACAAAAACTGAGAGCCATACGCTCAGGAAAATCACCTTGCGTACTTAATGCCAGAGAGTAGTTCAGGATAACCATGTCATTTTCTAGATTTCTTTAGCTCGTAATATTCGATCTGATGATGATTTAATTATATGAAACAAAATATCCTCCTCCACAGAGGTTAATAAATGTTGCAATTCAAAAGTTTAATATTTCTGATATATCGACCACAACAGCAAATTTATTTAATCAACTTAGATAATTTTAGTTACTGAAGACAGCCCCCTAAAATTTATCTAGATGTTATAATGCCCATCCTTTTCTAACTTAATTAATAAAACTATTGGAACTTGCTTTTGCCACTAAGTCGCTACGTCTCCTTTCTGAAAATAATGATAAAGCGATACAAAAATATGGGAATGAAACAGCTGAAAAACTGATTCATCGCCTTGCTGATCTTCGTGCAAGCACATTTGTCACTGAACTTATATTGGGTAAGCCTCGCAGCACAGTGTTTTTAAATGAACCACATTATTTATTAGATCTACACGACGGTTATAATATATTATTTTGTGCAAACCACATTAATACTCCTATACTTAAATGTGGTAGCATAGACTGGTCAAAAGTAAGCCGTATTAAAATTATAACGATTGGACAAAATGATGGCTGAAAACTTTTCATTCCAACCTAATTGGGCATCGCCTCCAGGCGAAACCATTCTCGATTTCCTATCTGAAAATGAAATTTCAATCGCTAATTTTTCAAAGCAGATGGAAATTAAATCTACTTATGCAAAAAAATTACTTAAAGGAAATGAACAAGTAACTGACACCATTGCTGAAAAACTTGGATCTATTATTGGCTCAACTAAGAGTTTTTGGTTAGCCAGAGAATCTCAATATCGCAATGACCTTTTACACCTACAACGAGAGAAAACGGAAAAACAAAATTGGCTAAGCGAATTCCCAATAAAAGACATGATCAAATTTGGGTGGATTTCACTATCTAAATCTCCTTCAGAAAAAGAAACTTCATGTCTAGAGTTTTTTGATATTACAAAAAGGGATGAATGGCACGAAAAATACCATGACTTATTGCTTGTTACTTCATTTAGAACATCCTCATCATTTGATTCAAAACCTGAATCTGTAATCACATGGCTTCGACAAGGTGAGATAGAAGCCAATGAAATTAAGTGCAAACATTGGAATCCATCAAAATTCAAAAAAACTCTTAACAGAATAAGAACTTTAACCAGAACTAAAGAACCTAGTGTATTTCTTCCTAAAATAATAGAAAGCTTTGCAGAATGTGGGGTTGCAGTTGTAGTAGCACCTACTCCAACCAAATGCACAGCAAGTGGAGCAACTTATTTTAGCTCACCTAATAAAGCGTTACTTTTACTTAGCTTTAGACATATGTTTGATGATCATTTTTGGTTTAGTTTATTTCATGAAGCAGGACATCTTTTATTGCATGGCAACAAACGATTATTTTTAGAAAATGTTGATAACTCAAATTCAAGAGAAGAACATGAAGCTAATGCTTTTTCTGAAAATATCCTTATTCCAGAAGAGTTTCAAAGTGAATTAAAGATGCTTCGAGCAAATCAGTGGAAAGAAATTATACGGTTTGCTAAAAAAGTTGGCGTATCAGCCGGCATCATAGTTGGTCAATTACAACATTTTGGCATTATTAATCATAAACAACTCAACAAATTAAAAACAAGATATAAATGGTTAAAAGATAAATAGTAGCAATCTAACCACTGAAATGAATATATCTCTTAGGGCTTTTTTGCCAATTACACAAAGTATCTTCTAACACCTGCATACCTAAATTACCCAAAGATAATTTTGACTCTAACTCACATAAATTGCTTTCAAGATCTTTACATTTAATTATAGCTTTAGAATTACCACCAAATAACAAGCGAGCTCCTTGTGCAGGACCAGTAGCACCACTCATGTACGTTAAACCCGGCTCAATTGGAGCCAAACCTAATTTAGCTATCATTGTTAAGTAATCAAACTTCGATGTTCTTCCAAATGAAACGACTTCACTCATTGAAGAATATAAATAATGAAACATATCACGAGGATTAGAACCCACTTCATCAATACTTCTCTGAATTAATAATTTATGATCTTTTTTTGAACCAACCCAATTAATATAACTCTCAATTACAGCCCCAGGATTTTGAGCAACATTAGGTCTCAAAGAGGTATATTTTCTATGATTACCAAAAGAACCTTGAATTAAATGGTGATTACTTGAGATCCATTTTTTAAAAGCTGATGGATTACTACTCGTTCGTTTCCAAGTCCAAATATCTTTATGACCTAAACGACCATATATATCGCGAGTCATATTCCAGCCACTACGTAAATTCTTGCCATAGTTAATTGACAAAAAGGCTAACCAAAACGCCTCATCAATATTTCCTTTTTTTAAAAAAAATACAGCGGCCATAACAGGATTAAAATAGTCACTACTTGGATCAGCTCTCTTACTACTAATATCTCTTTTACAGATAGTATATACATACTCTACACGCCTCATACTATCGATAAACTGTTTGATCAAAACATCTTTAGCAGAGGTAGAATTAATACCAATAAGTTTATATTTATTTTTGCTGAAATTTGATAGTTGTTTATCTAATTTTTTGTAAAGTGCTTTGTCTTTGTTTCTCATTAGCTAGCCATATTTACTCTGCGTGTTACCCAACTCCCTATTGAGCTTTTAACTTTTGTTGTTACACCAAAGCTACTTTGTATATTATGATTAAATCCGAGAACTGTAATATCTCTTTTCAATTTTATTCCAGATATCTCATTTATCACGCCTGAATATGAATATCCTTTAACATTATTACCAGATTTTCTTGGTAAAGCCCATGATGACATTTCTCTTTTATTAAATGAAATTCCAGCTATTGACTCAAGTTCTTTAATTACAGTCATGCCATTAAGTACCAAGACCCTTACTGGTGATTCCATTAACAATAATGCTAATGTGTCACCAGCTAATTCTAATAACATAGAACGTTGTTTCAAACTAAGACTTGTCCACTTATTTTTTGTTGCATACGGGATGAGATCTAAATGACAAGCTTTTTGTGAGTCACTATAATATGACATTTTAGTTCCTGAAATAATAGAATCTAAACTTTTAAACCAGCCATCGTATGGGTTTCTATCAAAATATTTTTGACATGAATCTGTTATCATTTTTAAATGATTATCATCAACATCTGACCATTCTGATAATTTTAGAGAATTTAAAGTATGAAACCTACGTTGTTCTCCATCTAACTCAATACCTTCCGTATTAACAAACTCTCTATTGCTTGGGTTTAATCCAAGTGTCGCTATTTTTGAGTTTGCCAAATCACCAAATGAAGGTACAGGGCTACCCCAGTCAATTACATCTAATTTTTTAATTGAAGGTTCTTTTAATCTGTCTATTAGTATGGATAATGTATTTTGCATATTTAGTAACATTTACCTTATATTATTATCAGGAATTTTTAACTGTTCAGGTTTGTTCACACAAACTTTGTTTTGTCTTTTTTGAATATATGGCTTATATATTTGTGTACTCATGTTAGATTCAATGTCGGATATTAATTCATTGTCACCGTCATTTTTAGATACTTTAAATATTTTTAACAATCGTATAAAGTCTAGCCAATAATTATCTAACTGCAATTTTGTAAGATCTACATCTTTTCCATTTCGTATATCTGATTCAAATAAAAGTACCGTATTTATTGACTCCCATACCTCTTTTTTAGGCATAGCAGGCATTTGTATCTTTTCCTGCCATCCTTCTTTTATATACTGTTTAGCTTTAATTAAGTCTTTTTCATATAAATGCAAGCTACCTACTGCATGCTTATAACTTCCTAACTCTACGTTTAAACTTCTCGCGATAAGCTCTTGTAATAACGTGAATGAAAAAATATCATGTGGTAATCCTAAAAATGCGTCATTTGATCTCATGGTTGTGAACATATACAAACGTGATTTTCTAACCATGAATTGTAAAGTACATGTGCAAGGAACATCTTTATGTTCTTTAGTAATATCAACAGCGTCAAATAATTGTATTACAGCTTTCCGTGATGCATTATTATTTTTAAGTAAATTAATAACATTTTCAACTTGGTTAATTTCACCTCTAAAATTAAACAATCTGGGACCATATGCACCATAAATGGTTTTTCCGTCATCTGAAAATTCGTGATAACCAGGTATATAATAATTAATAAAACTTAAATCATTTGACTTTGCTATGTACCATAAAAACTCACCAAGACAACTAAAGACAGTACCTTTAGTTTCTGTTCTACTAAGGCGAGCTCTTGGATTCGTAAGTTCAAGAAGAGCACCGCCTAATATCTCAATAGCGTTGCCCTTTGAAGGTGAAATATAATTTTTACTTTTCAGTATCTTCTTATATACAGACTGAAGAAGATCATCCAAGCAATTTTCAGATACGTACACAAGTAATCCTTAATTAATATTTATGTCCTTTTAATACTTCGCGGATTTTAGTCATAAGTGCGCCACATTGAAAAAGTTGGGCCAGTGAGTACACTCACTGGTCGACTAAAACACAATGTGAGAAAACTTATGACAAAGTCCTATACCCATCTGACCCAAGAAGAACGATACCAGATCTATGCCTATAAGAAAGCAGAATTTACAAATCGTGAAATTGCTCAAGAACTGGACCGTAATGTGAGTACGATAAAAAGAGAGTTATCTAGAAACGCAGGATTGCGCAGTTACCGCCCACAACAGGCACATTATCTTGCTCAGAATCGTCATCAAACAAAGGCCAAGCAGGTAAAGATGACTGAATCTATGATAAAGCGTATTAAGAATGATTTAAAGCAGCAATGGAGTCCTGAACAAATACAAGGTCGATTACTGGATGAAGAATTAGAAGCCGTTTGTCCTGGAACAATTTATCATTTTATCAAGCAAGACAAAATGATGGGAGGCAACCTCTACAAAAATCTCAGGCATAAAAAATATAAAACGCGAACGGGTTCGCCGGACACGCGAGGCCAAATATGCAATCGTATTAGCATTGAAGAGCGTCCGAGTATTGTTGATGAGAAAGTTCGTCTTGGTGACGGGGAAGCGGATACAGTCATTGGCAAAGGGCATAAAGGCGTATTAGTCACGTTGTCTGAACGCGTCAGTAAATTAAATTTAATTGCGCATGTAGCCTCTAAGCACGCTCATGTTGTGACCGAAGCTATCATTACGATGCTTAAACCCTATTGTGAAGAGTTACACACGATCACATTTGATAACGGTAAAGAATTTGCGTACCACGAACAGATTGCAGAGGCCTTAAATGTAGAAACTTATTTTGCTCATCCCTATCATTCATGGGAACGAGGACTCAATGAAAATCACAATGGACTTATTCGACAGTACTTGCCCAAAGGTCAACCTTTAGATAAAGTAACAAAGAAACAGGTTGTCGATATACAAACTCGATTAAACCAAAGGCCGCGTAAACTACTTAAATATAAAACACCTGAAGAAGTTTATGAAAATATGAAAATGGCTTCATAAATTATGCGTGGCGCACTTATGACTAAAATCCGCGACATAAAATAAGTCACTGCTGTCCCGTTAACAAATCGATTTATTAGGTAAATAGCCTTAAATTACTTGACAGTAAAGCTACCCAATGAAGCCAAGGACATGAAATTATACTATTCAAAATTGAAGCCATTCCTTCTCCCTTTGGGAGAAGGCCAGGATGAGGGGGCTAAGCAAATCAATGTGTTACGAGATACACCCCCTCACCCCAACCCTCTCCCCCAAGGGGAGAGGGAGTTAACGGGACAGCAGTGATTTAATTTATTATCCATTATGTTCACTGCCGCACAGGCAGCTCAAAAAAACATTAGGGCTGTTGATCTTTCGGATATTAAGCTCATTTTACCAAAAATAACGTACTGTCATTGCGAAGGAATAAAATGACTGCGGCAATAATCAGGGTAAATGGAGATTGCCACGTTTCGCTTTGCTCATCTCGCAATGACGCGCCCCTTTTGTCATTGAGTAAGCGATGGCTTTACTCTGGTAGTGTTAAAATTGACCAACATAAGATATTAGATGAAAGATCAACAGACCCTATTTACATTGAAGTTGCTTGCTGCTCTGCCGCATCAAGATGTCCAACTATCATCGAGGAGATCGTATCAACTTTCCGGTAAGCGGCTTCCGCTTCAGCAGTTTGACCATTATTTTTTAAATCTATCACCATACGAATTAACTCATGTATTTCTTCATGTGGTTTTTCAACGTCAATCATGCCTTGTAGCTGACCAAAATGTTCCAGCCCGTCGCTGTAATACCATTTACCAAAATTGCAGTGGCGATGTGAAACGGCTTCCTCACGCGTTAAAGCTTCCTTGCCATCAAGGAAAGCACGCAACCGTGTTTTCCAATTCAGGTGGGCAGCTTTTGCCGAAGAAAGATCCAACGATTTATCCCCTGACGTACCCATCTTAGTTACTAAATCTTTTAACTGTTGTGAAATTGTTGCAATTTTAACGCTTGTTTGTTGTGACTCCTGAGCATCTTGAGTCGCTGCATCTGCACTTTGTGTAATCGAAACAATATTTTGATTGATCTCATTTGCAACTGCACTTTGCTCTTCAGCTGCTGTAGCAATTTGTGCATTCATATCGTTAATAATATTCACTGACTGATGGATGTCTTTTAAAGCATTAAACGTATCTTCAACTTTTTCAGAGCTTTCACTACCTTTTATTGATGCAGCTTCCATAACCGAAACAGAAGAACGTGCACCTGTTTGTAACGCTGTGATCATTTCATCTATTTCCCGAGCAGATTCTTGCGTTCTGGTAGCTAAACTTCGTACTTCATCTGCCACCACAGCAAAGCCCCGACCTTGCTCACCAGCACGTGCAGCTTCAATCGCTGCATTCAAAGCAAGTAAATTAGTTTGATCAGCGATACCCTTAATTACCTCGAGTACCACTGTTATCTCTGAACTTTGTTTTTCCAGTTGAGCAATTACATCTGATGCTTCATTAACCTCTTCAACTAAAGCATCAATACTTGCTTTACTCGCTTGTGCAATAGATTCACCTTTATTTGCAGACTCATTTGCATGCTCAGCAGCCGTAGCAGCTTCACTGGCGTTACGCGCGACTTCTTCTACGGTTGTGCTCATTTCATTCATAGCAGTCGCAACCATATCTGTTTCCAGTTGCTGCCTGGTTATATTTTCATTGGTACTTTCCGTTACGCTCGAAAGGTGTGATGCAGTAAAAGATAAATCGTTCGTTGCCTTTGTTAATTCATTTGCTGAAGCGGCATACCCTTGCAAAAGAGAGTTATAACTTTGGCAAATTTGCTCAACAATTTGGTGACCTTTAACATTTAATTCCTGACCACCACCTTCTGCTTTTTTTAACTGCTGTATTATTTGTTCAAATGGCTGAAAAAATCGAAGCACAAAGGGAAAAATAAGAACAAAGGAAAGCATCGCAACAGCAATGGGCAAAATAAATATCTGCTCACTAATATTCAGCCATTGCAAAAACAGACGGCTTAATACAACAGATATCAAATTTATTGTTATGATAAAAATAACGGGTTTGATGAAACTCTTTGTATTCATATTTTTTGGACCCCTAATGTTAAATTTCAACCTGCAAACGTGCCATTCACAGCTTATATCGGCTATCACCGACAAAACTTAAGTATTTAATCAAATTCTAACATACGGAGTGAATAAACATTATTATCTTTTAAAACAAGGGGTTATGTTTATTTAGTCATCTTTACGTTCATACTCACCCTCAATCACATTATTTTCTACATGGTGAGTGCGTGATGACGCTGAGTGGGTCGTCTGCGTGGAATGCATGTTTGTCGCCATAAACATGCCTCGGCGCAGTAAATATGCAGCGAGCATTTTACGCACAAATGGCGTAAGGAAAAGAAAACCAATGATATCGGTAAAAAAGCCCGGGGTGAGCAAAAATGCGCCTGAAAGTAATAAAAGGATGCCTTCAACCAAAATTGTAGGCGGTAACTGACCTTGCGCTATGCTTTGATTTAATCGTGTCCATGTGGCCAGACCTTGTTGCCGCAATAAACTGGCTCCCAGAATAGCAGTGCCAATCACAATTAAAATCGTCCAGCCTGCACCAATAATGCCGCCCACCTGAAATAACAGATAAATCTCAAGAATGGGCACGGCTAAAAATGCGATTAATAAAATCTGAAACACGATTCTTTTCCTCTGGTTAGGATAAATATCCGTAAAACATCTACAAACCGAATATGGTGCCGAATTATTGCATTTGCAAGCCTGTATTATGCTGATATTGTATTGGGATGCCAAAGGATGACTATATAATAGTGTTCAATACCTGTGATTCTGCTGAGATTGCCTCTTCAATCGCAGAAACGCTGGTCAGCAAAAAGCTGGCTGCCTGCGTCAACATAGTGAAGGGCATTGAGTCTGTTTACCAATGGCAGGGGAAAATAGAATATAATCAGGAAATTTTATTAATAATAAAAACACGGCAATCTCTGTTTTCAAAGTTGAAACAAGCCATTCAGGCACTTCATAACTATGAACTTCCTGAAATCATTGCTGTCCCTATCAGGTCAGGCGACAAAAACTATTTAAACTGGATTCAATCCGCCACATTAGCTACGGAACAAAATAATGAGAATAAAAAATAACGCCACTAAAACATTACTACTTTTACTTTCGCTATTCTTTACCTTCAACACTGCGGTTGTTTCTGCTGCGGATGGCGTTGATGCCATTAATAGTTTGAGTAATGATCTTGGGCTCGGTAACAATGAAGATGAAATCCTCGAACCTGATGTGGCATTTAAACTCACTACCGATGTTAAAGATGCCAACAATGTTGTCGCTAACTGGCAAATTGCGGACAAACATTATCTTTATCGCAACAAGTTTAAATTTAAATTAAAAGAGGGTGAAGGCGTCCAACTAGGTAATGTTGTTTTGCCTCCGGGTGAAACCAAGAACGATGAATTTTTTGGCAAAATACAGGTTTTCCATCATGGTACAGAAGCAATTGTTCCTATCACTCGCACCAGTACTAAAGCGACCACGGTAAAAATTCAATTTACTTATCAAGGTTGTGCAGAAGAAACCGGAATTTGTTATCCCCCTATTCGTAAAACCATAAGTTTTGATTTACCTGCAGGTGACGTTGCTTCGGCAGTAAGCGATACGGCAATGAAAGTATCTGCTGCAAAACAGGAATTTGTTTCAGAACAAGACCTGTCAACACAGGTTTTAAAATCGGGTGATGTAATCGAAATCTTTTTTTACTTCTTCCTTGGTGGTTTAGCGCTGGCCTTTACCGCTTGTATGTACCCCATGATTCCTATTTTATCTTCCATTATTGTTGGCCATGGTGAAAAAATCACTCATAAAAAAGCCTTTGCCATTTCGATGGCCTATGTTCAAAGTATGGCAGTGACCTTTGGTATCTTAGGTGCAGCTGTTGCCTTATTTGCAGGTGGCGTTAACTTACAAGCTTACTTCCAAAGCCCCTGGATACTCATACCCTTCTCTGTTTTATTTGTGGCACTTGCTTTCTCGATGTTTGGCTTTTATGCCATTCAAATGCCCGCATCCGTTCAAAGCTGGTTAAGCAACTTTAGTAATAAACAGGAAGGCGGATCATTGCATGGCGCTATCTTCATGGGGGCCGCTTCTGCTTTAATTATCGGCCCATGTGCTGGCCCGGTTATTATTGGTGCGCTTGCCTATGTTGCAGCTGAAAGTGATCCACTGGTTGGTTTCCTTGCAATGTTTATTTTAGGTAATGGCTTAGGTTTGCCATTACTGGCTGTTGGCACATTTGGCGGACATGTATTACCTAAAGCCGGTACCTGGATGGATACAGTGAAAGCGGGGGCAGGTGTTGTATTACTTGCCATTGCTATACTGTTCCTTGAACGTATCAGCTTTATTTCTTCAACCATGATTATGATGTTATGGGCAATATACTTTATTGTTGTTGGTGTTTATCTCGGTGCACTCGATGCCATTAGAGAAGGTGCTTCCGGCTGGTTTAAACTGTGGAAAGGACTGGGTGTTGTCTTTATTGTTTATGGTGTCATCGTGATGTTAGGTGGCGTGACTGGCGCACGTAACTTCAATGACCCTATGCACGGCTCAAGTTTAACTATGGGCGGTGGTAGTGCAGTTGAAAAACAACATTTAAAATTCAAACGTATTAAAACAGATCAGGATTTAAAAAATGAAATAGCGGCGGCTAAAGCAGCAGGTAAATACATCATGCTCGACTTTTATGCCGACTGGTGTACTTACTGCAAAAAGTTTGAAGATTATGTTTTCACCAACAAAGAAGTTCAGGCTCTGTTAAAAGATTTTGTTTTATTACAAGCGGATGTCACTGCTCATGATGAGCAGGATCAGGCGCTCTATAAATACACTTCTGTACAAGCGCCACCGGCTATTTTATTCTTTGACAAAGATGGTAAAGAGAACCGTAACTACAGAATTGTAGGTGATATGAATGCAGAAACATTCATCAAGCATGTAAAACAAATACTAAATAAATAATAACTTACATTAATAACATCACGAATAAGAATAATAAAATTATGTCAAAAACAACGTCTACATTATTAATGGTTGGCCTGGCTATCGCCGGGCTGGCTTCTGGTTATGTTTTTAATAACTGGCAATATGAACAAAAACTGGCTGAAACAAGAGTCGTAACTAACGCTGAAACGGCCATTTCAAGTGTTCGTCCTTTATTTAAACTCAAAGATCTGGAAGATAAAGTTCGTGACATTAAGGAATGGGATGGTCAGGTACTCATGATCAACTTCTGGGCCACATGGTGCCCACCTTGCCGAAGAGAAATGCCTGCTTTTATCGAGCTACAGGAAAAATATCAGGACAAAGGCTTTACCATCATCGGTATTGCATTAGATGAAAAACAAGCCGTGATTGATTTCACTGATCCCATTGGTATGAACTACCCGATTCTACTCGCAGAGCAAGAGGGCATCGTTCTGGCAAAAGCATACGGTAATAATTTAGGTGTACTGCCTTTCACTGTGATAGTAGACCGCAAAGGAAATATTATACATCGTCATCGAGCTGAACTGACCTTTGAACAAGTTGAAGGCATGATTAAACCTCTATTGTAAATAGTCAGAATTATTTTAATACCAGAGCTATGGTTTCTAATAATTTTTTTGGTTCAAATGGTTTTAATATCCAAGCCGTTGCTCCAGATTCTTTGATTTTTTGTTTATTATCTTTTAGATCTGCTGTGACTATCAAAATAGGGGTTTTGGCATAAGATTGAACTTTACGAATTTCTGTCACAAACTCAATTCCGTCCATTTCTGGCATTTGAATATCTGTAATGATGACATCAAATTGTGATACTTCAGCGAGCGCAATACCTTCCTTTCCATTTTTAGCTAGAGTAACGTCATAATAATCATGTAAGGTGAAGGTAATGACATCTCGTATTACCGCGTTATCATCAATAACAAGAATTTTAGCCATGAAATTGCCTTTATTTATATTTAATTAAGTTAATTTTTACACATATGCGCACCATCCATCAAAAGAAAAATAAGTGAATTTCGCGAAATAATAAATAAAGCAATATTCATTCTGTGACTCCATTGGCATACTTATTTCCTTCAAATTTGCTATCATCTGCGGCGAATTTCGGGTAATTCCCATAAATTGGACAATTTCTCTTTCTTGGGGCACAATGTCCCAAAATAACTGCTTAGGATGAGCTTAAAGTGCATCAATCGTGTCGCGATTGTGCGTACATTTGCACGGATATTGCATAGTTTAAACACATAATTATTGGCTTCATTGAAATGGCAAGTATTCTGGTATTACATGGCCCTAACCTAAACCTGCTTGGCACTCGCGAGCCGGAAATTTATGGTGCCACTACATTATCGGATATTGATGCCTCACTCACAGAGCAGGCAAAAACTGCCGGCCATGAATTAACAACATGTCAAAGCAATGCAGAACATGAGTTAGTTACCGCCATTCAAAATGCTGCAAAAAAAGTGGCTTACATCATTATTAACCCCGCCGCATTTACCCACACCAGTGTGGCAATACGCGACGCTCTCGCTGCGGTAAACATTCCATTTATCGAAGTTCATTTATCAAATGTCCACGCACGTGAAGACTTCCGTCGCCATTCCTATTTTTCAGATTTGGCTCAAGGTGTTATCAGCGGGCTGGGCGCAAACGGTTATTCGCTGGCTTTAACCTCAGCGATTGAATCACTTGCATCAAACTGATCACTTATTAACCCCTTAAAGGTGAAAATATTATGGATATAAGAAAAGTAAAAAAACTCATTGAGCTACTCGAAGAATCCGGTATTGCTGAAATTGAAATCCACGAAGGTGAAGAATCTGTTCGCATTAGTCGTAACCCGACTGTCATTCCAGGTGCACCTGTCGCGATTGCAGCACCTGCTCCAGTTGCTGCTGCCGCACCTGTTGCTAATGCAGCTCCTGTTGAAGAAAAAATTGAAGGCCATGTCCTAAACTCGCCAATGGTAGGCAGTTTTTACCGTTCTCCTTCACCCGGTGCAGCATCATTTGTTGATGTAGGTTCTAAAGTCAGTGTCGGCGATACACTTTGTATTATTGAAGCAATGAAGTTACTTAATCAAATTGAAGCAGATAAGGGCGGCACCATTAAAGCTATCTTAGTAGAAAATGGTCAGCCCGTAGAATATAACCAACCCTTATTCATCATCGAATAAAAATACCGTTGCACGAATGCCGAGGAGCCAGATAACGGCGTTAAAAACTAACTCAAAATGCTCATGTACTCATCGTACACTCCGCTTTTTCGTTAGCTTTTGCCTTGTTCTCTAACACCTCACCATCCATGCAAAGGTATTTAAGTGGTTTTGATAAAACTTAATTAAATAAACGAGTTTATTATGTTAGATAAAGTACTCATTGCTAACCGTGGCGAAATTGCACTTCGTATATTACGTGCATGTCGCGAGTTAGGTATTCGTACGGTTGCGCTTCACTCCGAAGCCGATCGTGATTTAAAACATGTTCGCCTTGCAGACGAGTCTGTGTGTATTGGTCCCGCTTCTTCATTAGAAAGTTATTTAAGTATTCCGGCTGTTATCAGTGCGGCTGAAGTCACTGACTCTGTCGGTATTCATCCAGGTTATGGTTTTTTGTCAGAAAATGCTGACTTTGCTGAACGCGTTGAAGAAAGTGGTTTTGTTTTCATTGGTCCTAAAGCGGAAACCATCCGTATTATGGGTGATAAAGTTGAAGCAATAAAAGCCATGAAAGCAGCCGGCGTTCCAACCGTTCCCGGTTCAGATGGCGCACTCGATGAAGATGATGAAAAGAATTTCGCACATGCGCATCGTATTGGTTATCCCATTATTCTTAAAGCCTCTGGCGGTGGTGGTGGTCGTGGTATGCGCGTAGTGCATAGTGATGCGACCTTACTCAACTCCATTTCTTTGACTAAAGCAGAAGCCCTTGCCACCTTCAATAATGGCATGGTGTACATGGAAAAATTCCTTGGCAATCCACGTCATATTGAAATTCAAGTATTGGCTGACGAACATGGCCATGCGATTCATTTAGGTGAGCGTGATTGTTCTATGCAACGTCGTCACCAAAAAGTGATTGAAGAAGCTCCCGCTCCTGGCATCTCAGATGAGATACGTGCTGAAATTGGTAACCGTTGTGCTCAAGCCTGTATTGATATTGGCTACCGTGGTGCAGGTACCTTTGAATTTTTATACGAAGACGGCGAATTCTATTTTATTGAAATGAATACCCGTGTTCAGGTTGAACATCCTGTTACTGAAATGATTACCGGTGTTGATATTGTGCGTGAACAACTCCGTATCGCAAGTGGCTTACCACTTGCTTATACGCAAGATGATATCAAGATCAATGGTCATTCAATGGAATGCCGTATTAATGCTGAAGATCCCAACAACTTCATGCCTTCACCCGGAACCATTACTGCTTACCATGCACCTGGTGGTCCAGGTGTTCGTGTTGATACGCATATTTATAATGGTTACCGTGTTCCGCCTTATTACGATTCCATGATTGCCAAGCTCATCACCCACGGTGAAACGCGTGAGGTTGCCATGGCGCGTATGCGCACCGCATTAAGTGAAATGGTTATTGAAGGGATTAAATGTAACATCCCGTTGCAACAAGAGTTGTTCAATGATGCCGGCTTCCAGGCAGGCAGCATGAATATCCATTATTTAGAAAAGAAACTGGAAGAGAAAGGTAAGTAATTTTTCATCCACGAATAAAAGCGAGTTACTAATTATTATGTAACTCGCTTTTTTTTCTCCAAAATTACTATACGTTTAAATTAATCGTATTTAATTCGGCTATGAAATAGATAGAGTCAAATGAGGGGCTGTTGATCTTTCAGATATTGAGCTCATTTTAACAAAAATAACGCACCGTCATTGCGAAGGAATAAAATGACTGCGGCAATCTCATAGTAAATGCCACTTTTATGGAGATTGCCACGTTTCGCTTTGCTCATCTCGCAATGACGTGTCCCTTTTTAGCTTTGAATAGGCTATAAAATGAAAGATCAACAGCCCCTAGGATATGGAATTGGGAGTATTGCATTACAACCGTTCGGCCACACGGACGTAGCCGCCGAGCAAGCCATGGATGGCAGTTTTTTGCGAGTCGTAATTCAACACTCCCTGTTCCATAGCCGGGTTTAAACAACAAAATTTTGAGTTAAAAAAACATGGCTTGGCTACAACTAATCATTCCAACTAACGATACCGATGCTGATCAACTTTCCGATGCATTAATGGAACAAGGTGCTGTCTCGGTCACGTTACAAGACATGCAAGATCAACCCATGCTTGAGCCCGCTATTGGTACGACACCTATGTGGTCACAAACTCGTGCGGTTGGATTATTTGATGCCAATGTCGATTTAGCAAAAATAATCATCCTAATAGAACGACAACTCAGAAAAAAAATACCTGATTGGAAAGGCGAACAGTTAGAAGATAAAGACTGGGTACGTGCATGGATGGATAATTTTAAACCTATGCAGTTTGGTAAAAAACTCTGGGTCGTACCAAGTAATTTTGAACCACCGCAACCTGATGCGGCCAATATTTTACTCGACCCTGGCTTAGCTTTTGGTACGGGTACGCATCCAACGACATCCATGTGCCTGGAGTGGCTAGATACTAACCCACCAACAGGAAAAGACATTATCGACTTTGGTTGTGGCTCTGGTATTTTAGCTATTGGTGCTATTTTGCTTGGTGCAAAACATGCCGAAGCGATCGATCTTGATCCTCAGGCTTTAATGGCGACCATTGATAATGCTGAAAAAAATAATGTTTCACGCAATATTAAAACGTATTTACCTGATCAATTTGAAAATAAAACCACACCTTTATTACTCGCCAATATTCTCGCTTCCCCCCTTATTGAGCTTGCCCCTTATTTTGCAGAGTTAACCGAAACAAATGGACAAATTATTTTATCCGGTATTCTTGCTGAACAAGCAGAGGATGTCCTCGCAGCTTACAAAACAAATTTTGATATTCAAATTTGGAAGCAACAAGACGATTGGGTTTGTTTAGCCGGAGTTCGAAAATAAGCACTATTTCGCATAAAACCAGAATCTTTGCAATAAAACATTATTTCACTTATTGTAAGCAATATTAAAGTATGAATAAGGAAATTCAATATGTCAGCAAAGCCCAAAATTGATCTTATGTTTTATATGGGAGACCATATAAGAAGTATCTGCTCAAATAAATACCACAAAAATAATGATAACCACTGCGCCCATTTTGTTAGCCATGTTATGGGATTCAATTTCGGCTTTTTATGCCGAAATATGACTGGAGCAGGTAAAGGTGGAGCAACAATAAGAGTTCAAGATATTTTTACCAAATGTCAAAAAGTCGGAGAATGGTCTAATAAACCTTGCGAACTTTCACAATGCATAGCATTCGTTACCGACTCAAAAAATATTGACCTAAAAAATGCAAAAATGCAAAATGTTCCAAAAAAACATGTAGGAATTTATAAAAATGGCATGATTTATCATTATTCAAATGGCAGAAATATGGTTGTTTCGCAAACACCTGCACAGTTTGAAAACCATTACCGCGGAAAGGATGTGACTGTTTATTATGGCACTTTTCCAAAATAAAGCTTTTTTATCAGTAATTTCGGTTATAACGTTAGCTTTTATAGTTACTTTACTAGAGCCTCGTGTTGCCAATTCTTCGAATGACACTTTAAGCGAAAAGAAGATTATTTCGTTGCTGCTTAAAAATCTTGACGTTAAGCTATCTGATTCCCACTTTTGTGAAAATACAGGTACCGATTTTAGTGATAAAACCCTTGCAGATTATTTAGCAGGCTTCTGGGGTTATCATACTCAAAAAAGCGGAGAAAATTGGATAGAGGTCAATGCCAAATCCATCTCTAAAAGTGACTACCTTGCAAAACTTATGATTTATAGAAAAAAAGGCGAGGAAAACTGGGGTTGGGGACTCTCTTTTAAAATCAACAAACAAAATTTATCTGTCAATCGAAATTCTTTTACTTGCCTTGGTTCCGGCTAAATTCTATAAAAGTAATAATCTGCGTATAATCATGCCATGTATACCCGTTGCCCAACATGTTCGACCTGCTTTCGAGTCACTGACCGTCACTTAGCCATCGCTAACGGTAAGGTTCGTTGTGGACAATGCCAACTTGTTTTTAATGCACCTGAACATGCCATTGATAATTTACCTGACAATCTGACTGGCAACATACCTGTAGCTCCCGTTACTCCGGCCCCTAAAGCTGAGATTATAAAACCACAAACGCCAACCGTTACTCCTGCTCCGCTTGCTCCGACTGCAAAAGAAAAAATAAAAGCCTACGTTCAAGCCGCTAAAATAACAAAGCCTGAAGAACCGGTAGCAACAAAACCTGTCGTTAAAATACCTGCTTTTAATTCTAATGCCACCATGATTGCCGATATTTCTACCCTGGACAAAAATGAAATTGAGACGGTTAATCTAGACACATCTTCTGTTACCCAAAACGCTATCAATAAAGACGATGATGATTTGTTTGATAATAGCTTTGATATTAGTGCTGCAATTGATGAACTTAACCAGGCTGCAGAAGATGAGCTTACCCAGGCCACAGAAGATAAGCAGGACGATATTATTATTGAAAAAGGAGAGCCCGTTCCTGTAAAAGAAAAAACAAACCTGCCAGAAGATAATAATGCAGGAGATATTTTCAAAACTGATGCATATGATGCAACCAGTGCTTCAAGCGTTAGCGATATAATGAATGAAATGGAAGGCCAGTTATCATTAGATATTGCAGAGCAGGATAAAGATGATAATGTCAAATATGATGCTGATAATGAGTTCGACTTTTTAAAACTGGATGATGAATCTGACAGTGAATTAAAAGACGAGACTAAAATTGAAAGTAATGAAGAAAATAGTGCTGATGATTTAAATGATAATTCTGTTCAGGAAGAACATTTAGATGAAGACAAAACAGAGGATGAAAATAACGTTGATGAAGATGAGCTATTTGATCAAATTGATTTAAGTGATTTTGAAGAAAGTATTGTTTTAGAAGAGTCTCCTTTCGAAAATAGTGAAATAAAAAATATTGGCCGACATGCTGATGAGAATGATGTTCCTATTCAGTTACGCAATGATCTTGAACACTTACAAACCGCTTCACAACGAAGCTGGCATCCATTATTAGCGCCTTTATTTTTAGTTGTTTTACTTGTTTCTTTATTTTCACAACTTGCTTTCTTCCGCGCACATGATTTAGTCAACCAAATACCTTCAACTCGTCCATTGTTAGAAGCTTTTTGTGAAACCATAGGCTGCCTTTACTCTGGCCCACATGATACAAAACAAATTCAACTGCTTAGTCGCGATGTTCGTATACATCCAAATGAAAAAAAGGCCTTACTGATCAGTGCTGCCATGATTAACAATGCCTACTTTGCTCAACCTTACCCGGATATTCATATTCGCTTATCTGATATTTCAGGAAACGTAGTTGCTGAACGTATTTTTAATGCAAAAACGTACATGGGAAAACTCAGTAATCCATTTTTACTCATGAAATCTAAAACACCTGTTCACATAAACTTCGAAGTTGTCGACCCCGGTAAAGATGCGGTAAATTTTGAGTTTACCTTTCTTTAGCTACCCAAAATTTTCCTTCAAAAAAGCTATTTTAGGAAATTAGTAACTGCGAATACAAACTTGCCTAGCGTATAAGTAATCGATGATCAAGCAAGAAATTTGAACTTCGTCTCTTAAATTTTTGTGCAACTAGATGTATGATTGCTCTCCCCCAAAGTACGACATTTTTTAATTTTCGAATATTGGTCATTTATGCACATTGGTCCTTACCAGTTAAGTAACAAACTGATTCTAGCCCCTATGGCTGGCGTTACAGACTTGCCGTTTCGCAAACTGTGCCGCAGCTTGGGTGCAGGTATGGCTGTGTCTGAAATGGTTTCATCTAATTCATTGTTATGGGGAAGTGACAAAACCAAACGTCGTGCTTCGCATGAGGGTGAAACGGATCCGAAATCTGTTCAGATCATGGGGACTGAGCCTGCAATGATGGCCGAAGCTGCAAAATACAATGCAAATACCGGCGCACAAATTATTGATATCAATATGGGCTGCCCGGCAAAAAAAGTTTGTAACGTATTAGCAGGCTCAGCTTTAATGAAGGACGAAAAATTAGTCGGCGAGATTCTCTCTGCTGTTGTTGAAGCAGTTGATACCCCTGTCACACTTAAAATTCGTACCGGCTGGGATCACGAAAATCGAAATGCCATCAACATTGCCCGCATTGCTGAAGATGCAGGTATTCAATCATTAGCCATTCATGGCCGCACACGTGCGGATCAATACCGTGGTGATGCTGAATACGACACCATTGCTGATGTCAAAAGCCGCATCGCCATTCCTGTAATTGCTAATGGAGATATTAAAACCCCTGAGAAAGCGAAATTTGTACTCGACTACACCAAAGCAGACGCGGTGATGATTGGTCGAGCAGCACAAGGTCGTCCCTGGATTTTTCGTGAAATTGAATACTTCCTGAATACCGGGGAACACTTACCTGAGCCAACCATCACAGAAATTCGTGACATTATGCTTGGGCATTTAGACAATCTTTACGCTTTTTATGGGGAATTCACTGGTGTGCGTGTGGCCCGCAAACACATCAGTTGGTACAGCAAAGGACAGTCGCATGGTGGTGCCTTCCGTGATGCAGTATGTCGGGTCAACACAATCGATGAGCAGCTTAGTATGACTCACGAATTTTTTGAACGCTTATTAGAAAAGGAGGAAATAGCAGCATGACAGAAGCCGCTCTAGTGGACCCTGCTATTACACAATTACATCCACAACAAGAAACGAGAAAACCTTTACGTAACTGCGTCGAAGATGCAATGCAAGGTTACTTTAAACAATTAGAAGGTCATGAAACAAATGATCTTTATCAAATGGTTTTAAATGAAATAGAAGAGCCTTTATTCCGCAGTGTTTTAGAATATACCAAGGGCAATCAAAGCAAAGCGTCGGAGTTATTGGGGATTAACCGCGGTACCTTACGTAAAAAATTAAAAATGTATGGTTTAAACGACTAGACTAAAAAACATTAAGTCACGAAGGACATCAGGTACACGAAGATTTTAAAATAATTATTTTTTTGTGTTCTTCGTGTCCTCGGCAACTGCTCCTGCGTTGCTCTGCATCCATGCAGTCGTTCGTGGTTATTACTTTATTTACTTTTAAAATACGGAAATCGTTATGTCTAAAATCACCCGTGCATTAATCAGTGTCTCGGATAAATCCGGTATTGTTGAATTTGCAAAAAGTCTTTACACCTATCATGGCATAGAAATTCTTTCGACTGGCGGTACGGCTAAACTTCTGGCTGAAAATGGCATACCGGTTATAGAAGTTTCGGATTACACCGGTTTTCCTGAAATGATGGATGGTCGAGTTAAAACATTACATCCAAAAATACATGGTGGTTTATTAGGACGACGTGGTACTGATGAAGCCGTGATGCAAGAACACGACATTCCACCCATTGATATGGTGGTTGTGAATCTTTATCCATTTGAAGAAACGATAGCAAAAGAAAACTGTAGCCTTGAGCTTGCAATTGAAAACATTGATATCGGTGGTCCAACCATGTTGCGCTCTGCTGCAAAAAATCATGCTTCTGTAACTGTTATAGTTGATGCAAATGATTACAATCGCGTGTTAAATGAAATAAAAGATAACAACGGTGAAGTAATGGATACTACCCGTTTTGATCTTGCAGTAAAAACTTTTGAACATACATCACATTATGATGGCGCGATTGCAAACTACTTAGGCTGTATTGAAGCTGACGGAAGCAAAACAACCTTCCCCCGTACATTCAATAGCCAATACAATAAAACACAAGAAATGCGTTATGGTGAAAACCCTCACCAGGCTGCTGCATTTTATATTGAAAAAAATCCTGCCAATGCCAGCATTGCGACAGCAAAACAACTTCAGGGAAAAGAACTTTCATATAACAATATTGGTGACACCGACGCCGCATTGGAATGTGTAAAACAATTTAGTGAGGGTCCAAGTTGTGTCATTGTTAAACATGCCAATCCTTGTGGCGTTTCTACCAGCCATAATATTTTAGAAGCCTATGAAAATGCCTATGCCACTGATCCAGAATCAGCCTTTGGCGGTATTATTGCCTTTAATCAGGAACTCGACGGTGAAACAGCCAGCACCATTGTTGAACGTCAATTTGTTGAAGTCATCATTGCACCTAAAATTAGTGAAAAAGCTATTAAAGTCGTTGCCAGGAAAAAGAATGTTCGTTTACTCGAATGTGGTGAGTGGAGTAATGAACAGGTTCAGCGATTAGATTTTAAACGTGTCAATGGTGGACTATTAGTTCAGGATGCTGACTTACAACTTTATAACGATCTTAAAGTTGTTACTAAACGCCAGCCGACCGAAGAAGAAATGCGGGATCTCTTATTTACATGGCGCGTTGCAAAATTTGTTAAATCCAATGCCATTGTTTATGGAAAAAACAATATGACCATTGGTGTTGGTGCCGGTCAAATGAGTCGTATTAACTCTGCACGTATTGCCGGTATTAAAGCCGAACATGCCAGTTTGGAAGTTAAGGGATCGGTTATGGCAAGTGATGCTTTCTTCCCCTTCCGCGATGGTTTAGATCAGGCAGCTGAAAATGGTATTACGGCTGTTATTCAACCCGGTGGCTCAATGCGTGATGATGAAGTTATTGCTGCCGCAAATGAACTTAACATTGCGATGGTCTTCACGGGCATGCGCCACTTCAGACATTAAAGACCTGATGGAGTCTTGTTAAAGACAAGCAAGACTTCATTTACATTCCTTCGATTCAACGCCTGCCTCTACACCTTTAGTAATCTCAAACTGATCTTTTACTTTTCCTGACTTATTAATAAAATAGGCTTTTAAATTATTTTTATTCACATCAAACATCATTGATCCCGCCTCTTGCAAAGAGTAAGGCATTGCAGGGTGGTCTAAAGGTCCCATATCAACTTTAGAAGATGATCCTACTACCGTATAAATTGTTCCATTGTATGGCGATAAGCTGCTTTCCTTTTTAGAGTAAACCGATTGCTTAGAAGCTTCTCTTATAAAATCAGAGCTAAATGAATCTGACAAACCATAGTGACAATTAATTAACTCTGAACGCTCATACATATGACTGTGTCCTGATAAAACAATATCAACCCCGGCTTTCTCTAGTATAGGAACTATATTTTCTCTTGCTGCATTCAGTCGACCACCACTACGCCATTTATTATCTGAGTCATGAGAGCCTTTTGAATAAGGAGGATGATGCATGATTGCAATTAACCATTGTTGCTTATTAAATTCTAAATCTTTTTTCAACCAACTTAACATCTCACCATCTTCATCAAGATCACTGGCTTCCGTATCCAACATAACAAAGTGAATATTGGCATAATCAAAAGAATAATAATGTTCACTACCTGAAGCGACTCCACCACTTTCGGCCTTTTCTGGAAAAGTAAAAATATCAAAGAACACCCAACGCCGTGCATCATGATTTCCATATCCTGGCCATACGGGGGTATTACGTAAAATAGTTTTATAGGGTTCAAAAAAACCCGCCTGAAATTGTTCATTACTGCCCGAACGATAAGCGTTATCGCCCGTTGTTATCCAAAAATCGAACATAGATGTATTTACAGAAGTACGCGGGTTTTGTTTAACCCAGTCAAACATAGCATCACGCACTTGATCTTGAATAATATTGGGATAACCCTGATCACCTGTTACCCAAAACCTGACTTGCTTAACATTTTTTATTTCAGGTGAGGTTTTAAACCAGAAATTCTCCCCTTTAAACATCGATTTATTTTCATTTCCAACACTATAAAAATATTTTGTCGCTGGCTTCAAGCCTGTCACACGAATTTCATGTTCTTCACCCGCAACGTCTTCACGTTGAACTTTATTTAACTGTTCAGGTCTTATGCCATAACGCACAACACCCGCAAACTGGTTTTCACTCTGCCAACGTAAAGTCACAGCAGTGGAGGACATCATTTGCAAATAAGGTTCCCGTACACCGGAATAAAAACCATCTAACCATATTTGAGTCGGACGCCCAATGGCATATATCACGAGCAAGGCTAAAACTAATAACCCCAAACGTTTTAACAACCGCAATAAAAATGCCATCTTAAATTCCTTAATTTTGTCCCAATTGAGTCTGTATAGTACCTTGATTTACAAATTCCAAGGTAATCCGCTAGTATCACATCTTTATTCTATATAAAATACGCTATACAGAGAACATCATACACAATTGGATAAACATGCATAATATTCCTCGGCTGTTTCGCTTTATTTTAATCATAACAGGTCTTCATTTACTGGTATTTTTTACCTTACGATTTGGTCTCTACTGGTATTTTCAGAATCCAACTGATCCAGTTTCCTCAACAGATATATTTAAGGCTTTTTACCTTGGGCTAAAATTTGATCTGCGCCTGAGCCTGATGATGACCCTGCCTTTATTTATTTTAGGTAGCATACGTTTTATTAGTCCATTTGAATACGATTCAACACGTCGCTTCTGGTTATTTATTCAGGGCATTATTTTTGCGGCTATTTTATTTGTTTATTTTATTAATTTTGCTTATTTTAGCTATCTGCATAAACCTCTTGATGCTTCAGCCATAAGGTTTTTACAAAACTTTAGTATTTCAATGGAAATGGTCTGGTCAACATATCCAGTTGTCTGGTTAAGTTTATTAATTTTAGCCATCACCTCGGCTTATATTTATATCATTAATAAATCGATTAAATATTATTCTGATGTCCTTGTTCCCATGCACTCACGCAAACAAAAAATATTATTAGGTACTATCAGTACTTTTATTATTATTTTTGGACTATACGGAAAAGTTTCTTATTATCCTTTGCGCTGGAGTGATGCATTTTTCAGCACACATAATTTTGCGCCCACCGTGGCAATGAATCCTATATTATATTTTTTAAATACGTTAAAAAATCGTGAAGTCGGTTTTAATATAAACAAGGTCAAAGAATATTACCCTGAAGTTGCAGCATATCTTGGTGTCAATAAACCGAACATTAATGCTTTAAACTTTAGCCGACAGATCACACCAAAAAAACGTTTTAAACAACAACCCAATATTGTCATGGTGATTTTGGAATCTTTCTCGGCTTATAAAACAGGCGTATTTGGTAACCCGCTAAACCCGACCCCGAACATTGATAACCTTGCAAATAACGGAATCTACTTTAATAATTTTTATACCCCAAGTACCGGTACCGCGAGATCAGTATGGACATTTATTACTTCCACTCCGGATGTCGAAGTGAATAAAACCTCAACCCGCAACCCGTTAATTGTAAAGCAAAATACATTGATAAATGCATTCAAAGATTATGAAAAACTTTATTTTATTGGTGGTAGTGCCAGTTGGGGCAATATCCGTGGCGTACTATCTTCTAATATACCGGGATTAAAACTTTATGAAGAAGGCAGCTACACTGCTCCACGCATGGATGTCTGGGGAATATCTGATCTACATTTATTTGAAGAAGCCAACAGTGTATTAAAAACTCAGGATGAGCCCTTTTTTGCTATTGTGCAAACATCGGGGAATCATCGCCCTTACAATATACCTGACGATAACCGTGGATTTGTTAAGAAAGAAATCAGCAAAAAAAATGCGAAAGATTATGGCTTTCATAGTAGTGATGAATACAATGCATTTCGTTTTCTCGATCACAGCGTTGGCATTTTTATGAACGAAGCAAAAAAAGAAAAGTATTTTGATAATACAATTTTTGTTTTTTTTGGTGATCATGGTGTTAGTGCAACAGCAAAACATATAACACCAGCCCAGCAGCAGTTACATATACACACGTTAAACGTCCCCTTTATTATTTATGCACCAAAACTTTTAAAAAATAAAAAATACTCTTTTGCCGCCAACGAAGTCGATGTCCTGCCCACATTAACCAGCCTTGCAGGATTTCCCCATACAAATAGTAGCCTGGGTTCAGATTTATTAGATCCTGAAATTAATAAAGATCGTTACGTGTTTACTATGTCACACAGTAACCCTTGGATAATCAGTTTAGTTGGCAAAGATAAAATGTTCTCGGTTAACGTATTAGGTAAAAAACCGACATTACATGGTTTAAACTCTAAAACGCCGAGAAAAGATATTAGTAAAGATAATCCAAAAGAAGCAGAAAGACTAAAACGATTAACGTTTGGGATTTATGAAACGATTAAATATATGCGGTATCACAATAAGCCTAA
>CAZSCK010000036.1:0-1664 GCA_964605385.1 uncultured Thioalkalispiraceae bacterium
ATGCTTTTACTCACACGTAAACAAGGACAGTCTATTACCATCCAGCCTGAGCAGGGCATGGATGTTGCTACACCAATCGGGACGTTATTTTCCGATGGGCCGATTGAAATTAGTGTAAATTGGGTAATGCGGGGCAGGGTAAGTATAGGCATTGCTGCCCATCGTCAACTCTGCATCTTGCGCGATGAACTCTTGCTGCACGACAATTTCCCGGTCATCATTTCCACAAATAACAACTGGCGAGACGCTCTTGCGCGAAATGTGTTTGCCTTACGTGTGCAACACAAGTGGAGCACGCAACAACTCGCAGATAAGACCCAACTCGCTTTTACGACTATCTGTGCCCTGGAACGTGGGCTGGGTTTTGTTGATCTGGACGACCTGGAACGACTGGCGAGTGCTTTGGCTGTGAGTGTGGGGTTATTACTGGAGGATTAGGTTTGTTTCGTTTTGATTATTAATCTTTTACTCATTGTCACCCCACCCTAACCCTCCCCTGTAAGGGGAGGGAAAACCAATTCAGGATTGAACAATGGTATTAGTGTGTCATATAACTTGATTGAGGTAGTGTATGAAAATTCAGGTTGTGAGTGATTTGCATATTGAATTTGCAGGTTTTACTTTGCCTGAAACAGATGCTGATGTCATTATTCTGGCCGGTGATATTGGTGTAGGTTTGGGTGGATTGGAATGGATAGTTGAGCAATCTATTGATAAACCAATAATCTATGTGCCAGGTAATCATGAATTCTATCAACATGATATTTGTTTGATAGATGAGTTATGTGATCGGTCACCATCAAATGTTTATGTTTTAAATGATAGTATGGTTGAAATTCAAGGTGTTCGATTTTTAGGTTGTATTTTGTGGACAGATTTTGAATTGTTTGGCCTGACGGATAAATATTTTTCTGTGCAGCAGGCAAAAAAGAATATGTCAGATTTTACAGTGATTAAGAATGGCATGAAAACATTTCATCCAGATGATTCAATTCAATTACATAATCAAAGTGTTGGCTGGTTGAAATGCATGTTGTCAGAATCTTTTGCAGGTAACACCGTTGTTGTTACCCATCATGCCCCTTCAACTGCTTCAGTTCATCCTCGGTATGCTAGTAATTTATTAACACCTGCGTTTGCGAGTAATCTTGAAGACATGATGGGCGCAGATCGAGCGAAATTATGGATTCATGGTCATATGCATAATCCCAGTGATTATGAAATTAATGGTACGCATATTTTATGTAATCCGCGCGGTTATGCACACTATGAAACAACGCATGATTTTAACCCAGGTTTGGTGGTTAATATTTAAATATAATATGGGGACAGACTAATTATTATTTATTCAATCCGATTTCTTTACTCATAAATCGCTGTGATTTATGATAAATGACGTGTTTTACTTTTCCATATTACGATACCATCCATACAATGAACCACGTAACTACCATAGCAGAACAATTTCCGAAAACCGTAAAAACAATACAATTGTTATTAGTGATAACGCTAGTGTTGTTTCTGGTCGGTATCTCATTACCGATTTTGACAGTTACAAAATTATTGGTCGTCTCGAATGAAGTGTCTATTTTAACGGGACTTTTACAGCTGCTTGAAGAACAACAGTATTTTATTTTTATTGTGATTTTTTTATTCAGTATTGT
>CAZSCK010000036.1:1764-25770 GCA_964605385.1 uncultured Thioalkalispiraceae bacterium
TGCTTGAAGAACAACAGTATTTTATTTTTATTGTGATTTTTTTATTCAGTATTGTTTTGCCCTTATTAAAACTTTATTACTTATTTTTACTCTCAGCAAAAAAAGCGGTAGACAATCAGGCTTACTCGAAATACCTGCATTTAATGCATCGCTATGGACGTTGGTCAATGCTGGATGTTTTTGTGGTTGCGATTTTAATTATGACGGTTAAGTTGGGTGCGTTAGCTTCTGTTGAAATTGAATTAGGGATGTTTTATTTTACGACGGCCGTTATATTGTTGATGATTATTACTTCGGTGATGGTGAAGTTGGAAAGTAAACTGGCATAGGTTCGAACTAGTAATGACATCCATTAAGCCGACATCTGAACCCAATTGCGATCGTCACTTTAAATATGCCCTTTGGTGGTATGTCGCGTCACTATTGGTCATATGTTTCGGTTCATTCATGGCGGCACAGTATTATCCGGGTGGGTTTGATTGGTTCTATACTGTGGCCTCGGCCCTGGCATCACAAAAACATAATCCTATAGGCAGCGTTTGGTTTGCAGGTAGCTTGAGCTTGTCGATGCTGTTGTTGTGGTTATATGTGTCATCTATAAAAATAAATCTTAGTGCAATGCTTCCTGCGGCAGGGTTTGCTATTACAGCGATACGTTTTGGATTGGTCTGTGGCTTTTTACTGGGTGTGGAAAGGTTACTCATTCGTGATTTGTCACATTGGATCAACAATGCGCATGAAATTCTCGCGCTTTTTACTTTATTGGGTCTGTATGTTGGTATTATTGGTTTGCTGTTGCAGCTCATGCATTGTAAGAAAAGTAGTATATTTCCTGTGTTACTAATCTTGAGTCCGTTGATCGCCATTGGCATTGGCGCGTTGTGGCTTTATCTTGAACAGCGTGATGTGGGCTGGGTGGATACCAATTGGCGGGAGAAAGGTATACCAATTTGGTTAAGCTTCGCTTTTTGGCAATGGTTAGCCATTGGTTTACTGTGGACTGGATTGGGTCTGCTGTATGTTTTTGTTAATAAAAAATAAGAAGAATTGGTCTACAATCTGTATCAATAGAGTAATAAATTTGTCGATGGAGATGATGAATGTTTATGCATCACGGTGAACGATTTAATATCATTACCCATTTAGTCGGAGCTGCTCTGGCGCTTGCTGGTTTTGTCGTGTTAGTGGTGTTCGCTTCCTTGAAGGGTGATCCATGGAAGATTGTTAGCTTCAGTATTTATGGCGTATCACTGTTCTTGCTGTATTCGCTGTCTGTTCTATATCACTCGTTACGTGGCCGGGCCAAGGAATTTTTCAGGACGCTGGATCACATAGCGATCTACCTGTTAATCGCTGGCAGTTATACTCCGTTTACCCTGGTAACTTTGCGTGGTACCTGGGGCTGGTCGCTGTTCGGTACCATTTGGGGACTTGCTATCATTGGCATCATCATTGATACCCTGCACAAGAAAGGTGCTCGCAGCATACAAATGGTCATCTATTTGCTAATGGGGTGGTTGATCCTGATTGCCATGTATCCAATGATACAGGCCTTGCCTATAGGGGCGTTGGCGCTACTGGTTTTGGGTGGCGTGTTTTACACGAGTGGCATCGTTTTTTATGCTCTGGATGGAAGAATGAAGCACGCCCACGGCATATGGCACTTGTTCGTGTTGGCAGGAAGTATATCGCACTTTTTTACCATTCTATTTTATGTTCTGTAAGGATGGATGCGTGAAACCGGGATGTGTGAAACCTAGTCCAGGAATAAAAATGGTGTCAGAGATTTATTGTTTCTATTATTAGAAAACACATATCTCTGACACCGATTATTTATAAACTAGTTTAAGTTCAACATCACAGTGTTAGAAAAATCACTGCTGGTATTATCATCCACTGTTCTAATTGCAATATATAATTTATCACCTGTAGCAAAATCGGCTACACGACTCCACGCAATAGAAGTATCTCCATCTTGTACCAGTGCATTCGTTGAACCTGACATGTCTGCATTGTTTGAGATATATAACAGGTAATCTCGTTTCTCACTTGAGAGTGTAATGGTGATCGGAGTTGTCGCGGTGACATATGTGCCTTCAGTAGGGTAAGTAATCAGACTGGATATACCACCATCAGAAGCCATAGAAACAATTAACTCTTCGGTGTGAACAATACGATCGGCCATTGTGCCGATATCTGTTGATAGTTGCAGTACTGTTTTTTCGATTGTTTCCAGTGATGCAAGAACGGTTACTTCAAATGTGCTTAAAAAATCTGCATTAGCACGTTGTGATGTGGCCATGAACATAAATAGGGACGAGAATAAAGCTATGCTTAAAGTCGCTACACGAAAATGTTTTTTCATTGGGGAATCCTCTATTAAAATAATGCGTTAATAAGAGTATAATTAAATGCTAATGCAGTAATCTTGATTTTGAATATCAATAACATAATTTTATAAATATATGATTATTCACATTAAAAATAGTGTGTTTATAGGTGTAGTATTATTATTAAATTGTTTTTGTTATTTAATAAATGGCCAAATATATGAACTCATTACTTTCAGCAGTCTTCTGGCTTTGCGGTTATTTACTGTTGGTTTTGGCACCGCTATTTGTGCTTTTAATTGGGCCAGTGCCAGCGGGGTCAGGATTTTGGTGGGACTTTTCTATGGCACTGGGTTTTACTGCCATGGCCATGATGGGCATACAGTTTTTACTTACTGCACGCTTCCGGCGTGTCAGTGCTCCTTTCGGCATCGACATTATTTATTTTTTTCATCGCTACCTGGCGCTATTGGCCATCACGCTTATTTTTTTACATTACCTGATCATTCGTATTGAATATGCGGAGGTGTTGGGAACCATTAATCCTGTAGATGCACCGTGGTACATGACAGCCGGTCGCATTTCATTACTGTTATTCACAATCATTATCATCACTTCACTTTGGCGAAAGCGTTTACGTATTCATTATGATGAATGGCGTTTGCTGCATATTGGGTTGGCGGTGTCGGCTTTTTTACTGGCATTGGGACACATTGAGGGTGTAGGTCACTACATTGATGCACCTGCCAAGCACGGGTTATGGATCGGTTACATTTTGTTTTGGCTTTTATTGATTGTTTATGTGCGGATACTCAAACCATGGCGAATGCGCAGTCGACCTTACCGGGTAAAAGAGTTACGGCAGGATTGCAATGATTGCTGGACCCTGGTGTTGCAGCCGCAAGGTCATGCCGGAATGAGGTTTCAAGCTGGGCAGTTTGCCTGGTTAACATTAGCTGAGTCTCCTTTTCATATTAAAGAACATCCTTTCTCATTTTCTTCCAGTGCAGTTTGTCAGGATCAAGTAGAGTTTACGATTAAAGAGTTAGGAGACTTTACCCGTAACATTAAAAATACCCGCGTTGGTGAGATTGCTTACCTTGATGGACCTTATGGCGTTTTCAGTGTGGATCGTTATCTGAATTCACCGGGTTTTGTTTTTATTGCCGGAGGTGTCGGTGCTGCGCCAATCATAAGCATGTTGCGCACCCTGGCAGATAGACATGAACATCGAACGCTATTATTTATTTACGGTAATAACAGCTGGGAAGATGTGATGTTCAAAGAGGAGTTGCAAGCTTTGCAAGCTCGTTTGGATTTACGAGTTGTGCATGTACTAAAAGATCCACCTGCTGACTGGGAGGGAGAGTCAGGTTATATTACGCCAGTGTTATTACATAAGACTTTACCTGATGATGCACTGAAGTATGAATATTTTGTGTGTGGACCTAAAGTTATGAGTAATTTGGTGCAACAAGAGTTGCATGAACTTCATATTCCATTTGTTCAGATTCATTTTGAACTTTTCGATATGGTTTAGGAGGAAAGTATGCGTGAAAAATGGGCAAAACGAATCGTATTTCTCACAGCACTGATAGTAATAGTGCTGGCGTTTGTATTTGCTCGTATTCAGAATCCGGATAAATTGACTGAGCTGATGCAACCTGTTGTTATAGATTCGACTCGTATCGAAACAGGGCGACAAATTTATCAGCAACAGAGCTGTGGACTTTGTCATTCTATCGCCGGGCAAGGTAACCCACGTAACCCGCTTGATGATGTAGGAAAAAAACGTACTGCAAGTGAGTTACGTAATTTTATTACCGGTGCGGATACGTTACAGGGAGTGTTAACAACGAGTATAAGACAAAGAAAACTAAAATACAGGGCGTTATCAGCTGATGATCTTGGTGCACTGGTTATTTATATGCAGAGTTTATAAAGTATGGGGTAGGTCCTTATGCTCCCCTCGAAATTTAATATTACTTGTCATTGCGAGGAAACATGGAAAAATAAGTATTTTTCCATGTTGACGCGGCAATCTCAAGTTTATACCGCTTCATCTCGAGATTGCCACAGTCATTTTATTCCCTCGCAATGACGTGTTTTTACCTACTATTAATGTATTTTTTGTTAAGTTGTTGTTTTTGATCCGTTTTATTAATAATTTCGTGGGGATTCGTCAGGGGCAAGCCTTACATTTTAAATTTTAAAAGGCTGACGTTTGGAGTAAGATGAAGAATGTGACCTGGAACATTTTTATATAATATTTAACACGGGAATAAATTTATTATGACATATCGCCGTACGATTTTAGTTACATTACTTGCTTGTTCTTCTTTTGTTATGTCCATTTCTGGCATGACGGGTTTGGTCTATGCAGAACAGAAGACGACAACAAATGCACCGAAGATACTTTCTGGTAAGGTAACAGAAATTATTAATGTGACTGGATATACTTATACCGAGGTCAACATTGGTAAAAAGAAAGTCTGGGCCGCAGGACCTGTAACGCCACTCAAAATTGGTGACAAGCTCTCTTTTTCTGCCGGGATGCCGATGAAAAATTTTCACAGTAAATCGATGAAGCGTGATTTTTCAGTGCTCTATTTTGTTGGCCGGTTTATTACAGGTGATGAAAAGCAAAATGCCAGGTCGGCAGGTAAGGCTTCAGCAGATGCCCAGTACAAATATAAAACAACATCTGCACCAGTTAAAGGTATTAAAAAGGTAGAAGGTGGGTTTTCTATTTCTGAAATACATGCGGATAAAGAAAAGCTTAAAGGAAAAATATTACGTGTGCGTGGCAAGATCACAAAGTTTACTGCTAATATCATGGGTAAAAACTGGATTCATATCAGGGACAGCAGTACCCTGCAAGATTTAACCGTTACAACTAAAGATACTGCTGTCATTGATGATGTGATAATTGTCGAAGGTAAACTTGAGCTCAATAAAGATTTTAGTTATGGCTATGTTTACCCTGTTATTCTGCTTGATGCTAAAATAACAAAGCAATAAAAGGGAAAAGACGGGGTTGCTGATGTCTTCTTCTCGTGCACAAATTGTATTGAATAACCCGCTTCAATTTATTAAGCAGGTTTTTAAAGGTTTTCGTGCTAACCAGGGCTTCTTGTTATCGGGAGCCATTGCCTATTATACCTTGTTGTCGATTATTCCTATGATCGCATTGATTCTGGTGATGCTGTCACAATTTCAGGAGCCACAACAATTACTTGAAGTGTTGCGTGAATACCTTGCCTTAGTCACACCGGGGCAGGTTGATGTGGTGGTCAACCAGGTTGAAGTCTTTCTTAAAAACTGGAAAGTGATTGGCGTGTTAGGTTTTGTCTTGTTGTTGTTTTTCAGTTCCTTTGCCTTTACCGCTCTGGAAAACGCCATGTCGGTGATCTTTTTTCATCGGTTTTATATTAAACGCCGTCGTTTTTTTGTTTCAGCAATTATTCCGTATATTTACATTTTATTATTAGCCCTTGGATTACTGCTGGTAAGTATGGTCAGTGGTTTTTTACATTCGTTAAAGTTAGAGTCGCTCACACTGTTTGGTCATCAGTGGTCACTGAACCATATGGAAACTATTTTGGTTTATTTTCTTGGTGTCAGCGGTGAGATTATATTGTTGACATCTCTCTACCTGGTAATGCCAGTGGGTCGCTTGTCAATACAGTATGCGTTGATCGGTGGCATTACGGCTACGCTATTATGGGAGTTGATGCGACATTTTTTAGTTTGGTATTTCTCAACGTTATCTCTGGTTAATGTCATCTATGGTGCTTTTACGACTTCGATTATTATCCTGGTAAGTTTAGAAATGGCATCGATCATTCTTTTATTAGGTGCACAAGTGATAGCGGAGTACGAACGTATTGGCACTGAGCATAAAAATACTCATGGCTTGCAGAGTGAGTAAGGTGAGTTAATAAATGTGTGGCCGATTTTCACAAATTTCTTCTGCTCAAGAATACGCTGAACTTTTTGGCCTGGAGTCTGAGTTATCTTTTTCCCCTCGCTATAATGTTGCACCCAACTCAGATATTCTGGCTTGCCGAGTTTCACTCGAAGGCAACAAAGAACTGGTTCTCTTACACTGGGGATTAGTACCGTCATGGTCAAAGGGTTTAGATAAACGTTTTAGTATGATTAATGCGCGAGCAGAAACGGTTGCGACTAAGCCGGCTTATCGTGCACCGTTTCGTCGTCATCGTTGTTTGATTCCGGTTGATGGTTTTTATGAGTGGCATGAAGAAAATGGTAAACAACCTTATTACATTAAACATCTGCATGACACGCCGCTAGTGTTTGCGGGCTTGTGGGATCACTGGGATGATGGTGAAGGGGATAGAATAGAGTCTTGTTCTATTATTACCTGTGAGGCCAGTCCGTTTATGTTACCGATTCATGAACGTATGCCAGTGATACTTAAACCGGAAAAGTTTGATGATTGGTTAGAGTCAAAAGACACCGATTATTTACAAACCTTGCTTGTCCCTTATGCCGAGTCGGATATTGAAATGTATCCTGTTTCACCTGCGGTGAACAATCCCGCACATGACAGTGCCGAGTTGCTTAATTGTTTATGGTAAAACAGTCAGGCAATCGTAACGTCATCGGATAAATAAACATCCTGAATCGCATTTAAAAGTTCTACACCTTCACTCATGGGTTTTTGAAATGCTTTGCGACCTGATATCAGACCCATTCCTCCGGCACGTTTATTAATAACAGCAGTGCGCACGGCTTGTTGCAGATCATTTGTCCCCGAGGCACCACCTGAGTTGATCATACCAGTACGGCCCATGAAACAGTTTGCTACCTGGTAGCGAACCAGATCAATGGGATGGTCTGTGCATAATTTGTCATACATGCCAGGATGCGTTTTACCAAAACCAATGGCACCAAAGCCACCATTATTCGTGGCTTGTTTTTGTTTAATGATGTCGGCATCAATGGTTGCGGCAAGGTGATTGGCCTGACCGGTGAGGTCAGCGGCAGTATGATAATCGGTGCCCTCTTTTTTGAAATCAGCATTGCGCAAATAAGCCCATAAGACTGTTACTAGTCCAAGTGAATGTGCATGTTCAAATGCTTCGCTTATTTCGGCTATCTGGCGGCGTGATTCAGTAGAGCCATAATAGACCGTGGCGCCCACGGCGACAGCGCCTAAATCAAAAGCTTGTTCAACACTGGCGAATAATGTTTGATCATAAATAGTGGGGTAGGTGAGTAATTCATTATGATTGATTTTCATGATCATCGGTATGCGGTGAGCATAATCACGAGAGACGGATTGCATGACACCCAGTGTTGATGCAATGGCGTTACATCCACCTTCAATCGCCAGTTCAAACAAGTTAGCCGGATCAAAATAAGCCGGGTTGGGTGCAAATGAGGCACCAGCAGTATGTTCGACACCCTGATCAACCGGTAGCAGTGAGAGGTAACCGGTGCCTGCCAGACGGCCATGATTATAGATACTGTTGAGATTACGTAAAACAGCCGGTTTTCGGTTTTTATGTGCAACAACGCGCTCGATGTAATCCGGCCCGGGCAGATGCAGGTTAGAATGTGTGATGGTATCACATTGGTGATTCAGTAAATCGTCGGCTTCATTTCCCAGAACAGTGGTAATATCAATCATGTCAAACTCCCTTTACCTATGAATATGGCTGTTTTTCTTATCTCTGTGTTTAAGTATAGTTGTCTTTATCAAATAATAAATTGTTGTGAAACAAAAGAAGGTAATATATTGCATGTCGAGTAAAAAAATCAGCGTGGTATTATTTGACTATGGTGGCGTACTTGCCGATGAAGGTTTTCGTGATGGCCTTGCGGCGCTGGCAAAGGAGCAGGATCTGGATGCTGCGGCTATGCCTGCCGAAGGGATGAAAGCAGTTTATGATTCAGGTTTTGTTCTGGGTCGTGGTACCGCAGCTGACTTTTGGGCACTGATGCGTGAACGTACAGGATTGCAGGGGGATGACGATGTGCTTACTGATCGTATTTTGTCCGGCTTTGTGATCCGACCATGGATGATAGAACGGGTGCAACAGTTACATGAGCAGGGTTATGTTACGGGTATACTGAGTGATCAGACTGATTGGTTAGATAGATTGAATAAGAAGAATCATTTTTTTGATGCCTTCGACCATGTGTTTAATAGCTATTACCTGCGTAAAGGAAAACAAGATCCATCATTGTTTACTGATGTGGCAACAGAACTGGGAATGCCACCTGGTGAGATACTTTTTATTGATGATAATGCGAGCAATGTAGCTCGAGCCCGGGATATGGGTATGCAAGTACTTCAGTTTATTGATAAGGAAATTTTTCTTTTGGAGCTAAAACAACTAACACAGAAAATGGAGTAGCAATGCATAAATATTTATTTATATTATTTATATTATTTATATTCCCTTCGGTGTGTTTTTCTGAAACATCACTTTGGCACATTTCTAAAAACGGTAATGAATTATATTTAGGTGGTACGATTCATGTACTTAAAAAAGAAGATTACCCTTTACCTGTTGAATTTAATAAAGCCTTTCAAAAGTCAAACAAACTTGTGTTTGAAACAAACATTGAAATGACTAAAACCCCTGAGTTTGCAATGAAAATGGCTCAAATGCTCACATTTCCTACTGGTAAATCATTAAAGGATGCTATTAGCGAAAAAACATTTAATAAGCTAAAAAAGTATCTGGCTGAAAGAAGTATTCCAATTGAGTCGCTTCTTAACTTTAAACCCTCAATGGTTGTTCTTGTTATCACCGTTATAGAGCTTCAGAAAATGGGTATGGTGGATATTGGTGTTGATGAATATTTTCATAACAAAGCTAAACAGGTAGGAAAAATAACAGAGTATTTTGAAACGGTTGATGAGCAACTGGAATTCATTCGTACCATGGGGCAGGGTAATGAAGATGCAATGTTATTAAGTAGTATTAATGACATGAGTCGAATGGAAACTGCGATGAATACAATTAAGTCTGCATGGCTAAGTGGCGACGAAAATAAATTGGTTGAGGTGGGTTTAACAGAAATGATACGTGACTACCCGGATATATATCAATCATTGTTAGTTAAACGAAATAATAACTGGATGCCTCATATAGAACGAATGATGATCGATAAAAACATTGAAATGATTTTAGTCGGTGCATTACATTTGGTTGGCAAAGATGGGTTGTTACAACAACTTCGTAAAAAAGGTTATCGGGTTAAGAAATTTAAATAGGTTATATTATTTTGCTACCTGTTTTTTTATTACAATAATTATTGGCTCATTATGATTACAAAAAATAGTTTACAAAAAGCCGCTGAACAAAAGATTATCTCAACTGAACAGGTTGATCCGCTTTATCATTTTCTTCAGCAACAACCGTCAGATTCTCTATCTGATAATCGAGAAGAACCACTCCGGTTTATACGCAGCTTTGGAGATGTATTTATAACATTGGGTGTAGTTCTGTTAGTGATATCTATTAATCTATCGAATATTTCCGGTATTTATTATTTACTTCCAGCCGCTTTTTTTGTACTTGTAGCTGAGTGGTTGGTGCGTGTGCGTCGTTTGGCATTACCGGGGATGGCTATTTTACTTTCTATTTTATTTTTTGTGAATAAAATAACGTTATTTGAAAATGACAGCGCGACTATTTTTAAGTTTGCAGTGTTGAGTATTACCAGCTTACTATTTTACCTCCGTTATAAAATGCCCTTTAGTTTATTACCGCTGGCTGCAAGCTTGGTGGCGATGTTTATTATTTTTATGGGCGTTGATGTATTTAAAACTCCGATTGTTTTTGCTGGATGTGGCTTGATCATTTTTGCTGTCGCATTGTGGTTTGACTCACAAGATACCGAAAGGGTCTCGCACTTGAGTGATAGTGCATTTTGGTTGCATTTGCTGGCATCGCCGTTGATTGTTCATGGCTTGATGGTTTCTATGCTGATAAGTGAACAACAATGGTTATCGATATTGAATAAAGAAGTAATGATTATTGTGTTCTTCGCGGGCTTCTTTTTAGTTGCGTTATTGGTTGATAGACGTGCCATGCTCATTTCAACGCAACTGTATATCATTTATGCCCTTACACAATTATTTAAGGACAAACTTAATAGCACTGAAGATATTATTATTTATGTTTTAATAGCCTTGGGACTATTTGTAATCTATTTTGGTGCTTATTGGTATAAGTCACGTCGATTTATCTTTGGGGCTTTGTCGGACAGTGTTATTAGCCGTTACATCCCTGATCTGAATACCCAGGATGTGAAGCGATAAATACCGTAGCAAAGATCAATTATTCTTCGTTTAAATATTGAAGCGTATTTCAGTGTTCAATCTGCTATTCTTATTAACTAAATAATCTTAAAGAGGACATAAACCATGTTTATAAATGAATTTTTGGATGTGATTTTCAGCTTTTGGACGGCCCTGGCCATATTAATTATTATTGTGGTGAAGTCGTCTGTTAAATTTGTGCCACAGAACAGGGCCTATGTTGTCGAGCGCTTTGGTAAGTACAATAAAACTATGGTTGCGGGTCTTAATATCCTTTTCCCCTTTATTGATAAAGTGGCTTATAACCAGTCATTAAAAGAACATGCGTTTGATGTACCCAGCCAGTCAGCGATTACCAAAGATAATATTTCACTGGTAGTTGATGGTGTTCTGTATATTAAATTACTTGATCCTTACAAGGCATCTTATGGTGTGGATAATTATGTGTATGCGGTAAGCCAGTTGGCGCAAACCACCATGCGTAGTGAAATTGGTAAAATTGATCTGGATAAAACATTCGAAGAACGTGAAAGCCTGAATACCAATATCGTACAAGCGATTAACACGGCGTCTGCACCCTGGGGTGTACAGGTGCTGCGTTATGAAATTAAGGATATTGAACCACCGCGTACTATTTTAGAGGCAATGGAACGCCAGATGAAAGCTGAACGTGAAAAACGCGCAACGATTCTTGAGTCTGAAGGTAGTCGTCAGTCGTCTATTAATGTGGCCGAAGGTGACAAACGGGCGCAGGTATTAGCGGCCGAAGCGGATAAGGCTGAACAGATTTTACGTGCTGAAGGTGAGGCGCAGGCGATTATTGCAGTTGCCAATGCACAAGCAGAGGCTCTTAATACTGTTGGTCAGGTTGCTAAAACGGAAGAGGGTCAAAAAGCGATTCAGCTGGATCTGGCTGAAAAAGCGATTGAAGCAAAACATGCTATTGCGAAAGATTCCACCGTGGTGTTGTTACCCGATGGTAGCAGTAATGCAGCAACGGTCGTGGCTGAAGCGATGACTATTATTAATACATTAAATACGGGTAAAACCGCTAGCTAAAATAAGGAATGCGCGATGATTACTGATTATATTGTCACTCACCAGCCCGAATTTTGGCTGGTGTTTGGTTTTGCTTTGCTGGCGTTAGAAGTTGTTACTGGTTTTACCGTGGGCGTATTTTTGTTTGCGGGTTTGGGCGCATTAACGACGGGTGGTTTAATGAGTTTTGGTGTACTGCCAGAAACATGGATTGCAGGTATAGCCAGCACTGGCATTAGCACAGGTGTGATTACCACATTGTTGTGGAAACAATTAAAGAAATTACAAGGCAGTCGTGCTGTACAAAAAGATAATAGCAGTGACCTGGTTGGTTATACTTTTGTTGTTGAAAGTGATATTTCAGCAACTCAACCTGGCTCAATACATTATTCTGGTATCAGCTGGAAAGTTGTGATTGATAAAGATGCTGGTGTGGACACTATTGAAGCAGGGAAAAGTGTAACAGTTAACTCGGTTGATGTGGGCGTGTTTAAGGTTAAATTGTCTTCATAGATAATTATTTTAGTAGAAAATAAAAAGAAGGCGTATCTATTCAGTGGCACTAAAACCAACGATTTATAAATTCAGAATTTCATTATCCGATCTTAATCGAAACTATTACGACTCACTCAATTTAACCATAGCACAACATCCTTCTGAAAAAATTGAACGCATGATGGTTCGAGTTTTAGCTTATTGTATTAATGCTCAGGAGAATATGAGCTTTACCAAAGGGCTGAGTGAGATAGACGAACCTGATATATGGGTTCGTACACTGGATGATCAAATTTCATTATGGATTGATGTTGGTGAACCTGCATTCGATAGAATTAAAAAAGTTTGCCGGTTGGCTGAAAAAGTTAAGATTTATTGTTTTAATTCAAAAGCTGATGTTTGGTGGAGTCAGTCACAACAAAAGGTTAATCAATTAAAAGCATCTGTTTATAAATTTGATTGGGAAAATATTCAGGTACTGGCTGCGTTGGTAGAGAGAACAATGGATATGTCGATCAGCATTACAGGTGATTCAGCCTATATTGCGACTGAATCAGGTGAATGCGAAGTGAGTTGGCTGGCATTACAGGAAATAAGAAACTAGTGATTTAAAACAGTGAGTTGTGTGATTTTAATAAGTTTAAAAAATTATTACCAGGTATAGAAAGTAATGTTAAAAGCAATTAAGAAATTTTTTGACGATAAAATTAATGTAATTGAACCACAAGATCTAGAACACCCGTTACGTCTTGCTACGGCTGCATTAATGGTTGAAATGATGTTGAATGATGGTAAAAAGCATGATTCAGAAGAAAAGGTTTTAAAAAGAAAACTGCAACAAATATTTTCGCTATCAAGTATAGAAACCAGTGACTTATTCGACCTGGCGCATGATGAAGCAAAACAGGCTGTAGGCTTGCATGAATTTACCAGTCTTATTGCTAAGGGTTTTTCACAAGAGCAAAAAATAAAAGTGATCGAAAACTTATGGGCAGTGGCTTATGCGGATAATCATTTAGATCCGTATGAAGAGTTGATGGTAAGGAAAATTTCCGATTTAATTTATGTTTCACATTCTGATTTTATTAATGCAAAGCATCGTATTATCAAAGAGATTTAGCTTCTTTTATTTCATTTTTAACTAAGTATTAACATAATTACATAGACGAAAGACATCTGTCCTGTTACTTTCCCTTTTTGAATGCCTCTCTCTCAAATTACTCAAAACAGGTCGTTTGAAATGAAAAAAATTACAATTGTAGGTGCAGGTTTTGCGGGCTTAAGTGCCGTACGACAATTACGCAAACAGGATAAAAATTGTGAAATTACACTGATAGCACCTAAAGCAGAGTTACATTACCTGCCGAGTTTAATCTGGGTTCCCAGTGGTTTACGTAAGCGTGAAGATATCATTGTGCCATTGGATAACTTCTTTTGTCGTATGAACGTGATATTTCACCAGGGTAGCGTAACGGGGTTGCGTGATGCTGGTCGAACAGTTAAAACTGATAATGGTGAAGTGAGTAATGATGGTTTAATTATTGCCTCTGGTGGACGTTTTATTAAAAAACTTAAGGGTATCGAGAATGCCATTACACCTTGTGAAGGTATTGATGCTGCTGAGCAAATTCGTGATCGATTAGTTGAAATGAAAGGCGGTACCATTGCGTTTGGTTTTGCCGGTAATCCTAAAGAGCCATCGGCTATGCGTGGCGGCCCGATGTTTGAATTTTTGTTTGGTACAGATACGTTATTAAAAAAGCAGGGACGACGTGATAAGTTTGAGCTGGTATTTTTTAGTCCTGCACCTAAACCGGGTAATCGCTTAGGGCCAAAGGCTGTGGGTAAATTGCTGGATGAAATGAAGAAGCGTGGTGTTAAAACCTACCTGGGTGAAAAAATGAAAGCCTTTGAGAGTAACAAGGTGATCACCGAAGGGGCTGAGTTTGATGCTGACTTGATTATCTTTATGCCAGGAATGACGGGTAATAAATGGTTTGATAACAGTGAACTACCTCGCTCAGAGGGTGGTTTAATTAAAGCAAATCAACACTGTAAAGTTGAATCAATGGAAGCGGTTTATGTTGCTGGTGATTCTGGTAGCTTTCCCGGCCCGGACTGGATGCCGAAACAAGCACATATGGCAGACTTACAAGCAGAAGCGGCAGCAAAAAATTTGCATGCTGAACTAAATGGCCAAACTGCTGATGCTGGTTTTAAAGTAGAACTGATCTGTATTGTTGATAGTAACGACAAGGGCATCATGGTTTCGCGTACTAAAAAACGAAATATTATGTTGCCGGGTACGGTTGTTCTGCACTGGGCAAAACGATTCTTTGAATGGATGTATTTGCGTAAATATCGTTAGACTTTATTAAAATAAAATTAGAAGGTTTTTATGTTAATGCTGTTTATTTAAGGTGTTATTTGTTTTTGTAGGTTCGAATTAGAAGGTTTTTTATGTTGTCCTTTTTCAGAAAATTAAGTCTAATTGAAGGCTTTTCACTTATTGTTCTGTTATTTATTGCTATGCCAGCGAAATATCACTTTGGATATTTTGATATTGTCTGGATAGTTGGAATGACTCATGGTCTGCTTTGGTTGGCATATCTTATGGCATCGCTAGTCGTCAGTCATCAGCAGAAATGGTCGATCACGTTTTGGCTTTTAGTACTATTTGCTTCTGTTATTCCTTTTGCCTGTTTCTTTCTCGAACGAAAGCTTAGAAATAATCAAAAACTAGTAACTGTAAATGAGGGATGAGGTTTATATCTCTTTTTATCTTTCAGTAAAAAAGCCAGTCATAGCTAATGCCGAACAGTTAAGAATTGTAGGTACGAATCATAGTGCCCCACATCAGAAATATATGAGAGGGTATTATTCGTACGCCGAGGTAAAAATCAGCCATAAAGCTTAGTGTATATACCGCGTTCGAATGGCAGCTCTATAACATCCATGTCATCGCTGCATAAGTCCATCCTTGGATGTAATTTCTAACCTACGGCAAACAAATAACACCTTAACTGATCGGCATTCAGTTACAGCCACATTTGTGGCCTAAATAACCCTCTCTTAAGACGTGAACCAATCTCCATTCTGAAATATAATACTGGTTTTACGGGGTATCCCCGTTATTAACCAATATTAGAGATATTCATAATGTCCAGTTCCAAAATCTTCTATACCGAAACCGATGAAGCTCCGGCTTTAGCCACGTCTTCTTTTTTGCCCATTGTTCAGGCTTTCACTAAAGCGGCGGATATTGAGGTAGAAACACGGGATATCTCGCTGGCATCACGTATTTTGGCCAATTTTCCTGATAATCTGGCTGATGATCAAAAGCAGGCCGATACACTTGCGGAACTTGGTGAGTTGGCAAAAACACCTGATGCGAACATTATTAAGTTACCCAATATCAGTGCTTCTTTGCCTCAATTAAAGGCAGCAATTAAAGAGCTTCAATCACTTGGTTATGACATTCCTAATTTCCCTGAAGATCCTGAAACAGATGAAGAAAAGAACATAAAAACGCGTTATAGCAAGGTGTTGGGCAGCGCGGTAAACCCGGTTTTGCGTGAAGGTAATTCAGATCGTCGTGTAGCAGGTCCGGTTAAAGAATATGCACAAAAACATCCGCATTCGATGGGAGCCTGGTCAAGTGATTCTAAATCCCATGTGGCTTCGATGCCGGAAGGTGATTTTTACTCCAGTGAAAAATCAGTAGTGATTGAAACTGCAGGTGATGTAAAAATTGAACTGATTGCTGATGATGGAAAAACCCGGGTACTTAAAGAAAAAATACCTGTTTTAGCAAGTGAAGTGATTGATGCCTCGGTGATGAGTGTTAATGCATTGTGTGATTTCTTTGAAGCGGCAATGCAGGATGCGAAAGACGAAGGTGTATTACTGTCATTACATATGAAAGCGACCATGATGAAGGTGTCTGATCCAATTATCTTTGGTCACGCTGTTAATGTGTACTACAACGATGTATTTGAAAAACATGCCGCAACGTTTGAAAAGCTGGGTGTTGATACCCGTAATGGTTTAGGTGATGTCTATGCAAAAATCGGTGAACAGCCTGAAGCCGAGCGCAAAGAGATTGAAGCAGATATTGAAGCAGTTTATAAAACTCGCCCTGAATTAGCGATGGTCAATTCCGATAAAGGTATTACCAATTTACATGTACCAAGTGATGTGATTATTGATGCTTCCATGCCGGCTGCGATTCGTTCATCCGGAAAAATGTGGGGCAAAGATGGCAAGTTACATGATACCAAGGCAATGATTCCAGATCGTAACTACGCGGGTATTTATCAGGCGACAATTGATTTTTGTATTGAGCATGGTGCCTTTGATGTTACAACCATGGGTAACGTGAGTAACGTAGGATTGATGGCACAAAAAGCGGAAGAATATGGTTCGCATGATAAGACCTTTGAAATTCCGGTTAACGGTACAGTACGCGTAACCGATGCTTCAGGCGTAACATTACTTGAACACAGTGTTGAGCAAGGTGATATATGGCGTATGTGCCAGACTAAAGATTTACCTATTCAGGACTGGGTTAAGCTTGCGGTTAGCCGTGCTCGTTTAACGGGGCAACCGGCTATTTTCTGGTTAGATGAAAAGCGTGCACATGATGCTCTGTTAATTACAAAAGTAGAAGCTTATCTTAAAGATCATGATACCAATGGTCTCGATATTCGAATCATGTCTCCGTTTGATGCAACGTTATATACATTAGAACGTGTTAAAGCAGGTGAGAATACTATTTCTGTATCAGGCAACGTCTTGCGTGATTACTTAACCGATTTATTCCCTATTTTAGAGCTAGGTACCAGTGCGAAGATGTTATCTATTGTACCGCTGCTTGCAGGCGGTGGTTTGTTTGAAACAGGTGCGGGTGGTTCTGCCCCTAAACATGTCGAACAAGTATTAACTGAAAACCATTTACGTTGGGATTCATTGGGTGAGTTTTTAGCCCTGGCCGTATCGTTAGAAGACCTCGCGAATAAAACCGGAAGTGAAAAAATAAAAGTATTAGCCGCCGCTTTAGATAAAGCCAATAGTCAGTTTCTAAATAATGATAAGTCACCTTCACGTAAGGTCGGTGAGTTAGATACCCGCGGCAGTCATTTTTATTTAGCAATGTATTGGGCGCAAGCATTAGCAGAGCAGAATGAAAATAGTGAATTAAAAGCTATTTTCACACCTGTTGCAGAACAACTTACAAGTAATGAAACAAAAATTGTCGATGAGCTTAATAGTGTACAAGGAAAGCCGGTTGATTTTGGTGGTTATTATCGTCCAAATAAAGAACTGGTGTCACAGGTTATGCGTGCAAGCGCGAGCTTTAATGCCGTTATTGATGATTTAAGTTAATTTAATTACTTATAAATCATGAGAGAAAAAAATAATTCGAAATGAAAAAAGAATCAATTTTTAAAGTGATGCTTAATACCGTTTCGAAACTTCCGTGGTTGAAAGGAACGGCGTTATCTTCAAATAAAAATATGAAGCCGGGAAAAGGGTTTAATCAACCTGTACCTGATCATGCCTTTGATTATCTAAAAGAACTGGATGATCATGAATTTAATAAACTTATATCTATGCTTTTTAAGCAACGTGGTTACTCTGTTTCTGCCATGAAAGAAAACAACAACGACAATGTTAATATTGTATTGAAGATGGATGCTGAAACAATATTTGTTCAATATAAGCACTGGAGAGAATACAAAGTTGATCTTGCTGTAATAGAAGAGTTATACGCTGAAATGGATTCAGAATCAGTATCGCATGGTATTGTAATTACCACGGGATTATTTACTCAGGATGCGCTTGATTATTCACACGGTAAACATCTGTTACTCATAAATGGGATTGATTTATCGCAAATGGTTGGTGTATTAAGTGCCTCGAATGATGATGGTGCCGACAATGAAGCACAAGCAGATGAAGCAGTTGAGGAAATGCCTGAACTCGAACCCTTATGCCCGATTTGTAGTCGTGAAATGATTAAACGAACTGCAAGGAAAGGAAAAAATGCCGGTAATACATTTTGGGGATGTTCACAGTTCCCAAATTGTCGCGGTGTAATATCAGATTAGCAGTAGATAGCATATTTTTTTATTAACCGTATTTAATACATTATTTTACTTATAACAATTAGAGACCTTATCATGGGAAGAGCATATCAAAACCGTAAAGAATCAATGGCAAAAACATCTGACGCAAAAGCGAAAGTGTATTCAAAATATGGCCGAGAGATTTATGTAGTCGCAAAAAATGGTGGTACGGATCCAAATGGAAATTTATCTTTACGTCGTATTATTGATAATGCAAAAAAAGATCAGGTTCCGGCACATGTAATTGAAAAAGCAATCAAGAAAGCTGAAGGTGGCGCAGGTGAAGATTTTGTTCCTGCACGTTACGAAGGTTTTGGTTCGGGTGGCTTTAATGTGATTGTAGATTGCCTAACCGATAATGGCACGCGCACCTTTAATGATGTGCGTTTATGCTTTAATAAATGTAACGCAAAAATTGGTACGCAAGGTACAGTCGCACACATGTTTGATCATCTTTCTGTTTTTGCATTTAAAGGTAACGATGAAGATGCTGTTTTGGAAGCCTTGTTAGAAGCCGATGTTGATGTAACCGATGTGGAGTCAGAAGACGGAGTTATTACAGTTTTTGCACCACACACTGAATATAATAAAACAAGAGTCGCATTAACCTCTATGCTAGGTGAAGATGTTGAATTTATCTCTGATACGATTACTTTCCTCCCTCAATCAACCACAAAAATCAGTGGTGATGATGTTGAATGGTTTGAAAAGTTCATGGATATGTTAAACGACAATGATGACGTACAAAATGTTTATCATAATGTGGAAATGTAAAATAATAATAAAATGTCTAAAATACTAAAAGAATGGTCTCCCTCTAAAGCAACTATTGATGTTATTAAATTAAATGGCATTGATGATGAACATATATCTAAAACTGTTGAATATTTAAAAAATGAAACAGAGCTTAATAATATTGATGATCTTGATGGTTACGATAACTGGAATTCATTTTTTATTATCTTTTGTATTAAAGCGCATAATAATGTCAGTAGTGAATAATAACAGTACTGAATAATTCAGATGGCAAGAAAGAAAAACGTTTATAGTATTTATGTTATCGATTTAGATAAAGACGTTCTTTTGGTTAAAAAGTTTCGTGAGTTGAATCCTGATTATATTGACGACTATCCCTGTGTATATGTTGGTCAAACAGCCAAATCACCCGATGATCGTTTTGATCAGCATAAGGCAGGTATTAAAGCCAATCGTTATGCCAAAAAATACGGCCTTCGTCTTCGCTATAAACTCTTTGAAAAATATAATCCTATTTCAACGCGCAAAGAGGCTGAGTATAAAGAAGCATTGTTGGGGGAATACCTCCGAAAACGCGGTTTTGCTGTCTGGTGGAACTGATGTCAAAAAGCGAATTAGAAAAAGCATATTTAGCTACAACATATTCAGTATTTATTGATAATAATAAATACGATATCAACATTGGAAAGCATCTCCCCTCAGATATTAATGACATAATAAATAAAGAAAAATCTGCGGTAATATTAACGGCCTGGAACCCACGAAGTCAGCCGTTATCACCTCAAGAAAATAAAGAAAGAAACTTTAAATTAAAATTACAACTCAAAAAGTTTATTGTTTTTAATGCACTTGGGCAGGGGAGTGATTTGTCTGACATATCCTGGCTTGCTGAAGAGAGCTATTTTATTTTGGGAATAAATAAAATAGAGGCTGAACGGCTTGCTGTTGAATATGAGCAATATGCTTATGTTTGGCTTGAAAGTGAAAAGCCAGCCGCTCTGATATTTACTCATATATGGCATTCATTGAGTGATGATTAAATAAATGCAGATAATGTTATCAGGGTAGATTTTACAGGTTTTTATGTAGGTTCAAATCATAGTGCCCCACATACGCTATTTAAAATAGAGGGTATCATTCGAACGCGGTGCAAGTATCGGCCACTATAGTTGTTTTTACCTTTGCGCGAGAATGATACCCTCTAAATTAAATATTGATTACGTGGGGCACTATGATTCGCACCTACGAAGAACAGATAAAATTAAAAATGATCGATATTATTTTTTTATTGATATTGCTTCGTCATAAAAATATAGTTTGTAATGACAGTAATCCCTGAGTTTAATATACTCAGAATCAGGAGAACATAATGGCTAAAATTGATACAGAAAAATTAGATAAAATTGTGGCAGATGCACGGCGTGCTAGTGAAGATCGTGGCAAAGGATATCGTGAACAAGCTCTCGGTATGTATCCACATATTTGTGGTCGCTGTAGTCGTGAATTTGATCATACAAACTTAAGTGAGTTAACGGTACATCATCGGGATCATAACCATGATAATAATCCAGCAAACGGCAGTAACTGGGAACTATTGTGTTTATATTGTCATGATAATGAACATCAACGACAGCTAGAAGCGCATATGGGAAATGGTTCAACATCTGAGGCAAAAGGTAACTCAGCGACGCATAATCCATTTGCAGATTTAAAGTCTATGTTGAAGGACAAATAATAGGTTACATGATAATTGTGAATTCAACCGGTCAACGCAACACATGCAGTTTAATTAACTTTTTTTGCAAGCAATAATTTCCCCGTTTACCTCTTTACTATCATCACTCATTAAGTATAAGTAAGCATCCATCAGTTCCTCAGCAGTGGGCACCGTCATCGGATCTTCACCGGGGAAAGCTAAAGCACGCATGCGTGTTCTTACTCGACCTGGATCAATGCTATTTACTCTTATAGGTGTGTTTAATTCGAGTTCATCAGCAAGAATGCCCATCAAATTATCTCCGGCTGCTTTGGTTACACCATAGGCGCCCCAGTAAGCACGACCTTTATGTGCAACACTTGAACTTGTAAAGACCATGGATGCCGATTGAGATTTATTTAATAAAGGAATCATGGCTTGTGATAACAGGAAGGGGGCATGTAAATTAACCTTAACAATACGATCCCATAAGGTGTTATCAAATTGAGCGATAGGACTTAAGCCTTCAAACATAGCTGCGTTATGTAATAAGCCATCAAGATGTCCAAATTCACTTTCAATGGTATGTGCTAATCCTGCATAGTCATCAGCGCTAGCAACTTCAAGGTTTAAAGTAATAATGGCGGGTTGTGGATGGCCGGCATTAACAATTTCATCATAAATAGTGACAATTTTCTTTTCGGTTTTACTTAACAGAATAACCGTTGCCCCATATTTAGCATATGTTTTTGCTGCGGTTGCACCAATGCCATCACCAGTGCCAGTGATGAGAATGACTTTATCTTTAAGGCAGTTTTCTTGGGGTTTGAAGTTTGTGGGTATTTGGATTAATTCATTCATAATATTCATCTTTATTAAATTATCAATATCAGCTGTCATTTTATTCCTTCGCAATGACAGAAATTTGTTCTGCTGTAGCTAAACCGCTTCGAACTGCACCTTCTAATGTTGCTGGATAACCTGTGTTGGTATAATCACCCGCAAGGAACAAACCTTTAACATCGGTTGTGTTTTCTGGTCGAATATCATTGATATTCACGGTACATGCAAACGTTGCCCTTTTTTCACGTATAACAAAGGATTTAATCAGTTCAGGTTTATTTTTAAAGAGTATCGAAATTTCATCGTGCACCGTTTGTGTGAGTGTATCATCATCCATTGTCATATGTTCACCCTTGGTGCTAATAACAACACTGATTAACCCTGCTTGTTGGCAAAAAGAACCTCGATCAAATACCCATTGGCTTAGTGTGCTGCTTAACCCAATCATGGATTGAGGGAGTTGTGTTTCTTTAGAGTATTGTAAATAGACAGTAACAATAGGTTCGTAATTAAATTTTTCAATATTTTTACTGATAGTGTTTAATGTAGAATATTCAGTTATGAGTTTGTTTAAGTTTTGCGGTGCGGTTGCAATAATGATTTGAGATGTTTTTATTGTTTGCGTCTCATTATCTATTTTAGCTGTTACAGATATGATTTTATTATTAGTGGTTTTTACGTTCTCGACGCGAGATTTTAAATAAACTTCGCCACCGTTATTTCTTATATATTGAATTGCCGCATTAGGAAACAAGTTAGATAAATCAGTAGTAGGAAGTAATAAATCAGCATCTTTTCTTTTGTTGGTAAAAGCATCTTTGAATACATTCATAAAGACATTTGCAGATGCATTTTTAATAGGCGTATTCATTATTGATAGACATAATGGTTCCCATAACTGGCGTACTAAAATATCTGTTTGTTTAGTTTCTATAAATAGTTCTTCTACTGAAATATCTTTCTCTAGTTGATAGTTGTTCTTTTTAAGATGTAAACCAAAATTTATTGCCGCCATTCTATCTTTAAGCTTTAATCCTTTTGCGGTAAATAAAGCGTAGAGCAAGTGCAATGGAGCCGGGAGAGCAGGGGCTTTTAATCTAAGCGTGGTGTTTTTCTTGTCAACGACAGTAAGAAGTAAAGGCAGACGTTTAAGTGAGGTTGAAGTTTTTATACCAACGGTTTTCATTAAACTCAGGCATTCAGTATACGCACCAATTAATAAATGCTGACCATTATCAACATTGAGATCATTAAAGCTAACAGCACGTGCCCGTCCACCCGCTTGTTTAGCTGATTCAAAAAGAGATACCTTGTGGCCTTGTTCTGTAAGCCTTACCGCAGCAGCAAGGCCTGCCCAACCTGCGCCAATAATTACGACAGGTTCTTTTGTCATGTTGTTTTGTATTTACGGTAAGACCACCATTCTTTAAACCATGTTTTAAGAGCGATAGTGATCTTTCTTAACGGCGGGATGACAACTTTATGTTTTAATACTTGTAATTTATCGGACTCCATTTCATTTAAAGTGTTCTCATAAATAGCAGCCATGATAGTTCCGGTTTTTTGATTGTATCTGTCTTGCAAGGGTAAGGTATCAAAAGCATCGCGATAACATTGATGAGCACGTTCGGCATGAAAGCTAATAAGTTTATGAAATGATTCAGTGTTTTCCCTGTTGAAAATTTGTGCTTCGGTGACACCAAATTCTTTAAGTTCATCAAGCGGCAAATAAAGACGGTTGCGTAAAGAATCTTCGTAAACATCACGAATAATATTTGTAAGTTGTAAAGCCAGCCCGAGTTTTTTTGCATATTCAAGCGTAGCTGGATCTTTATAACCAAATATACTGGCTGAAAGTAAACCAACAACTCCCGCGACACGATAACAATACAGGTTGAGTTCTTCAAAGTTGGCAAAACGAACTTTTTCAAGGTCCATTTCCATGCCATCTATAATTTCAAGAAAGTATTTTTTATCGAGCTTAAAGTTGTATATGGCAGGAACCAGGGCCTGAGTGACTGGATGATTTGCAGAGCCTGCAAAAAGAGACTCAATTTCTGCGCGCCACCATTCTAGTTTAACAAGTTTGATCTTGTTATCCATTTCCGCATCAGCAATATCATCTACCTCACGACAAAATGCATAGAGCGCAGTAATCGCCAGTCGTTTTATTTTCGGTAAAAATAAAAAACTATAATAAAAGCTGGAGCCGCTTTTAGCTGTTTTATCCTGGCAATATTCTTCGGGGGTCATAGGGATCTTTAGGTAATATCGTTGTGATTTATTCTACCGATTATCTGTTGTCATTACGAGTCGGTTTTTGATCCCCTCACCCTAGCCCTCTCCCTAAGGGAGAGGGAATAGTCCCCTCCCTTTTAAGGGGAGGGTTAGGGTGGGGTGATAAATTATTTCGCC
>CAZSCK010000037.1:0-24005 GCA_964605385.1 uncultured Thioalkalispiraceae bacterium
AATAAAGGATAAATCATGGCCGGCGGTCTCTTAGCACTACTTGATGATGTAGCAATGCTGCTTGATGACGCTGCTGTCATGAGTAAAGTGGCGGCAAAAAAAACGGCTGCTTTATTAGGGGATGATCTCGCGGTTAACGCGGAGAAGGCCACGGGCTTTCATGCTTCCAGAGAGCTGCCTGTGATTTGGGCGATCACCAAGGGGGCATTACTTAATAAGATTATTATCTTACCTATCGCGTTTTTGTTAAGTGCTTATGCTTCATGGTTGATTGTTCCTATCCTATTACTGGGTGGTGCTTATCTTAGTTATGAAGGAACAGAAAAAGTTGTTGAATGGATTACACATCCTCATACCAAGAAACCTGCTGCTAGTGAATCGTCCGATAAGAAAAAGATATTGCACTCGGAGGCGGCGAAAATTAAAGCTGCGATACGGACAGACTTTATTCTTTCTATAGAAATTATTGTTATCACTCTGGACACCGTCATCAGTCAATCTCTTCCTATTCAGATAATGGTCGTCAGCTTTATTGCTCTACTGGCCGTCATTGCTGTATATGGTTTGGTAGCAGTTCTTGTGCGTATGGATGATACCGGTTTGCACTTAATCGAACGCGCTAAATTGTTGAAAGGCGTTAGTGCTAAAGCTTCACATATTACAGGTGAACTGTTGATTAATGCTTTGCCAAAAGTGATTCACCTGTTGGGGATCATTGGCACCGTTGCAATGCTTCTGGTTGGTGGTGGAATGTTTGTTCATAACATTGATGCCATCCATCACTTCATGTTGATACTACCCACATTGGTTGCAGATCTTATTGTTGGTTTGGTTATTGGTATGATGTTGCTGGTCTTATCGAAGCTGATGCAACTGATTAAATCTATAAAGACAAGCAAAGCTCAATGAAAAAATAGGTATAATTATTACTTTATAATTTCTTATAAAGCAGTGAAGTGAATTATGGCCATCTTATGGCAAAAAACAATAAAAAATACCCATTATGAAGTGCGTTCTGCCGGTCAGACGAGGCGTTTATACACTGATGGGGTTTTCCACAGCCAATTTAATCCGCAACGTGCAATCACCGGCGGTGTGTGGGACCTTCTGATGTTGCCTGCATTTTTTTATCCTGCTGAGTCAATTCAACGAGTGTTGGTCTTGGGTGTGGGTGGTGGCGCGGTGATCCAGCAGTTACAGCGTTATATTAAGCCGGATGAAATTATTGGGGTTGAATTGAACCCGGTACACATTATGGTGGCTAAACGCTATTTTGGGATCACGAATACGCTTGCTCATTTAATTGAGGCGGATGCAATAAAGTGGCTGGAGAATTACTCTGGCCCACCTTTTGATATGATTATTGATGATTTATTTGGTGAGCAGGATGGTGAGCCGGTTCGAGCGATTAAAGCAAATAAGGCCTGGTTTGAAAAATTAAATTCGCATTTAAGTCCAGAAGGACTTTTGGTAATGAATTTTGTTAGCCATAATGATTTAAAAAATTGTGCAGCGGTATCGTATAAAAAAATATCTCGCTTATTCCATGCTTCATTTAAATTTACTTTATCGTATTATGATAATGCGATAGGTGTATTTTTAAAGAAATCATCAACGAGTCAAATATTACGTAAACACCTAAATGAAATTGATGAACTTAAGAAAAGTAAAAAGCTTAGTTTTCAAATTCGTAAATTAAAATAAGAAAGGGAGAGATTATGCGCTATCGTGACACCGGAGATTATCAAAACTTAGGTGTACCTGTTGATGATAATTTAGTCTTCTTTTCTATTATATTGGGAATTACTTTAGGTATTGCTTTCGTCGGTTTTGGTTTACGGGTTAAACGTTATTGGATGGCGATTTGGGGAGTTGGGTTAATTCTTGCGGGTTTGTCATATTTTGTAATGCGAATGTTAGGTTATTTTTAAAGATGGATTTATACAAACGTATTTTTAGTCAGTCATGTTTTGATGTTAATGAAAAAATAGCGATAAAGTATGAACAGTTAAATGACGAGGACTTCAAAGAAAAAACACATTTGTTTAATGGTCGTTATGAAAATATTTATCTTGAAGTAAATAAAATACCCGGGCTTGAAGTTATTGTTAATAACGCACTGGAAAATGCTGCAAGCATCTTAAATATAAAAAAAGAAAAACTGGCTTTTGGCTTTTGGTTAAATGCAATGGGTGCCGGTGATGTCACAACTGCACACACACATGATGATGACGATGAACTTTTGTCCTGTGTTTATTATATTAAAGTACCTGAGCATTCTGGCGATTTAATTATTATCGAAAACAATAAAAAGACAATAATAAAACCAGAAGAAGGTGTGTTTGTTTTTTTCTCACCTGACACATTGCATGAGGTTTCAGAAAACAAAAGCGGGCAGTCACGTCTGTCTATCGCATTTAATTTTGGTTTGACTAGAATCTAGCGTAAATAAAAATATAGCGTTAATGTGAACATGAATGTTTATTCTTAAACTCATCGAATAATCCATCATTACATTCTTCACATATTCCATGTGAAAAACGAGCACCAGTATGTTTACTCAAATATGCTTCAAAAGTAATCCATTGGCCATCTTCATCACGAATTTTTCTACAGTATGAACAGATACCAATGATGCCTTTTTTTAAACCCAATAATTGAGTGATGTCACGATATTCTTCTATCACAAAATTCACATCACCATTTTCTTCTATAATAGGGGTTGTGGTGAGTTCCTCAACGACAGCATGATCTTTAATCCAGAAATGGTGAATGGCGGATGCAGGTTTTTTTGACATAAAGCTTCTTCTTACTGGACAAGAGCCTGCATGCTTGTAGCTACAACTTTCAGTAAATTTATAGGCAGAATTAAAACATTTTGTACCAATAACATTAGTGCATTCCTGGTTGTGTCGGTGTTGGAATGCATTATTCGCATCAACAATAGTCATGTCTTTATCAATTACAACAATTTCAGTTTGAATATGATTAATAAGTTTAAAATCTTCCATGTACAGCTCCTTTGGGGATAGGAAGGAATATTTTTATGTACTTTAGACTCTTTCCAGAAAATTTACAGCCTCTAAAATTAGAGCGAATGATTTAAATAAGAATTAGTTGATCCAGATCAAATTAAAGTGCGCAGGAGGGCATAATTAGCAAAATAAAATGTTTTTATTGATTGTATGTAATATGGCTAATATAAAAGTTTTTAGTGCCGTTAGGGGTTTCAACTTTTACATCATCTTCGACATGTTTTTTGAGTAAAGCTTTTGCCATGGGGGAGTCCATGCTAATCCAGCCCTTTTTTGCATCAAACTCATCAGGGCCAACAATTCGATAGGTTTTTTCATCACCCTGATCGTCCTCTAAAGTAACCCATGCAGCAAAAAATACTTGCTCTGTATTACTTGGCAGGTTATCAACGATCTTTAAATCAGGTAAACGTTTTTGCAGATAACGAATACGATAATCAATTTCGCGTAGTTCTTTTTTCCGATAAATATATTCAGCATTTTCTGAGCGGTCACCTTCGGCAGCAGCTTCAGCTAATATTTTTACCACATAGGCACGTCGCTTCCATAATGCTTTAAGCTCTGCATCCAGCTTGGCGTAACCCGCAGCCGTAATATACGGTGATGATTTTGGTTGTGGCGGTCGATAGCGTCCCATTTAGGTTACAGTATTATGAAGTTGTTTTTTATTTGTGAAATAGAGATTAATTATTGTCATTCATTTTTTCTTGTTGTTGATCCAGGCTTTCTTGCATTTTTTTAGCCATTTCTTTTGCTGATTTTAATGCGTCAGTTTGAGTTTTCCATACATGGTCTCCGCTACTTTCTTTTTTGCTTTCTTGCTCGTTATTATTATCTGAACAAGCAACCATATTTAGGGCGATACTGGTAATAAATCCAAGTAAAATAAATGTTTTTATTTGTTTCATCATGTGCTCCACGTTGATTGAAATTTGTTGTAAAAACGGGCTTTTTCGATATATTTTAAGTGTAAACGATATCGTGAAATGGGCTAAAAATCTAAGTTTTTTTACAATAAATAATTCACAGCTAGTGTAGACTAGCGGCTCTTTAAATTCTCGGTAAAACTTCACAACATGGCTTTAATTAAATTAGAATCTGCCTGTTTGGCATACGGACACGTTCCTTTATTAGATAAGGTTGATCTGCAAATTGATGCCGGAGAACGGGTTTGTCTGGTTGGACGAAATGGTGCGGGTAAGTCTACCTTGATGCGTGTTATGGAAGGTGTCGCTGAACTGGATGAAGGCGGTCTGTGGAAAAAGCCGGATTTACGTGTTGCCTGTCTTGCCCAGGAAGTCCCTCAACTGGATGATTTAAGTGTTTACGATGTGGTTGCCGGTGGCCTCGATCGAATGGGTAAGGTAATTGCTGATTATCATCATGTCTTACATGAAATGGAAACCGATTTTTCGGACGCACTGAATAATAAACTCGCCCGTTTACAAGATGATATTGATGCTCATGATGGCTGGAATCTTGAGCAGCGCATTACGACTGTAATAACAAAATTAGAACTACCTGAAGATGCTTTGATGGGATCATTATCTGGTGGTTATAAACGCCGCGTTATGTTGGCGCGCGCTTTAGTGCTTGAACCAGAGTTAATATTATTAGATGAACCAACCAATCATCTTGATGTAGAAGCCATTCAATGGATGGAAGAATTTTTATTAGGTTTTAATGGTGCGGTTTTATTTATTACCCATGATCGAACTTTCTTACGTCATTTAGCGACTCGCATAGTAGAGCTTGATCGCGGCAAAATCACATCCTGGCCAGGCAACTACGATACCTATATTAAGAACAAAGAAGAACGCGCAATTATAGAAGAACAACAAAATGCATTGTTTGATAAAAAATTAGCCCAGGAAGAAGTCTGGATTCGTCAAGGCATTAAAGCACGACGTACCCGTAATGAAGGTCGTGTACGCGCTTTAGAACAATTAAGGCGAGAACGTTCTGCACGACTTAACAAAACAGGTAATGTTAAATTACAAGTTGAATCAGGTGAGTCATCAGGTAAGGTTGTGATTGAAGCTGAAGGGATATCAAAATCCTTTGGTGATAAAGTCATTATTAAATCACTAACCACAAAAATTATGCGTGGCGATCGCATTGGCATCCTGGGACCTAACGGTGTTGGTAAAAGTACTTTATTAAAAATGTTATTGGGTGAGTTGGAACCCGATACAGGCACGGTTAACCTGGGCACAAAGTTATCAGTCGCCTATTTTGATCAGCAACGTGCTGTGCTCGACCTTGAAAAAACTGTAGCAGACAATCTTAATTTCGGTAGTGACACTATTACCATTAATGGCCGTTCACGCCATGTTATGAGTTATTTACAAGATTTCCTCTTTCCACCCGCACGTGTTCGTTCACCGGTAAAATCTTTATCCGGTGGTGAGCGTAATCGTTTATTGCTTGCGCGTTTATTTATTCAACCGGCGAACTTATTAGTATTAGATGAACCAACCAATGATCTTGATGTTGAAACCTTAGAGTTACTTGAAGAGTTATTGTGTAACTACGATGGTACTTTAATTCTGGTAAGCCATGATCGTACTTTTCTGGATAATGTAGTTACCAGTACCTTAGCTTTTGAAGGTGATGGCGAAATTAATGAGTACGTTGGTGGTTATGAAGATTGGTTAAGACAGTCACGGCAATCTAAGACGCAAACTAAAGTTAAAAATATAAAAAAAGAAGTAAAGCCAGAAAAAAATAAAACCAAGTTAAGTTATAAGGATAAATTTGAGCTGGATACCCTTCCGCAAAATATTGAAAAGTTAGAAGTTGAACAAGAGAAGCTCCAAAAGCAGATTGCGGAACCTGATTTTTATCAACAAGAAAAGAAAGATATTGATAAAGTCTTAGCACGATTAAGTGAGTTAGAAAAAGAACTTGAAACAACCTATGCACGTTGGGAAGAGTTAAGTGATTGAATTTTAAACATCCTGTCATTGCGAAAGAACAAAGTGACTGTGGCAATCTTAAGATGGTTCCAGTTGAATGTGAGATTGCCACGTCAAAACTGAAAACAAATGTTTTCAGTTTTTCCTCGCAATGACCTGAAACTCTAAATCCCATTTATTTTCACACTAATGTATAAAGATATTATCTCCATGAATATAGAACAAAGAATCGCCAACGAACTTGGCGTTAAACTTTCTCAAGTTGAAGCCACAGTTACACTTTTAGATGAAGGCTCTACAGTCCCTTTTATTTCGCGTTATCGTAAAGAAGTGACAGGTGGTTTAGATGATACGCAGTTGCGTACCCTTGAAGAACGTTTAAATTATTTACGTGAACTGGAAGAACGTCGCACCACAGTATTAAAAACAATTTCTGAACAAGGAAAGTTGACTGATGAGTTAGAAAAATCAATATTACTCGCAGACACAAAAACACGTTTAGAAGATCTCTATGCACCTTATAAACCTAAACGTCGTACTAAAGCACAAATTGCGCGCGAAGCAGGGATGGAACCATTACTGGATAATATTTTACAAGATTATTCTCTTTCACCTGAAGATGAAGCCAAAAACTATATAAATGAAGAGGCGGATTTTAAAGATGTTGTCTCAGTACTCGAAGGCGCGCGACAAATATTTATGGAACGTGCATCTGAAGATGCAGATTTGGTCGGTGAGTTACGTGATGCTTGCTGGGAAAAAGGTAAACTTACCGCAACAGTTATTGATGGACAGGAAAAAAATGGTGCTAAATTTAAAGACTACTTTGAATTTTCAGAAGGCATTAATAAAATTCCATCACATCGTGCTTTAGCCTTATTCCGTGCACGTAATGAAGGTATCTTACGTGTAAAACTTGCTATCCCAATGCAAGATGATCTGGAATCACCATTAGACATGGGTTTGTGTGACAGTATAGTTGCATCACATTTTGGCTTTGCGCAAAAGCAACGTGCCGCAGATAACTGGTTATTAGAAAGCGCACGTTGGGCGTGGCGCGTGAAAATCTCTATGCAACTTGAGTCTGAACTTAACTTACGTTTGCGTGAATCGGCTGAAGATGAAGCGATCCGTGTCTTTGGTGAAAACATGCGTGACTTATTATTAGCAGCACCTGCTGGTGCTCGTGCAACCTTGGGTTTAGATCCAGGGTTGCGTACTGGTGTAAAAGTTGTTGTAGTTGATGATACCGGAAAATTAGTTGATCAAGCTGTCATTTATCCTCATGCACCAAAAAATAAATGGGATGAGTCTATTTCCGTACTTGCTGCATTAGCAAAAAAACATAAAGTTGAACTGGTCGCTATTGGTAATGGTACAGCTTCGCGTGAAACGGATAAGTTAAGCAATGAGTTAATGAAAAAATATCCAGAACTTCATTTAACCAGTATCGTGGTGAGTGAAGCGGGTGCCTCTGTTTATTCAGCCTCGGAGTTAGCTGCAAAAGAATTTCCCGACCTGGATGTAACTTTCCGCGGTTCAGTTTCAATTGCTCGACGTTTACAGGATCCATTAGCGGAGTTAGTTAAAATTGATCCTAAAGCTATTGGTGTTGGTCAATACCAACATGATGTTAATCAACATCGATTAGCACGTAAGCTGGAAGCTGTAGTTGAAGATTGTGTAAACGCAGTGGGTGTTGAAATTAACATGGCATCAGTGCCTTTATTAAAACGAGTGGCAGGTTTGAGCGATAGCATCGCTGAGAATATTGTTTCTTACCGTGAACAAAATGGAGCATTTAAAAATCGTCAGGAAATATTAAAGGTTACTCGATTAGGTCCAAAAGTTTTTGAACAAGCGGCAGGCTTTTTGAAAATATCTGATGGTGATAATCCATTGGATGCGTCATCCGTTCATCCAGAAGCATATCCCGTAGTAAAAGATATTTTAGAAAAAAACAAACGTGAGATTAGCAAAGTGATCGGTGACCGTTCATTTTTATCTTTACTTGCGGCAAATGATTATACGATGGACGGTTTTGGTGAACCGACTGTTCGCGATATTATTAAAGAACTGGAAAAGCCTGGTCGTGATCCCCGTCCTGAATTTAAAACAGCAAGTTTTAAAGACGGTATAGAAAAAGTCAGTGACCTAAAAGAAGGAATGATTCTTGAAGGTGTGATCACCAACGTAACCAATTTTGGTGCATTTGTTGATATTGGTGTTCATCAGGATGGCCTTGTTCATATATCCGTTATTGCCGATAGCTTTGTTAAAGATCCACATGATGTGGTCAAAACTGGCGAAGTGGTTAAAGTAAAAGTGATGGATATTGATGTTAAACGTAATCGCATTGCTTTATCTATGCGTTTGACTGATGAAATTGAAAGAAAAACAGCCACGCTAAAAGGAGCTCCCGCAGCTCGAAAGCCACAAGAAAATAATCTACGTAATACAAAAAATCGTCAAACAAAAAATACTGCGGCAGCAGGCGGAGCAATGGCGCAGGCATTTGCAAAGTTGAAAAAGTAAATCTATAAAAAAGAACAGCACGATTTAATGGTGACACCGATTTAGACTAAGTCTAAATGCAGGGTTAGACATGTAAATGGATGTTTTGTCATGCTCCTGTCATATTCTTGTAATACTTTGGTTACTCCTTATAATGAATAAGTGTATATAAATGTACAAAATTATTAAATTAATTGTAAACTTATCTTGTATACGTTGTTAAGGATTACTATGACATCTTCCTCTTTTACTGATAACTCATTAGTTGAACTTCTTTTTGATAACCATCAAATCGCAATAATTTATATGGATCTGGATTTTAATCTGCTCCATGTTAATCAAGCTTTCGCCTTAGCCCATGGAAAAGAGATCGATTATTTCTTAGGAAAAAATCATTTTGACTTATATCCGAGTGATGAAAATAAGAAAATATTTGATGATGTTGTAAAAACAGGAAAACCTTATTCAATTAAGGCTAAAGCATTTGAGCATATTGAAACATCAGGAAAAGGTAAGACATGTTGGGATTGGAGTCTGACACCGATAAAAAATAATCAGGGCCAAATTATTGGTGTTTTATTACAGTGTGTCGACGTAACCTGGCAAATTACATTAGAACAAAAATTATACGAAAAAGTAAAAAAAGAATTACATTGTTATGATGAAGAGCTAGAAACAATTATTGAAGCAAGAACTGAATTACTACAAGAGGCTGTAGAATCACTTCAGTCTGAAAATGATAAGCGTATTAAAACTGAAGCTTTAATGCTTCAGGCAAAAGAAGAAGCAGAGAAAGCAAATATTAGTAAGTCACAATTTTTGAGTCGTATGAGCCATGAGCTTCGAACTCCGATGAATGCAATACTGGGGTTTTCTCAACTTCTGAAAATCCATAATCTAAATGAAAAACAAGACTCGTATAATGATGAGATTCTTTTAGCGGGAAATCATTTACTTTCAATGATTTCAGATATTTTAGATTTATCTCGAATTGATGAGGGACATTTATCTGTCTCAATTTCAGATGTATCACTTTCCCGGGTAATGCAGGAAAGTATTTCTTTGGTGAAACATAAACTGGATTTTAGAAATATAACAATACATAATTTAATTGCAGATGATGACAGTACATCGGTAAAAGTTGATGAAACCAGGTTAAAAGAGGTTTTAGTTAACCTGTTAACGAATGCAGTTAAATATAATACAGATAATGGTTTAGTCTCTATTGGGTATAAGAAATCTGGTGAAGACCATATCAGTATCTATGTGTCTGATACAGGTAAAGGTTTATCAGAAGAAGAACAAGGTAAAATTTTTGAGCCATTTAATCGTCTAGGTGCTGAATATACGGATATAGAGGGTGTAGGTATCGGTTTAGCTATTTCCAAAAAGTTAATGGGTATAATGAGCGGTTCAATTCGTGTTGAAAGTGAAAAAGGAAAGGGCTCAACTTTTTATCTTGATTGTCCTATTGGGAAAAAAATTGAAATAAGCATAAATAAAAGAGTTGCTTCTGATTTAAATAATAGTGATTTACAATATAATATCTTATATGTAGAGGATAATAAGTCAAACCAGAAGGTCATTGGAAACTTATTATTAGATTATAAAAATTTTAATTTAACAATTACAAGTACAGCTGAAGCAGGTCTGAAAAAAATAACGGATAATTGTTTTGATCTGATAATTTTAGATATTAATTTACCGGGTATGGATGGATATAGTGCACTCGAAAAATTGAAAATGAATGCTGAAACAAAAGACATTCCTGTTATCGCATTAAGTGCATCTGCAAGTGCTGATGATATTAAAAAAGGACTTGAGGCTGGATTTAATAAATACATTACAAAGCCTTTTGTCCTTACAGAATTAATTTCTATAATAAATGATGAGTTAAATAGCTTAAGGCAACATTAATTTATCTACGTTTATCCTTTCTAAATTAAAAAAACACAAAATTTAGTCTATAGATACGCTAAACTTATATCTATGGAAATAATTGATACTCACTGCCACCTTGATGTCACAGACTTTGATTTCGACCGTGCTGCGGTTCTTGAAAACTGTCGTACCCAGGGTATCTCTAAAATTATTATCCCCGCTATTGAATCAAAAACCTGGCCAAATGTGCTTGAACTATGTAATGCTGAAAAAGGTCTTTATCCTGCATTAGGTTTACATCCGGTTTTTCTTAAACAACACCAGGCAGATGATATTAATAAGCTTGAAAAATCATTAGAGACAGCGAGCCCCGTTGCCATTGGCGAAATTGGTCTTGATTTTTATATTAAAGAATTAGACCAACAGCAGCAGATTAAATTATTTGAACAACAATTGCTGATTGCTAAAAACCATCATCTTCCGGTTATTTTACATGTCAGAAAATCACATGATCAGGTTTTACAGTTATTAAAGAAAATGAAAGTAAAAGGTGGTTTTTGTCATGCATTTAACGGTACATTACAACAAGCAGAAAAATATATTGAACTGGGGTTTAAGTTGGGTTTTGGTGGAACCTTAACCTACGAAAACTCAACTAAAATTCATAACCTGGCAAAAACATTAGCACTTGAATCTATTGTTCTTGAAACAGATGCGCCTGATATGGTGGTAGAACCCCATCGTGGCCAGCGTAATAGTCCGGAATATATTGTTGAGACTTTATCTGCCCTGGCAAAAATACGAAATGAAAGTATTGACTTTATTGCCGAACAAACCAGCCGTAACGCGAATGATGTAATTAATTTCTCAGACTATGACAGACAACAATCAAACAACGAATAATGACGATGCTTTTGCCGGCATTGCTCGACTTTATGGTACAAAAGCATATGCCTTGATTCGTAATATGCATGTCTGTGTTGTTGGAATAGGAGGTGTTGGCTCATGGGTGGTAGAAGCCCTGGCGCGTTCAGCAGTAGGAAAAATTACTTTGATTGATTTTGATACGATTGCTTACTCAAACATCAATAGACAAATTCACACTTTATCCAGCACCATAGACAAAAAAAAATGCAACGCAATGCAGGAAAGAGTTAAACAAATCAATCCTGATTGTGAGATCAGTATTATTGATGATTTTATTACCTTAGATAATATGGTCGATTTATTATCACGTGACTATGATTATGTAGTGGATGCCATTGATAGCATTAAATTTAAAGCTGGACTAATTTATTATTGTAAACGTAATAAAATCCCTGTGATCACCACAGGTGGGGCAGGCGGTTTAACCGATCCCTCTGTTGTTAAAGTTGTCGACTTATCTAAAACCTATAATGATGCATTAGCGGCTAAAGTGCGTTCAACATTACGTGACCAATATAACTTTACCCGGAACTCTAAAAGAAGTTTTAGAGTCGATTGTGTTTTCTCCAGCCAGCAACAACTGTATCCAAAAGAAGATGGCACAGTTAGTCATGAAAAACCTGGTATTCATGGCGTTTCCCTGGACTGTAGTTTTGGATATGGTGCCGCTTCGTTTGTGACGGGCACCTTTGGTTTTATTGCTGCCTCACATATTATTAAGAAATTTTTATCCAAGAACTTAGCGCATGATAAATAGAAAAAATAAAATGCTTAGCGTAAATGTATTTTTGCTATTTTTTATATTTTTCCTGTTTAACGTGTATTTGTATTTAAAACAGCCCAGCATGGTGTTTTATCCATTAAAAGAAATAGATGTTACCCCTGAAAAATGGGGGCTGTCGTATGAGCCAGTAAAAATAAAGTTATCTGATGGTTTAAAAATATCTGCCTGGTATATCCCTCATCCAGAAGCAAAACAAACGGTACTTTTTTTTCATGGAAATGGCGGTAATATCTCTCACCGTGGAGATTCAATCTATATTTTTCATAAACTTAAATTAAATGTTTTAATTATTGATTATCCCGGTTATGGAGATAGCGAAGGAAGCCCCTCTGAATCTGGTTTGTATCAATCTGCTAATGCTGCATGGCAATATTTAATTTCAGATAAAAAAACTAATCCGGAAAACATCATTATTTTCGGCCGTTCCCTGGGCGGAGCCGTTGCGGTTGATCTTGCTTCGCGAGTAAAATCCGGTGGTTTGATTCTTGAATCAACTTTTAGCTCGGTACGTGACTTTGTTGATATCGCTTTCCCTGTTTTTTCTCCTTTAATGTATTTGCGCTATTCATTTGATTCATTGAAAAAAATAAAAGCAGTTGATACTCCTGTTTTGATTATTCATAGTCCTGAAGATGAGATTATCCCTTTTGAACTTGGGCAAAAATTGTATGCTGCGGTACAGTCAGAAAAAGAATTCCTGCAAATTGAAGGCGGGCATAATGATGGTTTTATGCAAAGTATTCAGTCTTACATGCAAACCCTGCGAATCTTTATCCAGTCACTATAATTTCGTTTGTTGTCATTATTACCTTGAATAAATTGCTGTGCAGGCGTATTTTAAGCTGTAACCAGCATGGTTAATAAAAATAATAATATTATAAGTAAGTCGTTTCACAATTTTATGAGGGAATTCTATGTTTCCAGTTGATGAAAATTCACATACCAATGAATTACCTTTTGTTGCGTCTTGCAACAAACTTAAAATGAATGCCCCTCTACACTGGCTGCGAAAAGGCTGGGCGGACATAAAAAAAGCGCCACGGCAAAGTTTGACTTATGGTTCGTTTATTGTGGTGTTAAGTTATGCTGTTAGTTTAATGGTCTGGTTTTATGGTGGCTTGGGTTTATTAGCAAGTTTAGTGTCTGGTTTTCTTTTTCTTGGCCCAGTATTAGCGATCGGTTTGTATTCAATTAGTTGCCAGATTCAAGCAGGTATGACTCCTCAATTGGGTTATTGTTTACGAGAAGGTAAAAGACATTTGGGTAATGAGCTTATTTTTGCTGTTATTTTATCGGTGATCTTTTTGATATGGGCACGAGCGGCATCAATGACACATATTATATATCCGGAAGTGTCCAATGCCGCATGGACTCAATTTATTCCTTTTCTAGCCATTGGTATATTTGAAGGGGCTGTATTTTCTACAATCATATTTTGTTTTAGTGCTTTTTCATTACCCATGATCATGGATAGAAAAGTAGATGTAATCACGGCAATCGTTACCAGCATCAATGCGGTACTACGTAATAAAAGTGTATTATTTTTGTGGGCTTGCATTATTGTATTAATCGTTGCCATTGGTTTTGCCACGGGATTTATTGGCTTTATCGTGTTAATGCCGTTAGTGGGTCATGCAACCTGGCATGCTTATCAGGAAACCATTAATTCTAGCGACTGGCCTAAACACGGAAACATTAGCGATAATTGAGATTATCTGGAATATTTTCGTTCTTTCAGGCTTTCATAAGCTCCATAGTGTAAAATAAGCCATATGCTAGATGAAAATAATCCCATTCAGCCGATTTCAGCTGTCCAGCAGGAGCTGGTGATAAAAGAAACAAAGAATTTTCTTAAAAGTGCTGCAGATTATTACAATCGTTGTTTCAATGAAATTCCCGTGCTCTTCGATTTAAGCGGAAGAGCGGCAGGCATGTATCGGATTAAAGCCGGGCAACGTGTTATTCGTTATAACCCCTATGTCTTTGCAAAATATTTTGATGATAATTTCAGCGAAACTATTCCCCATGAAGTTGCGCATTATGTAACAGATATGCTGTATGGTTTTAACAAAAGCAGACCACATGGCAATGAATGGAAATCAGTCATGCAAGTTTTTGGTGTAGCAGCAAATCGAACAGCAAACTATGATTTGAGTGGTTTACCTGTACGGAATTTTCAAAAATTTATTTATCACTGTGGTTGTCAGAACTTCGAGTTAACCAGTCGTCGACATAATAAAATTATTCGTGGTGCAGGTAGTTATTTATGCCGTGATTGCGGCAGCAAACTTTTGTTTGTAAAAAAACAGGATAACGCAGAATAAAGTTATGCGTGGTTTTGTTCCTCCTGATCCTTATACTAATGTCTCTGCGGAACATTTTGCTGTTGTTTACGTACCCAAACGCAGTCGTAATCGATTCCCCAAAGGTTGTGTTGAAATAGTGAGCTCAAAAGAAGAAGCGATAGAACAGGCAAATGCAGATAAAAAATTATTTTCTGCTCGTGTGCTTGGCCCGTCAAAATCATCCGAAGGGCAATATATTTATTATTTAGTGGAATGGATTGATGGTTGATTTATCTGAGGATAAAATAAATATATTTCGAAATACCTTAATTGAAAATCGTAAGGTATTAATGACTGCGATTAAAGGTGAAACTGAATCTTCGAAAATAGTTGAATTAGATCAAAGTACGATGGGCCGTTTATCCAGGATGGATGCATTACAAGGCCAGGCAATGACACAAGAAACAAAACTGAGGCATGAAGAAGGACTTCGTAATATTTCATCCGCTCTTTGCAGAATAGAATCAGGTGATTATGGTTATTGTTTAAAATGTGATGAGCGTATTTCAACCGCACGACTTGAAGTAGATCCTGCTGCATCACTTTGTATCCAGTGTGCCAGTCTTGCAGAAAAGGATTAAACAAAATGTCTTTAAAATTTTGGGAAAAAAAATCCTTAGCCGAGATGTCACAATATGAATGGGAATCTTTGTGTGATGGTTGTGGCCGCTGCTGTTTAAATAAGCTGGAAGATGAAGATACTAATGAAATTTATTTCACTAATGTAACCTGTAAGTTATTGGACATAAATAACTGTTGTTGCACTGATTATGAAAACCGTAAAGTCAGCATGCCTGACTGTATGATATTAAGTATTGATAACAAGGCCGCATTGGAAGTTATGCCTTCAACCTGTGCTTATCGTTTATTACAATTAGGTGAGCCGTTACCGAAATGGCATCCTTTAATTACAGGTAAACAAGAAAGCGTTATAGAGGCAGGTATTTCTATTTCTGGCAAGGTGATTTCAGAAGAACATATCCATTACAAACAATTACCTGAACATTTAATTAATTGGGTTACCACAAAATAATTTAACAGGATCAGATTTATGAATAATGCTTCACTACAAACAGATGAAGAATTACGCGCGCACTTACATGGTGAAACCAGCAAGCTACCGTGGTCTGAACTTGAAAAACACTTTGCCCGAGGTGTATTGTTTAAAGTAGCAAAAGGTACCGATATTTTAGATGTGGCAATCGTTATTGCCAGGGATGATAAAGATACTCTGAAAAGATGGATAGATGATAAAACAGTAGCTGGTGCAGAAATTGAAGATGCTAAAGTATGGCATGAATCATCTTCCAGTTTATGGACAGTGGTTGTTGCCCCATTTATTCTTGTGCAGGAAATAGAACAAAAGCTGGACTCATAAAATGGTAATGCTCGACCCTCGTTTATTGAATGATTGTGAAGTGCTGGGTAAGTTTAAATTATGTCATGTATTGTTAATGCGTGATGCAAATTATCCCTGGTGTGTTCTTGTTCCTGACAGAGAAGGTTTAACAGAAATATTTGACCTCTCAGAAGAAGATCAGCAGCAGTTAAACCTTGAATCAAACATATTGTTAGCATTTCTGAAAAATGAATTTAATGCAGATAAAATGAATATTGCGGCATTAGGTAATGTAGTTTCACAATTACACATTCATCATATCGTACGTTATAAAACGGATATTGCATGGCCCGCACCTGTATGGGGCGCTTATTCGACTAAAAGTTATAAGAATGAAGCTCTACAAAAGCTTGTGGCTAAATTACGCAAAGGTTTTGAGCCATTAAATCTTGGTTTTCAATCTCAGTGACGAGCAAGAAAAAAAAATCTGACTGGTATGTCTACATATTAGAGTGTAGCGACAAAACACTTTACACTGGCATTACCAATAATTTGGAAAAACGTTTAGAACAGCATAATAATGGACAGGAAGCAGCGAAATACACTCGTGCCCGTCGACCGGTAAAATGTGTTTATAAAGAAAAGCAGTTAGACAGAAGTACCGCGACAAAACGTGAAATGGCAATTAAAAAACTTAGCCGCTCTGAGAAGTTGAAATTAATTAAATAAAAATTACTTTGTTGAATTAAGTCATTAATTTTATCCTGTATTCATGGTGCTGTGATTGTATTATGTTCTTTAATTAAGCATGGTGAGTATAATGAATGCTGTAATACAAAAAAATAAAAACAGATAAATTGGTTGTTCTTTTTGTTTTATTTTCAATCCAGGCTATATCTTTATTTCTTCAATACGAATTTAATCTTAAACAATCTTTATTTTCCCCTATTGTGGGCGATGTGTTTTCTGATATTTCAGCTCATGCCGCTCTGGGGCAGGTTGGGACTTCCGTTTTAGTTGGTGCTTTCATCCAGTTTAACTGCCTGTAGCAGATCTTTTTTTGCATTATATAACTTTCCTGCCTAAATATAACGTACCCCTCGTTTAGTATAGGCAAGTGAGCTATTTTGGTTGAGTTTTATAAAGTAGGTTAAATCGAGAATCCCTTCTTCGACTCGGCCATCCCTGGCTAAAGCCATTCCGCGTTCGAAATAGGCCTGTTGCAAGGAATCATCAATAAATAATGCGACATTAAAATTATTTATTGCTTTTTCAAACTCATGCAACAGGAAAAATATTTTTCCACGTTTAATATGCAGTAAAGGATTTGTCGGTTTTTTAGAGATTTTTTGATTTAGTATTTCAATATCATGTTCAAGTGGGAGGCCGGAAGTCTTTTTGTTATTTTCAATTAAATCAGCAGGACTAAGAAAAGCAGACGCTGTTTTAGCAACATTTAAAAAACAAGCTGAATATACTTCATTTAACCATTCATCTAAACCGTTTATTCTGAAGTCTAAAATTTCTTCATTATCAAGGTGAAGATTAATTTCTTTATCAAAAAATTGACTGCGGCAGGTTTCATAAATTAACTCACCGTTAGCATCAAATTATTGAAAAGAATGCAGGCTGTCGTTGTAGTTATGTAAGTTTATAAGTGTTTGTACCGGGGCATTTCGCGCATAAGGTAAGTAGCGCGCATAAAAATCAGTTTTAACTTGTCCTTGAGCATCATATAAGAATACTTCAATGGTGTGTATAGTGTCAGGTTTGTCTGCCTCCCATTGAATTTTACTGATTAGTTTATTTGTATTTTTATTAAAATAGGAAATTTCAAGATAAAAGTTTTTGTTTGCAAAACCTCCACCATAGCCACCGGTTGCTTCACTTGTTGTAATAGGGACTTTTTTTGTTTGATTGAGATGTAGTTCATATAGTTCTGCAACAAAGTTATTCCACTTATTTACCTGAACTGGATCATATTTTATGGTGTTGTCACGTGTTGCTGAAGCAGCTGGATTAATTGTAACTACAAAAGTAAGAATTATACTTTTCATTATTCTACTCCGTAAATTTTCACTTTAATAAATATAGGACATGTCTACTGATGTTTTTATTCCTTCCAGGAGTGAATTAATAACATATTTTTAATATATATTGCATAGCGCAATTAAATGTTGCAGCTTGCGCCAATTAACCAGTAACAATTTACATATTACTAAGTGACAAAAGTAGTGATTTTTATTAATTTAATTTTTTGTAAATCAAGCTGTTTGTTCTTTCCAAACAGGATGGTTTTTTATTAGCTTTAAAGTAGTTTGCAATAATGTTTTACCTGGTTCAGTTATGTGCCAGGTAGAAGCTCCTGATGGATGAGGTAGGGGAATCATGTCAACCTGTAATCCATTTAATTCAACCTGGTGAATTTTTCCGATAACATCAGTTAATTTTTTTAACTCAAGGTACTGACTAATCGCTAATTTACCGACTGGTAATACTAGTTTAGGTTGTAGTATGTCTATTTCAGCATTTAACCAGCTTGAGCATGTTTTTATCTCGGTTTTGTTGGGTACACGATCTCCCCCTTTTGGTTTTTTGCCAGGAAAGCAACGGCATACTGCCGATATGTAGACCAAATTTCTGAATTCTTCTTCATTTAATCCAATCTGGTTAAACCATTTAAATAATGTTTTCCCTGCAGTCCACGCAAAGGGTTTTGGAATAAGAATTTCCTTGTCTCCCGGTGCCTGACCAATCAGCATAATAGGTGAAATAATGGGGTTTCCCGCGACAGGTGGACCAAACATATCAGGGCACAGAGTGCATTTTTTAAGTAATGTTTGGTGTCGTTTTATTTTTGTTGTGTTAATTCTCATATTTTTATTATATATAAAATAATTACCCGTATACTATGTCTTTAATAAAAAAAATATCATTAGATTATATGGCAATAAAACACGATCAAAATTTCGATAACTTATCAGAGCGTTTTCGAAAAAATATTTATGACTCGCCAAAAGGCCAGATAAGGTTAAATATATTATGGCGTGATCTGCTTGAACAAATTCCTGAGATTGAAACAGGCGGCTTGTCCATCCTTGATGTTGGTGCAGGGCAGGGTAACTTTGCATTACAGTTAGCGAAAAAAAATAACCAGCTCACATTATGTGATTTATCGAATAATATGTTACTGGATGCACAGACCCTGTTTTCTGAAAATAAACTTGAAAAAGATGCACGTTTTATTCATGCCCCGGTACAGGAGTTATCGGAACATATAGCAGAGCAATATGATGTCGTGTTATTTCATGCCGTGCTAGAGTGGTTGGCAGAGCCAGAACAAGCTTTAAAACAGCTATTAAAATTCATTAAACCCGGCGGGTATTTGTCATTGATGTTTTATAGTCGTACCGGTTTGATTTATCAAAACCTCACAAGAGGTAATTTTAACAATATTCTCAATAATTCTTTGTCAGGTGAAGGGAAATCTTTAACTCCGACTAACCCACAAGACCCTGATGATGTTTATCGCTGGCTAAAGGGTTTAAAATTAAATACTGTGCTAAAGAGTGGTGTACGTGTGTTTTACGATGGTATTAGTCGTGAACGACGTAAACAAATAAATGAAGAAGAGTTGCTTGAGCTGGAAAAACGTTTTTCACGAATTGAACCCTATTGTTCATTAGCACGTTATATTCATGTGTTATGTCAAAAACAGGATGTCGGATTTATAGATTAATATATTACGATAAGTATAATATTAGGTTATTCGCTATTACGGGGAATAGGTATTTAAGGAATCAGAATAATAACTACAGGGAAAACATATGAAATATTTATTAATCATGTCTCTTTTATTTCTAAATAATACGACAGTTTATGCTGCAAGCATGACACAAAAACTGATGGAGAAGATTGTTGTTGATAATGTTGATGTTATTAAACACAAAAAAGGCTATCTTTTATTTACTTATAAAAAAGTTAAAATGGCTTTAATATCAGATGTAAAACATGATCGCATGAGAATTGTTTCTGCAATTACAAAATATCCATCCTTAAATATACAGACTAAAAATGCTGTTATGGAATCTAATTTCCACTTAGCTTTAGATGCTCGTTATGCTGTTAGTCAGGATGTATTGTATTCTGCGTATATACACCCATTATCATCATTGACAAAAGGCGAACTAAAAAGTGCTTTGTCGCAAGTTTCCACACTCGCTACAACGTTTGGCACTACATACAGTAGTGGAAAATTAGTGTTCAAAGGCAATGCGAAAAACAATAAAAACCAGGGAAACTAATAAGATGGCTACACCGTTCATTTTCTTATTATTTTTTTAACTTCCTGCCACTGCTTTTCGATGCGTTTTTCTGAAACAGGCATGTTGGTTTTTAAACCTTGAGCAAATAACGAAACGCGAAACTCTTCTAACATCCAGCGGTAGAGAGAAAAAACGGGATGCTCATAATATTCATCATTTAACTCAATAAAATGCTCCCAATATGGACTAAGCAGATTAGTGTATTGTCGGTCCCGTTCAGCAGCTTGTTGCAGTTTGTCCAAACGCTGTTGTATAGCTTGCAGGTAACGTGGATAGCTTTTTAAATATTCTATTGGGGTGTAATAAAGAAAATCTTCGTAAATCAAATGGTCAAGTTGTGATTGAATATCATTCAAACTAACCAGCCAATTGGGTTTGTTATTTTTCTTTAATTGGTTGCGGATTTCTTTATAACTGTCAAAAACCTGGGTGAGTATTTCACATATTAAACTGGCATTGTTAACGAGTTCACTGCTGCCTTTTTGTAAGTTGTCTTCAAATGATTTTTTTATTCTTATTATATTATTTATACTAAAAAAACTTTCTTCGATGCTGGCATCAATAATAGCTTCTTTTAAATCAATACACCCCCCTATGCTCGCATAGTTCATGCAGATTTTTTGTATATTCGGCAGATTTTTAGTTAAATATTTAACTTGTTGTTTTAGAGATAAAAGGTATAAACGTTTTAATCCTCCATGATGAATTTCGAGCGCCTGATTTTGAGTGTCGACAACAACAATAGAAACACTATCGTCATCATCCTGTAGCGCCGGGAAACCCTTGATATTAAGATTGTTAACCGTTTTATTAATGATTTCTGGTAGCTCACCAAAGTTCCATTGCGCTAAGCCTTTTTGTTCTATATCCCATTTAATATTTTTACTAAACTGTTTGGATACTTCCTGGCTTAAAGATTCTTGTAATGCTATTAAACTACGGCCTTGCGCTAAACTTTTATTATGCTGATCACGCACATCAAAACGCATAAAAAAATGTGGTTCCAGGCTTTCTATTTGCCATGCATCATCAGGGATTTCAATCCCCGATATTTTAGTGAGTTGCTGACTTATTGTATAAAGCAAAGGTGAAGAGCGATTGGTAATAGCTTCAATACAAGCATCTGCAAATTGCGGTACTGGAACAAAATTTTTGCGTAAGTTTTTAGGTAAGGTTTTTATGAGTTGTGTGACTTTTTCACGTAATAACGCGGGTATCAACCATTCAAACTGCAAAGGGTTAAGTGTATTAAGTAATGCAACGGGGATGGTTAAGGTAACACCATCATCTTCGCTTGTAGGATCAAAGTGATAAGACAAGGATAGCGGAGTGTTATTAACAACAAGTTGCTTTGGATATTGTTCTTCGGTTATATCACCCGCACTGTGTTGCATGAGATAGTCACGACTAAGATATAAAATTTCAGCATTATCTTTCTCAGCCTCTTTGCGCCAGGTGTCAAACTTTTTACTGTTGTAAATCCCTGCTGGAATACGTTCGTCATAAAATTGATATACCACTTCATCCTCAACCAATACGTCTTGTCTACGTGATTGATGTTCGAGTTTTTCTATATCAGAAAATAATTTTTCATTATGTTGAAAAAAAGCGGCATGAGCAGAATATTCTCTATTAATAAATGCTCCACGGATATAGAGTTCTCGTGAAAACTCGGGATCAATCGGACCATAGTTTATTTTTTTGCGTGGATTAATCACTAAACCATATAAGGTTGATTTTTCATACGCAGCCACTTGTGCTGGTCTTTTTTCCCAGTGTGCTTCAAAATATGACTTCTTGATTAAATGGCTTGCTTGCTTTTCCAGCCATAAAGGGTCAATTTGTGCGACGGTTAAACCATAATGCCGTTGAGTTTCAAGCATCTCAGCCGCCATGATCCACAAGGGGCGTTTTTTGCGTAAATTTGATCCGGGGAATATCGCAAAAATATTATTTCGCGCGCCCTGGTATTCACCGTCTTCATTTTTTAAACCTGCATGACTGAGCAAACCACTTAATATCGCCTGATGAATTGCATTGTAACCGGCCACAGTAGAATTAATTTTATATTTAACTTCATTACATTGAGTTAGTAACTGGCTATGAATATCACGCCATTCAAGCATGCGGCTATAAGAAAGAAAGTTCTTCTTACACAATTTGCGTAACTTGTTTTGTGAGAGGTGTTGCCGTTGTTCCTGGTAAAAATTCCATAGGTTTAAATAGGCTATAAAGTCTGATTTTTCATCTTTAAATTGTGAATGAGCTTGATCCGCTTGTTGCTGTTTATCCATTGGACGTTCACGTGGATCAGCAATACTTAACGCGCTGACAATAACCAGCACTTCATTCAAACTGGAAAATTCGTTAGCTGAAATAATCATTCGTGCGTAACGCGGATCGACAGGAAAGCGGGATAATATTTTGCCGATGCGAGTAATGTTTTGCTTGTTCATTGCCTGCAATTCTTCAAGCAATTGATAGCCGTCTTTAATTAAGCGTGAGTCGGGTTTATCGATAAAGGGGAACTTTTCAATATGGCCAAGACGAATATTGTGCATTTGCAATATAACACTGGCTAAATTGGTACGAAGAATTTCAGCATCGGTAAAAACAGGACGATTATTAAAATCATCCTCGCTGTATAAACGAATACATATTCCATCGCTAGTACGACCACAGCGCCCCTTGCGTTGGTTGGCACTGGCTTGCGATACTCTTTCAATTGGTAGTCGTTGTACTTTAGTTCGGTAACTATAGCGACTGATGCGTGCATAGCCGGTATCAATAACATATTGAATACCGGGTATAGTTAATGATGTCTCTGCAACATTGGTTGCTAAAATAATTCTACGATAGCTGTGTGATTTAAATACTTTTTGTTGTTCTGCATTACTTAACCTTGAAAAGAGCGGAATGATTTCTGTTTTATCAGGATGGTGTTTACGTAAAGCTTCAGCTGTTTCGCGAATTTGCCGTTCACCACTGAGAAAAACTAAAACATCACCGCTTCCTTCATGGCTTAATTCATCTACTGCATTAAGAATGGCCTGCTGCTGGTCTTTTTGAGTCTCGCTTTTATCAGATTGTGCTTCATCACTATTTAATGGACGATAACGAACTTCTACCGGATAAGTGCGGCCAGAGACTTCGATAATAGGCGCATTTTCAAAGTGTTTAGCAAAGCGTTCAGGATCAATGGTTGCAGAGGTAATAATAACTTTTAAGTCGGGACGTTTAGGTAAGAGTTGCTTTAAATAACCTAAAATAAAATCAATATTTAAACTACGCTCATGGGCTTCATCAATGATTAGTGTATCGTATTGTTGTAAAAAAGGATCATTTTGTATCTCTGCTAATAAAATGCCATCGGTCATTACTTTTATATGACTATGTTTGTTTGATTTATCTGAGAAACGAATTTTATAACCAACACTCTCACCGAGTTCTGTTTTTAATTCTTCTGCGATACGTGCAGCAACACTGCGTGCAGCAATGCGTCGTGGTTGGGTATGGCCAATTACGCCAAAGGTACCTCGCCCCATTTTTAAACAAAGTTTAGGCAACTGTGTTGTTTTACCTGAACCGGTTTCACCACAAAGAATAATCAGTTGGTTCTCTTCTGTGGCTTTACAAATATCATCATGCCTTTCATTAACCGGCAGGTTCGTTGGAAAAGTTGGAACAGGCTTTGCTGTTGCGCGTGCTTTGGCAAGCTGAATTGAACTCTGAATAAGTTTTTCTAATTGTCTGGTTTTATTTTCATCTGGCTTACTTAAAAGTGCATTGAGTTTTTTTGTGAAGCGAAAACGATCAAACAGCATGCACTGTTCAATTAATGGTTTTAGTTGTTTTTTGAGGTCAGTCATTGAAGGAGAAAACTTGTGGTATTAAATTAGAGAAAACAGGTCATTGCAAGAGAATAAAATGATTGCGG
>CAZSCK010000037.1:24105-25706 GCA_964605385.1 uncultured Thioalkalispiraceae bacterium
TCCTGCGTTACTCTCGACAATTGCTCCTGCATTGTTCTACCTTCGCCCGTCCGTGGGCTCGTACCTCCTGCGTCCATGCAGTCGTCGCAATGACAATGCTCACATTTAATTAAGGCTCTTCACCATAATCAATTGTAATTTCCTGGTGTTGTTTAATCATTTTAACAGCATAAAGCTCGTAATCATCAAATTCGGCACAGGGTTTAGTATTGTGATTTAAATAACGTAAGGCATTTTTACCATCCCGGCCAATCCATTCGCCATCATTATCTTCAGTCCATAAAACATGCATGCCGTTATCCGTGGTTTCCGGGCCTAGATACTCACCTAAATAAGTCCCGGCTTTAATCTCACAGCAAGCAAAGAGGCCTTTGCCATGAATTTCAGAATCTTCCACATAAAAGAGCTTAGCTTCATTTTTATTAAGTTTAATAGTCATAATCACGTATTTTGGTGTTGAGAGGTAGCCATCGTAATGGAGTTGTTAGCATGTTTCAATTAGAGCCATATTTTATGGCCTAAGTTTAAAAAATATTTTCTTTAATTTAGCATGTTTTGTTAAAGATAAGTATTATTATAACATTCTAAGTCTTTAATAAATATACTCTTTTCTTTGAAAAAAGTGTTTTTATAAAAACTTAAAGCATATTTTAATTTAAAGTTGCCACTGCTGTTGCCGATAACCAGATAACAATTAAATATAAACTTATGAAGTGATTTTAGATTTATGACAGCTGATGCCACCTTAACACAAGAGAATATTGAGAAAATTTTAATAGGAATTACCATTCCTTCACCGCCGCAAATAATTGCAGATTTACAGATGGAAATGGCAATGCCAGATCCAGATCTTAATGAAATGGCTGATCTGATCAGTAAAGATCCTGGTCTTGCGGGAGGTGTATTAAAGACTTTAAACTCCCCTTTTTATGGAAACAGGGAAATTGCTTCAATTTCAAAAGCCGTGATGATGTTGGGTATGACAACGGTCGCAAATATTGTTAATACTTTATATTTGCGTGATAACTTATCCCAAAATGACAATGTTTCTGACGAAACATATAAAGCAATGACATTCTTTTGGGATTCTGCGACCGATGTTGCACGTGCTTGCAGTATTATTGCGAAACGTCTTCGAGTGAATGATCCTGATATGGCCTATATGTTGGGTTTGTTTCACAATGCTGGCATACCATTATTAATGCAACGTTTTCCAGACTATCTAGAAACGATTGTTCAGTCATATTTATTGGAAGAAGCAAGGATTGTTGATGCTGAGAATGAACACTATAAAACGAACCATGCAGTTGTAAGTTTTTATGCTGCACGTTCATGGAAGTTACCTGAAATTTTATGTCGAGTTATTGCTGCACATCATAATGCCGTTGAAATTTTTTCAGACAAAGATAAAACAGCTGCAGATGAAAAAACTTTCCTGGCAATATTAAAGATAGGGGAACATTTGGCAGGCTTGTCACGCACAATTGGTAATAATGAAAACGATATAGAATGGCAACAAATTGAAGAAAATGTGCTTGATTATATTGGCTTGAGTCAGTTTGACTATGAAGATTTAGCCAGCGATGCCGCAGATAATGGTA
>CAZSCK010000038.1:0-25095 GCA_964605385.1 uncultured Thioalkalispiraceae bacterium
TGCATATTACCAAAGGTATTTTTTAACGGCTTTAAAGTATGCCCAAGCTCTTTTAATATTCTCTGAGTTTTATCCGAGAAAGTATTAGGTTCGTGTTGAATCACATCAGGTAAATACTGGTGATGATAACGCGGTAAATTAACGACATCACTGGCACTTTTACCCTCTATTGTTGCAAGGATCCCATGTAATACCATGGTAATAATTCGACTGCCACCGGGTGTGCCGATGATCGCAAGCTTATCTTCACTTTCAATAAAGGTAGGGCTCATACTGGATAACATACGTTTACCCGGCTCGATTGCATTCGCTTCTGCACCTACTAAACCGTACACGTTCGGGACACCCGGTTTGGCCGAGAAGTCATCCATTTCATCATTCAATAACACACCTGTACCAGTGGCAACAAAACCGGAACCAAATGGATAATTAACCGATAACGTTGCCGAGACGCGGTTACCTTGTTTATCTAAAATTGAAAAATGTGTTGTATGATTACCACCCGAGGTATCTGCTACGCCTTTTAAACTACTACTCGGCGTGGCTTTTTCAAAATCAATTTTTTGCTGTAATGACTTTGCATAGCTTTTACTAATTAATTTTTTAACTGGCACATTAACAAAATCTGAGTCGCCCAAATATTCTGCACGATCACGATAAGTACGACGCATCGCTTCAACAATAATGTGTACACGATTTGTTTCTGAAAGTTGTTCGATATTATAAAATGATAAAATATTCAGCATTTCAGCTAAAGCAATACCACCCGATGAAGGTGGCGCAACAGAAGTTAAACGATAACCCTGGTATTCACTCACAATTGGTTGACGTTCTTTTACTTTATATTCTTTTAAGTCTTTTAAACTCCAGATACCACCGGCTTTGTTATTACTGCTTACTAATTTTTTTGCTACTTCACCAGCATAAAAACCTTTATGTCCATAGCTCGCTATTAATTTTAAAGTCTTTGCTAATTCAGTTTGTTTGATAACATAACCTAACGGTGCAACCTTACTATCCTTTAAAAAAATCTTTGCGGCATCTTTTGATGCTTGTAAAGCCTTTAAACGAAAACCTGACATACGCCGGTAATGTTCTGTTACCACAAATCCTTTTTCTGCGGCACGAATAGCCGGAGCCAATGTTTCTTTTAAAGATAAACGTCCATATTTTTTTGCAATATGTACAAGTGCAGCAGGCTCACCGGGTATAGCCGCAGCCAAAGCACCATTAACAGACAAGCCAGGGACAACATTGCCCTTTTTATCCAAATACATATTTCGTGTTGCTTTCAATGGTGCAACTTCACGACCATCGATCATAATATCTTTTTTATTTTTATTGACATGTAATAACCAAAAACCACCGCCGCCAAGACCCGAGCTATAAGGCTCAACAACGGCAAGTGTTGCACTAACAGCAACAGCGGCATCAAAAGCATTGCCACCTTTTTCCAGAATTTCAAAACCGGCTTGAGTTGCAATGGGATGTGCTGAAGCAATCGCAGCTTGTGAAGGATTGTTTTCGGATGCAAACAGTGCTGAAGAAAAAATAAGAAATGAAAATATAAGACTGACTTTAGACATAAATTTTCCTAAGTAACTCAGTCATTGCGAGTGAATAACATGACCGCGGCAACCCCGTAATAAATCGCTCTTTTTAGGAGATTGCTTCGCCAGAAAAGCCATGGCTCGCAATGACGTAAGGGTGTCATTGTATAATGATAAAGCACAAAAAAGCCTCTTAACGAGGCTTTCATATTATTCTTTATTCCGCTACTAACTTCTCATATTTTAGCTGAAGCGTTTCTTTTGATTCTTCGTTATCCGGATCAACCAAAATACAATCGACCGGACAAACATCTATACAGGTTGGCTCATCAAAATGACCTACACATTCAGTACATAAGCTTGGATCGATTTCATAAATCTCATCACCTTGAGTGATAGCACCATTTGGGCACTCAGGCTCACAAACATCACAATTTATACATTCATCATTAATCAGGAGAGACATGGAAAAACTCCGTTATGGGGGTTGGGCTTCAAACAACTTAAATTAAGTCGCGTATATTAGCGTATTCTGTTGTTTAATGCAGTAGCAACTTGCTCATGTACAAATGGCGAAACATCGCCGCCTAAAGACGCTATTTCCCGCACTAAACTGGAGGAAATGTAGCTATATTGCTCGGCTGGGGTTAAAAACAGGGTTTCAATCTTCTCATTTAGGTGACGATTCATGCTCGCGAGCTGAAATTCATACTCAAAATCCGAAACGGCACGTAAACCACGTAAAATCACCTGGGCATTCTGATTTTTCACAAAATCGACCAAAAGCCCGTCAAACTGAATAACCTCAACATTCGGCATATCCGCCAACACATCTTTCGCCAGAGAAACGCGCTCATCGACGCTAAAAACGGACTTCTTAGCGCCACTTTGACCACCCGTTGCAACTGCCAGAATTACACGATCAAAAATACGTGCTGCGCGCTGAACCAGATCGCTGTGTCCATTTGTAATGGGATCAAATGTGCCTGGATAAACTGCGGTTATTTTCACTGTGGGAAGCCTTTTTCAAAATCATTTAATATAGACATTTTAGCGTATTGTTTGGCTGAATTTGCACTTTATGTACCTATTTTTAATGATTTTGATACGCAAAAATTGCGTGTGTATCTTGTTTGATACGCAAATTCTGGCTTAGGTGGATATCTGTTAGCGCTGCGTCGGCCTGAAGTATGTAGCCTAGATGAAATGAAATGTAATCCGGGGAAAGTTAATACCTTATCATCCCGAATTCCGCTACGCTTCATCCAGACTACAAAAAATTAACATCGCTGGAATAAAAAATAATTCACTTCACCAGCGGTTTTTTCTTTTAGTTGTTTCCAATTTTCCGGTAATTCCGGCAATGATTGACGTTTTTCAATTTCTAAATACAACATTGCATTATCAGCAAGCCAACCATTCGCTTCTAATAACGGTACAACCTTTTGCATAAAATCTAAATGATAAGGTGGGTCAAGAAAAACCAGGTCATATATCCTGGCTTCCGTGTTTATAAAATTATCATGGCTTAAAAATTTAACACCATCCATTTGTAAAACTTCAGCTTTGTCATTTGCATTTAATAATTCCAGGTGATCTTGCAAGGTCTGAATCACTTTTTTATGGCTATCAACAAAAGTAGTAAATGCTGCACCGCGTGACAAAGCTTCTAAACCCAACGCACCACTGCCGGCAAATAAATCCAGACAACGTGCGCCATGGATCATTGGTGCTAACCAATTAAAAATTGTTTCACGAACACGATCAGGAGTCGGTCTTAAATTTGGCGCATCGGGAAAACGAAGTTTCCGCCCACGCCATTCGCCACCAATAATACGAAGTTGATTGAAATCTTTAACCATTATATTTAATTAGAACTTTCTTTTGTTCCGACTGTAACAGTAAACATTTTTTCCGGATTTATACGGCGTTTTAATGTTTCTTTAATCTGCGCCAGACTCACTGCTTCAATATTCTTATTGAAATCTTTTAAATAACTCAAAGGAAGTTTATAAAAACCAATCATCGCTATATAACCGGAAATATCACTGTTGCTATCAATACGTAATGGGAAACCACCGGTAATATTTTTCTTTGAATGCAACAATTCTTTTTCTGTTGGGCCATTCTCAATATAATCATTTAGCGTTTCTTTTAAAACTTTCATCGCTTCATCTGTTTGTTTATTACTGGTTTGCATGCCAATAATAAAAGGGCCACGTCGTAATAAAGGCACAAAGTAGCTATAGCTACTGTAGGCAAGACCGCGCTTCTCACGAATCTCTTCCATTATTCGAGAACCAAAACCACTACCACCTAAGATATGATTTGCTACATAAAGCGTAAAATAATCTTTATCTTTTCGATATATGCCTGGCTGCCCCATAATAATATGAGTTTGAGAAGAAGGAAATTCATGATGAACGGAGGATGCTGCAAGCAGATCTTTTACTACAGGTAACTCTGCGGCCACTTCACCAGCAGGTAACTTTCCTACTATTTCCTCAGCGAGAGACTCTGCTTTTTTTCTATCAACATCGCCGACTATTGTTACTAATGCATTTTTTGCCACGTAGTACTTTTTATAAAACTTAACTAAATCCTGGCGACTTAATTTTTTTATACTTTCTTCTGTTCCAATTCCGGGTAAAGCATAAGGGTGATTTCCAAATAATCCTTTATAAAATTTCTCACTCGCAATGGTTCCTGGTGATTGCTTGCGTCCTTCAAAACTGATTAACCGTTGTTTTTTTACTCGATCAAATTCTTTCTTGTCAAAGGTAGGCGCATTAATTATTGCTTGCATCGTAGTAACAGATTTCGTTAACCATTTATCATCTGTTAACGTTCTTAAGCTTATTTCAGCGTTATCTTTTGATGCACCTGCACTAAAACGTGCACCAACACTATCAAAACGATCTGAAATATCGTCAACAGTTAATATTTTGTTGCCTAGTTTTGCACCATGACTCAATAAGCTATTTGTTAAACTTGCGATTCCCGGCTTGTTATCATCGCGAACACTGCCCGCATCAAAAATAGCCTGAATATCAACCATAGGTAATTCCGGCGCATACACATACAAAACTCTCACACCATTTTGGGTTTTCCATTCCTGAATATTTACTGTCTTGCTGGATTCAGTTGAGCTAACTTCTTTTGATGCTGAGTCGGGTAGAAAAATAAAAATTAATGCTGCAATAATAACGAGCGCATAAATAATTAAAGCTTTTTTATTTGTAGGTAACATTTCTGTACTCTTTGTGATGTTCTTAAATTAGTTTTTATTAATGACGACCAGCAGAAGTGGCTCGACGTTTTTTCGTGGTTAACGGTTGAGGGTCTAATACCGCAACCGTTAAAGTATCTTTAACCAGGTATTTTTTTGCCACTTTTTGAATTTGCTCTGCTGTTACCTGGCGAATGCGTTTTGTATATTCATCATTCAAACGCCAGTCCAGTCCAACTGTTTCTAACATGCCAATTTGCATCGCCTGATAAAAAACAGAATCTTTCTCATAAACTTTTTCTGCTATTGCTTGCGCTTTGATTCGTTCCAGTTCTTTTGTCGTCACAAGCTCTTGTTTTATTTTTTCAATCTCTTTGTTAATCGCGGCTTCCAACTGCTCAACGGTATAACCTGCAGCTGGCGTACCATCAATTAAAAACAATTCATCTAAACGTGAAAATAATCCGTAACCCGTATCTGCACTTACTGCGATTTGTTGTTTACGAACCAACGATTTAGAAAAACGAGAACTACTTCCGCCGCTTAATACATAAGCTAAAACATCTAAAGCAAAGGGTTCCCAATCTTCTTTTGCTGTTTTGTATGACGGAACTTTATAGCCCATCACCATATACGGTAAACGTGCCGGTGCCTTAACAGTAATGCGGCGCTCACCTTTTTGCTCTGCATCTAAACGTGGTTTTGTTGCAGAAATATTTGAAGGCTTGAGTTTAGCAAAATATTTTTTTGCCAGTTCAAATACATCTGCAGCATTAACATCACCTACAACAACCAGGGTGGCATTGTTTGGCGCATAAAACTTTTCATACCACTCTCTAAGATCAGACACCTGCATATTTTCTAAATCATTCATCCAGCCAATAATCGGTTGGTTATAAGGATTATTTGTAAATGCGGTAGCATAAAATTGCTCTGAGGTTAACGCGCTGGCTTTATCTTCTGTGCGCATACGACGTTCTTCCATTACCACTGCGACTTCTTTTTTAAATTCTTCTTCAGGTAAAGTCAGGTTGCGCATACGATCTGCTTCCATTTCAAAACTGACTTTTAAACGGCTTTTTTCTAACTGTTGAAAATAAGCAGTAAAATCTTTACCGGTGAAGGCATTTTCACGTCCACCATTTTCAGCAATAATGCGCGAAAATTCACCGGAGGCATGTTTTTTAGTGCCTTTGAACATCATATGTTCTAAAACATGTGAAACCCCGGTAATACCGCTGTGCTCATAACTACTGCCCACTTTATACCAAACCTGAGAAACAATAACGGGCGCTCGATGATCCTCTTTAACCAGCACTTTCATGCCGTTAGCCATTTTAAATTCATGAACTTCGCCTGACGCAGCGAAAGCCAGGTTAGCAACAAATACACTTGCTACCACCAATTGCAGATAACCCAATAACCGTATTCTCATTAAATCTTTTCCTTTTGTTACTTTATATTTAACCACCACCCTTTTACCTCGTCATTACGAAGGAATGACGGAGGGGCAAGTAAATGATAGGATAGCCTTTTATTTAACCTATTTCACAACAATTTCTACGACCGATAATTCAATGTTTAGTTTCCTAAAATCAAAAAAAGATAAAAATCCTCCCTCAGGAGAACACAACAATGAAGCTGAGCACGCCGTTGAAGATACAGCTGAAAATCTCTCTGAAACTGAAAACTCTGGCGAAGAAAATAAGCAGGAACCGACTGCCGTTGAGAATAAGAAAAAACCGGGAGGCTTCTTTTCCCGACTCAAACAAGGATTAAGCCGAACTCGTCATGGCTTAACGGATGGATTAGCAAATGTCGTGCTTGGTGCAAAAACCATTGATGACGACTTAATGGAGCAAATTGAAGATCTCCTGATCACCGCCGATCTCGGTATGGAAGCTACCACTCGCATCAGCCAGAACATATTGCAAAAAATCTCACGCAACGAGTTAAAAGATCCCCAGGCATTATTCGCCTCCTTACATGACGAAATGCAGGATATTCTTAGTGCCAGCGAACACCCACTTGTTATTCCAGAGCAAGATACTCCTTTTGTTATCCTGGTGATCGGTATTAATGGTGCGGGCAAAACCACCACTATTGGTAAAATGGCAAAACGTCTGCAAAATGAAGGTAAATCGGTCATGTTAGCCGCAGGTGATACCTTCCGCGCCGCAGCCGTTGAACAACTCCAGGTTTGGGGTGAACGTAATGATATTCCCGTCATCGCTCAACGTAATGGTGCCGACAGTGCCTCGGTTATTTATGATGCACTTGAATCTGCAAAATCAAGAAATATTGATGTTTTAATTGCCGATACCGCAGGCCGATTACATACCCAAACTAATTTAATGGAAGAATTGAAAAAAGTAAAACGGGTAATGGGCAAAATTGATAAAAACGCCCCACACGAAGTTATGCTGGTACTCGATGCTGGAACTGGCCAAAATGCTTTAATTCAGGCTGAACAATTTCATCAAGCAATGGAAATTACCGGTGTTACCCTCACCAAACTTGATGGCACCGCCAAAGGTGGCGTTATTTTTGCGATAGCGCATAAATTGGGTTTACCGATTCGTTTTATAGGCGTGGGTGAAGCCATTGAAGATTTACGCGTCTTTGAAGCGAATGATTTTGTTGATGCCTTGTTTGATAAAAGTGACTAAATATATTTTTCTCTTCTATCGACAAATACCTGTGTTCTTTACCCTGCCTGTGGTAAAAATAAGCTCTAATAATAATTAAATTAAAGACTTATGATTCGTTTCGTTAATGCCAGTAAACGCTATAGCAGCGGCTTTGATGCACTGCAAAATGTGAGCTTTCACATGGCACCAGGGGAAATGGCTTTTTTAACCGGCCATTCAGGTGCGGGGAAAAGTTCACTGTTAAAACTTGTCGCTTTGTTAGAGCGTTCGAGTCGCGGTCAGGTCATTGTTAATAACCAAAACCTGAGTAAAGTCCCGCGCCGTCGTATCCCCTATTTTCGCCGTAACATCGGCATTATTTTTCAAGACCACCAGCTTCTATTTGATCGTACCGTTTACGATAATGTCGCACTACCTTTAATTATTGCCGGCTTTTCACATCGAGAGATTGGTAAACGGGTTCGGGCAGCACTGGATAAAGTTGGCTTGCTGGGTAAAGAAAAAAAATACCCCATTACATTATCTGGTGGTGAGCAACAACGTGTTGGTATTGCACGTGCCGTTGTTAACAAGCCCCCACTTATACTTGCAGATGAACCCACTGGTAATTTAGACCCGGAACTTTCAGCCGAAATTATGAGCTTATTCCAGGACTTTAGTCATGTTGGTGTTACTGTTTTAGTTGCGACCCATGATATTGCTTTAATCTCCAGGCTTCCTCACCGTTTATTAACGCTGAAAGATGGAAAGCTTATTAATGACTCTCAGCCTGCAGCATGAAAAAACAACGCGATACACAAGCCCGTCCTGACTTAATAACGTTATTTCGTTCTTACTTTATTCGCCACATCCAGGTATTTTTTTACAGCCTTGGCCAGTTAAGTCGTGCTCCCGTTTCCACATTAATGACCTGCATGGTGATCGGTATTGCCCTGGCCTTGCCCGCGGGACTGTATACACTACTAAAAAATGCACAACAATTGAGTGGCGACTGGGAAAGTACCGCACAAGTTTCTGTTTTTCTTAAAAAGAATATTCGTGCAAAACAGGCACAAAAATTAAAAGCAGATATTCAGCGCTGGCCTGATGTTATTTCAGTGCATTACATTAGTCGTAAACAGGCATTAAAAGAATTCCAGGCACTCTCTGGTTTTGGTGATGCATTAAAAGCCTTAAAATCAAATCCACTGCCTTCGGTCTTAATCGTTAAACCAAAATTATCATCCAGTAAAAACGAACAAGCGACTCAACAATTACTCAATAAACTTCGCAATCTAAGACAAACAGATAAAGCACAACTCGATATGCAATGGGTACGCCGACTCTATGCGATTATGAACATTGTCGAACGAGGCGTACTTATTCTTGGATTGTTACTCGCTCTGGCTGTTTTGCTGGTAGTCGGCAACACCATTCGCTTAGCCATTCAAAACCGACGCAAAGAAATTGTCGTGATGAAGCTCATTGGTGGTACCGATGCCTTTATACGCCGTCCTTTTCTTTATACCGGTTTTTGGTACGGCCTGTTCGGCGGCATTATTGCGTGGCTACTGGTAAGTTTTACCATGCTCAGCATCAGCACCCCTATCGAAAAACTCACCACACTTTATCAAAATCAATTTGAGCTTAACCATATGTCGTTTTTTACCACTTTAATCCTACTTGCCCTTAGCGTTTTTCTGGGATTGGTGGGCTCGTGGTTTGCTGTAGGACGCCATTTACGAGATATTGAACCACAATAATTTTTTCCATTTACAGCGTTTTTTTCCAACTAAACCCCTAAATAAACTAAACTTTATCCTCTCAATTACCGATAATAACTAGACACACTTATTTTGCATGAAAGATACATTAAACCTATGAATGAAAAAACAACTCGTATCCTTGTCGTAGACGGCTCAACCGTGTCTCGTCAAATTTTATCGCGAATCTTACAAGATGAAATGGAGCGGGTTGAAGTCGAAAACTGCAAAAGCGGTAACGAAGCCATTCAAAAACTTAAGGAAAATAGTTACGATCTCATCACGACAGCGCTGATGTTGCCTGATATCGACGGATTAGCCTTATGTAGCAACATTCGAAACTCCAACACGCATAAATATACTCCTGTTATTGTTGTTTCTGGTGATGCTGACGAACGCCTGTTACAGGAAGGTTTTAAAGCGGGTGTTACCGATTATTTCGATAAATCCAATGGCTACAAGGCCTTTGGTGATTTCATAAAGTCCTTTATACAGCGGACTTCCAGCCTGGTCGGGCATGTCTTATTTATTGAAGACAGTAAAACGGCCGCTGCTGTTATTTGTAAAATTCTGGAAAAACATGGTTTAAAAGTAACCCATACCGACTCTGCCGAACGCGCTATGGAGCTGCTAAAATTGCAGTACGACAAGGAAAATACAGATGATCCATTTGACCTCGTAATTACCGACTTTTACCTTAAAGGTGAGCTCACCGGCGGCGACTTACTCTATGCAATTCGAACCCGTTTTCATTATTCGCAACAAGAATTGCCTGTATTAGTGGTCACCGGAAACGACGACAAAGAAACACAGGTTGAAGTTTTTCACGCTGGCGGCAACGACTTCGTAACCAAGCCGATTATCGAAGAAGTCATCATGGCCAGAATTCGACTGCTTTTATTAATCCGCCATCAATTTGAAGCCTTAAAACAACAAGCTGAAAACATGCGTTGGATAGCGGCAACAGATAGCCTCACTGGCGTTCGCAGCAAACGCTACCTCATAGATAATGGTGAAGACTATATTGCAAACAGCGCAAATCAGCCTGTTTGGGCGATACTGATAGATATTGATTTCTTTAAAAAAATCAACGATACCCTTGGCCATATTACCGGAGATCATGTTTTAGCTGAACTTGGTGCGAAATTGAATAAAGCATTCCCTAACGACATGGTGGTGCGATTTGGTGGTGAAGAATTCTCGATACTGATGATTAATAAGAGCCAGGCAGAAGCCCTGAAAAAAGCCGAAACATTACGTAAAGACATTGAAAAATTAAACCCAGCTGATGTCAAAATCACCATCAGTATTGGTCTCGCCAGCATGCAAGATCACCCTGAATCTGATCTAACTCAAATATTAGCCCTGGCAGATAAAGCCCTGTACCACTCAAAAGAAACCGGGCGAAACCGTGTTTCTATCAACCTGCCTGAAGGTATAAAACTCTCTATTCTGCACAAAGATTAAACACATAACCCTACAAATAATATAATTACTTTAATAAAATCAATAGTTTACAAATATTAACAAATTGAACTTATTCAAATATTGGCACTCTTACTCTACGAGTGCTAATATTGGTTAGTGCTTATATATTGATTCAGAAACCAAGGGGTTTGGACATGAGCAAAAGTCTTCAATTACAGTTTGCAGTATCATCAGGTAGCCTGGAATCTTACTTATCGGCTGCGCGAAACATTCCTATTCTCAGTGCAGAGGAAGAACGCGAACTTGCTGTACAGCTACAGGATCATGGCGATCTTGAGGCAGCACAAAAACTGGTTTTATCACACCTTCGTTTTGTTGCGCACGTTGCTCGCAGTTACAGCGGTTACGGCCTGGCGCTAGCTGATCTGGTTCAGGAAGGTAACATCGGTTTAATGAAAGCGGTTAAACGCTTTGATCCGACTGTAGGTGTGCGTTTGATTTCATTTGCCGTTTACTGGATTCGTGCCGAAATTCATGAATACATATTACGTAACTGGCGCATCGTTAAAGTTGCAACCACTAAAGCGCAACGTAAATTATTCTTTAACTTACGTAGCAAAAAGAAGCGGCTTGGTTGGTTTAGCAACGATGAAGTTAATGCCGTTGCGGAAGACTTAGGTGTTAAGCGTACCGATGTTCTGGAAATGGAAAAACGTTTAAGCGGTTTAGATATTGGTTTTGATGGCCCGGATGATAATGATGAAAACATTGCTCCTGCACCCGCCAACTATCTTGAAGATACTAGCCTTGAGCCGGCGCGTTTAATTGAGCAATCGGACTATGCTGAAAAACAGGAATTACGGTTACACTCAGCGCTAAAAGATCTCGATGATAGAAGCCGCGATATTCTGCAACAACGTTGGTTAACCGATAATAAATCAACCTTGCATCAATTAGCAGATCAATATGGTATTTCAGCAGAACGTATTCGACAACTTGAAAGTAATGCAATTAAGAAACTAAGAAATGTTATTGGTGAAGCTGCCTGATTCATCGCTAAAAAATTAAACTAAAAGCCTCTTTATTTTAAAGAGGCTTTTTTTTGCCAACACAAAAAACAAGTTAAAATACCCGGATACTTAAGCTGTAACTTAAGCCTCATCTAGTTTGTTAGATTAAGGTATCTACTTTATCGAGGGATGTTCATAGGCAACTGGAGTACATTATTAGCTTTTATAATATCTGAGCTATTAAACTTGGCACAACACTATTTTTCTGTAGACTTTAATTCTATCCAAAATGTGCTTCCTTCATTAGGTGTGCTTATTACACCAATTTTCCCATTCATTGCTTCTATAAATTTTTTGCTGATGCTTAATCCAATTCCAACACCATCTATGCCATTATGCTCAGCGCCAAGTCTCTCAAATGGTTTAAATAAGTCATGTAATTGGTTTTCATTAAGTCCAGATCCTGTATCGATTATATTAATTCTAATAATACCATGTTCTTTAGGTGTAATATTTACCGTCACACTTCCATTTTTTTTATTATATTTGATTGCATTTGAAATAAGGTTAAGCAAAACTTGTTTTAATCTGGTTGTGTCTGCATAAACATAAAGTTCCGTTGGTAAATATTCATTTATATAAACCCCATTATCTTCAGATAATGGGGTGAGCAATTTTAACGCTTCATCTATAATATTATCTATATCGACAGCTTTAAGGCTTATATCTATATTTCCTGATTCAATCTTAGCCAGGTCAAGAACTTCATTGATAAGTTCAAGAAGATGATTCCCCGCATTAATTATCTCATCGCAGTTTTGTCTTTCTATTTCTGTTTTCGCATTTAGTTTCATTAATTGACTAAACCCGAGAATAGCATTCATAGGTGTTCGTAATTCATGACTCATTCTCGACAAAAATTCTGATTTAGCATCGTTAGCCTTAATAGCTTTTGATCTTTCTCGTTCTAATTCAATTGTTCGTATCTGTACTGCATTCTCAAGCTCCTCCGCTTCGTGCTTGTGTTTCGAAATCATAAAGACAAGACCTAGTACACCTAAAAATGCAAGTACAAGATAAATTACAATAGTAAATGCAAGATCATTTTCCGTCTTAGTTAAAATATTACCTAAGGGGATAGTAACATCAAGAATTCCACGAAGATCACCAGGCTTCCAGTCAGTTTTTGGTGAATCAACATGAGAATTGTGACAAGTGATGCAACTTTCTCGCATCGTATCTGCTGTTGCATAACGCAAAAGTTTATTATTATTTTCGGTGATAATTTCATAGTAAGGTTCAGTTTTATTTTTTGAAAAATGCGCCCAGGCTTTTTTGCTAAATTCATCTCTTAAGCCTCCTGTCTTTTTTCTCCAGGGAAAAGGATATGGACTATATAAGCTCACTTTTTCGCCAAGCCCCCTTTCACCAATTTGATTTCCAAACATAATAGTTAGCGTTGCTGGTAACGGTATGGCATTTGTGTTGTTGAAATCATGTGTTGCAGGGAGATCATTTTTTTCTGCAATCGCGACCACTTTCGATGTGTAAATTGTGCGAAATGTATTAATAGCATTGCTATAGAGTTTTGCGCTCTGCAAACCAAAAGATATAACTGCATTTTGCTGTATGTTTTTGGTATGCAAAATCATCGCTATAGAGATAAGCAAGAACAATGAAAAGATAATGATAATTCGATAGTTCATATTAATTTAAGCTAACAGTTGTTAAAAGGCTACTTTGAGTTGAATATAATTATATAAACAAGATATTTTGAATGACAGCTAAGAATCGACAGTAGTATATTTGTATAAGTTCTTGCACATCTGTTTTGGTTGATTTGTGATCTTATTACCTGTCAGATGATAGTCTGAGCTGATATAGATTAATGAACAAACATATAATCTATTTTTTAGTCGTCTTTATTTTCCTCCAGACCTTTTAATTCTGACTTAACTTTAGCCTCTTCACTATCTAATGACTGCTTTAATTTATACATCTCATTTTTAACACGCTGTTCTCCTTCTTTTTTTCCACCTTCATACATTGAAGAAAACTCACCCATCATTCTTTCAATGGTTTCTTCTGAAATAGTTAAGCGTGATTGTAACGAAGCATTTTCTAACCTTAAAGCTTCATTTTCTTTTCTTAAAATTAATTCTCGAGAGTCGCTGTCTTTATTTGATAACTCCTTTCCTTTTAAAGTTAGCATTTGAACATAATCATTAACCAGGGTATTAATGTCATTAATTGTTAACTTAAGCATATTGGTATCTTTGTTAATTGAAACGTTAATTAAACGCTTATAGATTTTTCTTTCATCATCCATTAACGATTTAACATTAAAATCTTTCGTGTTCTGCTCTAACTCAATATTCTCATTAAAGTGATTATTTAATTTATCCTGACGTGCAGGGAGGATTGCCTTTATATGGCTCATTAAATCCTGAGTTGTTTTCCCTTCTTTTTTCATTCCAAGAATATAATATATACCCCACCCCAAAAGAACCAAGAGTAAAACTGCTCCCAATTCAGCAAATATTATAATAAAATTTGATGACATATCACCCTTCCTTTTCTTCCTTTTCTTCTTTCTTAGGGGGGCTCTCCTTTTTTGATACAGGTTCTTTTTCTACTATATCTTTACCTATTTCTTCCCCTGAATCTTTAACCAGTTTTTCTTTGCGACGTTTCATGAAAATATATCCACCACCAAATATTCCTGCAAGTAAAAGATTACCAACAACAACAGAAGAAATAATAAATACCCAGCTGATCTCTTCTTCTTCTGAATTTTCATCTTCATGCTCGGATGCTACTTTATCTTTTACAGCCTTATCTTCATTCTTGTTTTTTTCTGGCTCAGCACTGTGTTTTTCTTCTGTTCCAGGCTTTTGCTTTGGTTCAGACTTATGCTTCACTTCAGCTTTATGCTGTGCTTCAAACTTAGCAGCTAAATCCAGCTTTTGAATACCACTTTTAACAGAAAGTATTTTGTCAAAATTCATGGAGATGGGTTTACCATCTGCCCCAATCGCTTCAATATTAATATTGAACATGCTATTTTTAAATTTCTGATCAATGTCAATAGTCCAGTTTTTTTCGTGCTGAATTAACGCATGTTTACTTTTATCTTTAAGCTCAACATTTACCTTAATGGATTCAAGTCTAATGATATTAAGATAAGGTGTAACTTTTACCTGATATTTTCCATCACTTTCTGAAATTGTAATATCAGCGGGTGTTGTATATACCTTGAATTGATGACGTATTTCACGTTCAGCAGTTGGACTTTTTGCATGAATAACAAGTTCATTATTACCTTCTTTAAATTTAGGTGATAACTGTACTGTATAGCTAAACTCATCACTCTCAGACTTTGTTAAAGAATACCTGCTTTCCGAAGAACGTTCTGCTTCTCTATTTAGTACAAACTTAAACTTTGACAATAACCGTTTATCTGTTAATGGTTTACCATCTTCTTCTAAATGTGCAGTTACTTTTAACGCATCTCCAAGCATTAAATAGCTTGGTATATTATTTAGTTTTAACTTAAGATTTGTAGCAACAACGACTCGATTATTTGGATCTGTCGGCGCTTGTATTTTCCACTCACCTTTATGTGGTTTTTTTATAGTAATTAAATCATAACCATCATCACTAAACCATTTAACCTGTTCAGGATGTGAGCTGTCTTTCCATTTTTTATTATCTGGCGTAACTATAACTGTTGGCCGTGACTTATCTTTATTAAAGACCAGCAAGGTCATATCATTAATGCTTGCATCAACACTAAATTGATTATCTTTTATTGGCAGGGTATCCAGCGCTATGGATTGTTCAAGCATTTGCAAAAAAAGTTTTTGCAAATCATCTGCACTGTCAACCTTTTTATACAAACCATCGGTGTAAGCAGATAAAGTGCTCAGCAAACTTTCATCAACATCATCCGATAACGCAATAGTATGAATACGCACCTGTGCTTGTTCAAAGGCGGGGAGGATTTCTTTTAAAATTCTTTTTCTTGATGCTTTATTTAATTTTTCATTCTTGCTTATATCAACGTGGCCATCTGTTAATAAAATAATATTTCTTTTATAACGTGGGTTTGGAGTTTTCCAATCAAAACTCACTTTACGTAAAACGCTTTCTATATTGGTATATAAACCTGCTGAACTTATTTTTTTTGATTCCGCACGCGCCAATTTCCGCCAGGCATCATCAACAGTTCCAAACTTAACTGCCATATTCACTTGCTTGCCAAAATTCCAAATGCCTGCTCGAGAACCTGAAGGAACTAAACCCGCCAATAATCGTACTGCTGAGCGACGTAAATTATGCGGATCGGTTTTTTTCATACTGCCAGAAATATCTACAATAATTCGTAAATCATTAATGGTTTTAATTTTTGATTTTTTAGAGAATTTTGAATGAAGCGACTTTTTTTGTATGATCTCATCACTTGCCTGTGCAGGCAGGATAAGCATTAAACTCAAAAACAGAGATACGACATGCTTTTGACTAGCAACACGATTATTGGATATAGCGAATATGTTTTGCACGTCAGAACCGCTCCTCAAACTAAAGCTTAACTTAAGAATAGCATAATTCTAATAAAAGCAAAGGCTTAGCCTGTTCTTCTAGAAAGTAAAGGAGGACTATAATCTAAGTTACTAAAATTTATATATATTAATATTCCATAACTACTTGTAGCGAATTAATTTTTCCCTCCCTAAACAAAAAAAGGGCCGCTACCCTTATAGTAGCGACCCTTTTCACTTTCTCTTTAACTAAATAGCGCTTTAACCAAAGAAAATAACCGATAAAAAACTTAGCCAGGAAACAGCAACCAACACAACGATAATTACCATTGGAAAATTTTGAAAAGTAAACATGTCTTTCATTTCGAATATCCTCAAATCAATTTTAGCAAATTCTAATGTAGCTATTAGATAACATCAAGCCGAATATCCTGTATTCGAATTAGTAATATAGACTATTTTGTTGGAGCTGACTTTTTCGGCTCATTTTCAGGGTTTCGAGTAGGTATGCGGATATCATCATCATCCATCAAAATACGATGAGCGGGCCCTTCCATATCATCAAATTGGCCCGTTTTCACGGCCCAGAGGAAGCCCCAAATTGCGACGCCGAGCACTAATAAACCTAATGGGATTAATAAATAGAGTATTTCCATAGTGGGATTATACGTGGTCTGAAGAGATCAGACGAATCTAAACATCAACTGATTTATTCAGGCGTAAAGCATTCATAACCACTACCAACGAGCTGGCGGACATGCCGATTGCAGCCATCCACGGCGCAATGTAGCCCATTGAAGCCAGCGGCAAGGCTAATAAATTATAAGCCAGCGCCCAGCCTAAATTCTGTTTCACAATATTGATGCTACGCTTTGCCATTTTCATGGCATCTACTAAATGTGGCAGGTGTTCCGATAACAACACCATATCGGCACTGGCCTGCGCCAGTTGCGTTCCACCGCCCATAGCAATCGACACCTGGGCTGCGGCGAGTACAGGTGCATCATTAACGCCGTCGCCGATCATTGCCACAATTTTGCCTTGTTGTTGCAACTCATGAATGACCGCTAATTTATCTTCGGGTTTCATGCTGTGACGACTATTTTCGATACCAAGTTGATCTGCAATATAAGAAACCACCGTTTCATTATCACCACTGACTAACCAGACTTTTTTGCCCAGGGTCTTTAATGCCTGAACAGATTCAATTGCTTGTTCACGTAGTTCATCACTGAGGAAAAAGATCGCTAAACATTCTTTTTCATTAGCTAAAAATATTTCTGTTGCGTGTTGTGGTTTATCGCTACTAGATTGGCTTTGAGATGAATTAATGACATCTTCAACATAAGCAGCACAACCTAAACGATAACGAACACCATCAATTAAACCTGTTACCCCTTGTCCCGGAATTGCTTCAATTTCTTTTGCTGTTACTTCACTCGGACTAGAGGCTTTTTGTAAAAATACTTTAGCGACCGGATGCTCTGATCCCAGTTCAAGTGCTGCAGCAATATTTAAACTTTGCTGTTCTTTTAACTCTGAAAAGATATTCACTGATTCAAGTGCGAGTTGACCTTTGGTTAAGGTACCTGTTTTATCAAAAACAACATGTGTCACTTTAGCCAGGGTTTCTAATGCATGTCCACGAGTCGTTAACACGCCTAAACGAGTTAATGATCCTGTTGCCGCGGTCATCGCGGTAGGTGTTGCTAATGATAAAGCACAAGGACAAGTGACAACCAATAAAGATAGCGCAATCCAAAAAGCTTGGTCTGGATCATGTTGCCACCACCACAAGCCTACCGCCGTGACCAGCACAAGTAAGAAACCAACAAATATGCCTGCAACTCGATCAGCTGTTTTTGCAATGGAAGGTTTTTCTGTTTGTGCGCGATCAAGTAAACGTTGAATAGAAGCCAGTACAGTATCCTCACCCAACTTTTGTACTTCAATCACTAGTGGACTTTCAATATTGACCGTACCACCAATGACTTTTTCAGAAATCGTTTTTGCTAAAGGATGGCTTTCACCCGTTAACAAAGATTCATCAATGCTACTGCGACCTTCAATAATAATACCATCGGCAGGAATACTATCGCCCGGTTTAACTCTTACTTTGTCACCTATACTTAACTCAGTTACGACAACGGTTTCATCACCATCATCGGTAATGCGTGTTGCCATTGCGGGTAAAAGCTTAACCAACTCTTCTGCAGCTTGCCCTGCTTTTTGCCGCGCCCCCATTTCAAGAAAACGCCCCGCCAGCAAGAAGAAGGTGAACATGGTGACTGAATCAAAATAAACTTGGCCACTTTGATTTACCGTCGCCCAGCAACTCGCGGCATAAGCTAAACCAATCGCCAATGAAACAGGAACATCCATTCCTAACTGGCGAACTTTAAGATCACGCCATGCGGAACTAAAAAAAGAACGGGCAGAATAAAAAACAACCGGCGTTGCTATAAACATACTTACCCAACGCATAAAGTTTTCAAGACCGGCATCCATACCAGAATAATCACCCGCATAAAGTGCAACCGCGAGCATCATCACTTGTACAGCACCTAAACCAGCAATCGCTAAACGTTTAAGTGCATTAGAACGTTCCTTTTTATAAACCGCTTCTTGTCGTCCCGCATCAAAAGGATGGGCAAGATAACCAATAGATGCTATCGCTTGTAAAATATCGCTCAGCTTGATTTCTGAGTCATCCCAACGAACACGTGCACGATGTGTTGAATAATTAACACGGAATTCAACTACACCCGGTAACGCACTAATGTGACGTTCGTTTAACCAAACACATGCCGCACAAACAATGCCTTCTAAAATAAGTGAGGCTTGTTTTATATTTTTGTCATCAGTACTAACGAAGGTGCGTTGTAATTCAGGTTTATCGTATAAGGTAAGTTGATCTAATGCTTCAGGTAAGGCAGCACGTGCTGTAGGTGAGGTTTCAGTACGGTGCTGATAAAAACTGGTGAGACCACCATCAACAATGGCTTTTGCTACAGCCTGGCAACCCGGGCAGCACATGGCACGTTCCTGCCCGTCAATGTTAACAATGTAAGAACTGTTTTTAGGAATAGGTAGGCTGCAGTGGAAGCAGTCTTCTTCATAATCACCTGTCATACATCATCCTGTTTAAAATCAGCCAATAAGTAAAACCTAACATTAACATTCAAGCGAGCACCAAGATAGGTTCTGGAATTGGTGTAGTCAATTAAAGACCGTCTGCCACACGGATGTGGCAGCCGAGCAGCCAAGGATGGCATTTTTTGCGTGTCTTTAATTGACTACACTAGTTACAGAACCGGAGCATTATAAATATCCAAACACAAAATACTATTCAGGTGAATAGTTAATCACAGCCGGTTGTGTTTACACCGTGTTCGAATGATACCCTCTAATATATTTTTATGAGGGGCACTACGATTCGAACCTACAATAAAAGTTAATAAATTATTTTTCTTTAATGAAAGTCTTTGCACGCACTTCGTGATCATCATTATCTTTCTGTATTTTTAAAATTAAATCCCAATTACCCGGTTGGGTCAAAGTAATACTTTGTTGATAAATGCCTGGTTTAACTTCTTGCATAGTAAAGCTTTTATCTAATTTACTATCTGCTGGTCTTAAAAATATTCCACTAATTTTTGCATTTTTTACAACTTGACTTGTATTGGATTTAATTTCAACTCTAAAGATGGCTGGTTTATTAACAACAGCTTCACCTAACCAACCTTTTTTAATTGTCCAGTTAAGTATTTTTTGAGTTTCAAAACGTTTTACATAATCATTATATTGATTTTGTTTTTGATGATAGTCATGGCTAACCGTACCAGGAAAATGTGAACTGATTTTTCCACCTGATTGTGGAGCAGGTAATAACCATTTAGCAATATTCGTGTTCATGCCTTTTGTTGCAAACATAATAAAAAATGAATCCATTATGATAAGAATAACAAAAAATGTCACTATTGCTGCAGGTGCCCAGTGAAAACCGAACCCTTCTTTGCCTGCCTTACAGCGCAGATCACGTTGTGAAGTAATGATCCCTAAAATATAAACACTGACTAAATAAAGAGCGATGTGAATAGCAAAAACATCTGCACCCGGCCAAATGAAAATCGAAATAGGAACATAAGTCGCAGTAACCGCAAAAGCCATAACAACCGCAACCATTTTTCCTGACATATTACTGACGCTGTACAGTAATATGAAAATAGCGACTATTGAAAAAACACCGCCCAATAAAGTTATTAATATATTATCCACGTTACATTATTTCCCGGTTTCTTTATGAATTAATTGCTTCTCAGGTACGTAAAAAACATTTTGCTGACTAACCTTTTGTTTTATGTTGTCGCCAATAGAGTTGATAACAAAATTAAACTTAGTACTGCTCCTGGAAACATCTGCAGGTGACATTCTCACTTTGGCAATCAATTTAACGCTGTGTTCTGCTGCCACATGTATTTCGCTAAACTTACCCATATCCAGCTCAACATTTTTAAGGCCTTCTATCGAAATTCTGTAGGTAAAAGGTTTTGTCGTCTTATTATTAATCTTAATATCATAACGGTTTTGCACCCGGCCATCTGACAAAGTTACTGATAATGGCTGACGAACTTGTCGTACCAACATTTCCAGATCGCTACGGGTCGCCACACTCCAAACCAGCAACATAATGGTAGCTAATAAAACAATAACATATCCGATGTTTTTTGCTTTAAGACGTTTTGTCTCTTTCCCTTCAAGCTCATGCTCAGAAGAGTATTTAATTAATCCCGTTGGAAACTTAATTGAAGTCATTATAGTATTACAAGCATCAATACAAAGTGCACATGAAGTACATTGATATTGCATACCGTTTCTTATATCGATACCTGTCGGGCAAACCTGAACACAGTAACCACAATCAATGCAATCGCCGACTGATGCATTATCACGTTCAGCAGAAGTCATTAAACCTTTTTTAGGTTTTAGCCTTCCATTTTCACGTTCACCACGACTTTCATTATAGGCAACAATCAAAGTATCTGAATCAAACATCACGGCCTGAAAACGGGCATAAGGACACATGTAAGTACATACCTGCTCACGCGCCAAGCCTGCCATAACGTATGTTGTCATGGTCAAGAATAAGGTTGTTGCATAAGCGGCAAAAGGTGCATCTCCCGTAAGCATTTGTACAAGTAGTTCTGGCGCATTACCCCAGTAAAGTGTAAAAGATAAACCTGTTAATAACGCAACTGAAAACCAAAGAACATGGGTCAAACCCATTTTAAATATTTTCTGATTTGACCATGGCGCCTGAGAAAGTTTTATCCGCGCATTACGTTCACCTTGAACCAAACGTTCGATAAAAACAAAAACGTCTGTCCACAAAGTCTGGAAACAAAAGTATCCACAGAAAACCCTGCCGGCAAGGCCCGTAACAAAGAAAAGTAAAAATGCACCGATAAGCAAAAGACCCGCTAACCAGAAAATATCCTGAGCATAAACAACTAAATCAAAAATATAAAAACGACGTGCTTCAATATCAAACAAGATAGCTTGCTGCGGACCTACTTCGCGCGCCCAACGTAACCACGGCAAAAGAAAATAAACAGCATAAGCAAGAACAAGAATGCTGGTTTTTATAGAACGATAGCGCCCTTTAACCGAGCGTGGAAATATCTCAATTCGTTCTTGAAATGATACCTCTGGCATAGCGATAGCTAACCTGTGATGACCAATTTATTTTTCATAATAAAACCTTTTTCAGATACTAAAAAGAGGATGTGTATTTAAAACACACATCCTCTAATTAAATACTTCTGTCATAGCAAAAGAACAAAGTGACTGCTATTTATTAATTACTTACTAGCTGATAATTGCTTCACGTAGAACGTCAATATTTTAATCTCTGTTGCCGACAAACGATCTTTCCATGCAGGCATTTGACGTGTTTTACCGTTTTTAATAACATCTATTACAACTGCTTTTTTCACTTCGGCTGTATCAGCACCGGTAACATCTGCAATTGTCCAGATTTTATCGGTTAGATTAGCTGAACCAAATGATGTTTTGCCTTTTGCATCAGCACCATGACAGGCAACACAACCACCTGCATTATTGAAGACTGCTTTACCGCGCTTAGCTGCTGATTTATCAACTGCATTGCCTGATAAACTTAAAACATAATCTGCAACATCTGATGTTTGATTTTCAGTTAAACTAGCTTTAAAAGCAGGCATTGAACCGTTACGTCCATTTGTAATCGTTTCCTGAATCTTGCTGAAGCTACCGCCCCATAACCACGCATCATCTAACAGGTTAGGATAAAAACCGATAACACCATTACCACCCGTCTGGTGACAACCTGCACAGTTATCAGCAAAAACAACTTTTGCCATGGAATAGGCAAAGGCACTTTTTTCTTCATCTGAAGCAATTTGTTCAAATGTTGAAGCATTAATATCTTTTAAATATTCCGCTTGTGCTTCACGAGCGTCCTGCATTTCTTTTAAGAATAACGCGCGTGTATTCCAATGTGTGGTTGTTGTTTTACCATCAGATGTTGTGTAGGTAATTTCATTCATCATGCCTTTAGTATAACTATCGCCTACAGGCCATGCTGGATACAAAAACCAGTATACGATGGTAAAAATTGCTGACGCATAAAATGTCCACAACCACCAAGCTGGTAATGGGTTATTAAATTCCTGTATATCACCATCCCATGCATGGCCGGTGGTTTGTACAGTAGGTTTGTTTTTTTTACTGCTCATTTTTTATATCCTTACTCTGTCCGTCTTCATCATCATCTTGAAACGGAATATTCTTGTAAGACTCAAGCCGTTTGCTACGCTTACCATTTGTAAAAACATAAACTAATATTCCAACAAATGTAATCGAAAACAGTACCAATACAAACGGTTTGGTATTTTCCATATGGGTAAACCAGCTAAGCCATTCAAACATAATGTTTACCCTTTATTATCTTCTGCTAAAACCGACTTAACGGAATTTAGCAAAGTGACCTTCATCAAACTTACTGAAGTCAACCATCGTGCCTAACAACTGCAAGTAAGCAACTAACGCATCCATTTCAGTAATATCATCAGCATTACCATCGTAATTTTCTGATGCAGCTTGTGCTAATAAATTTTCTTCAGCATGAAGAATATCCAGATTTTTAGCGATGTCTTCACCAAAACGTTTTACATTTGCTTCATATTCTTCTGTACTTTCAGAATAAGGAACACCCACAACTTTTAAAGTACGCATACGATCAGCTATATCTTTATAGCTTAAAGGCGTCATCAAAAATCCGTAGTTTGGCATAATGGATTCTTTAACAACTGAACGCGGTGCAATCAGATGTTGTACATGCCATTCATTAGAATATTTTTTACCTACACGAGCAAGATCAGGACCTGTGCGTTTTGATCCCCACTGGAATGGGTGATCAAATTTTGACTCAGCTGCTAATGAATAGTGACCATAACGTAATGCTTCATCACGGAACGGGCGAATCATTTGTGAATGGCAAAGATAGCAACCTTCACGTTGATAAATATCACGACCACGTAATTGAAGTGGAGAATAAGGATGAATCGTATCTTTATTCTCAACTCTAACTTCTTCGATAGTACTATCGATGAAATACAATGGAACGATTTCTACCAGCCCGCCGATACTGATCACGATAAGTGTCAGTCCAATCAGCCAGCCAGCATTTGTTTCTATAGTTTCATGCTTCATTAATCAAATCTCCAGTTAATTAAGCATTTGCCAGCTTGGCGGCAACTTTTGCTTCAATTTCAGCTTGTTCTTTCTTCGACTTACGGATTGTCATGAAGGTGTTGTAAGCCATGATGATAATACCGATTAAGAACAAAACACCACCAAATACACGTATGACATAAGGTTGATGTAAGAAACTCACTGTCTCAATAAAGGTGTAAGCAAGGTTACCGTACTCATCAAAGGCACGTAACAAGAGACCCTGACCAATACCTGCTACCCACAACGCACTTATATATATAACTGTGCCCGCTGTCGCTAACCAAAAATGTGTAAACATCAACTTCTCACTGTACATTTTTGTTCCCCATAAACGAGGGATCAAATGATAAAAAGAACCAAAGGTAATCATCGAAACCCAACCTAAGGTGCCTGAATGTACGTGACCAATAGTCCAATCGGTGTAATGCGATAATGCATTAACACTCTTGAGTGACATGAGTGGGCCTTCGAACGTTGACATACCGTAGAATGATAACGATACAACCATGAAGCGGATAATAGGATCGGTACGTAATTTATCCCATGCACCTGAAAGAGTCATGATGCCGTTGATCATGCCACCCCAGGATGGCATTAATAACAAAATAGAGAAACCGGCTGCTAATGTTGAAGTCCAATCGGGTAATGCCGTCCAATGTAAGTGATGTCCACCTACCCACATATATAAAAAGATTAACGCCCAGAAGTGGATAATCGATAAACGGTAAGAGTAAACCGGACGACCCACTTGTTTCGGAATGAAGTAATACATCATACCGAGGAAGGCTGCAGTTAAGAAGAAACCTACTGCATTATGCCCATACCACCATTGAGTCATCGCATCCTGAACACCGGCATGCAGACTGTATGATTCGAGACTAAACATATGTACAGGAACTGCCATGTTATTAAAGACATGCAATAACGCAGTCGCAAGAATAAAGGCTATGAAAAACCAGTTAGCAACATAGATATGTGGCTGACTACGACGACGCAATGTCATCACGTAAATAACAAGATAAGTTACCCACGTTACGGTGATTAACAAATCAATTGGCCATACCATTTCTGCATATTCACGTGCTTGTGTGTAACCCAGCATGTAACTGATAGCAGCTGAGCCAATCGCAATTTGCCAGCCCCAGAAAGTGAAGTTTGCTGCACCATC
>CAZSCK010000039.1:0-24637 GCA_964605385.1 uncultured Thioalkalispiraceae bacterium
ATTTCTTGAAGAGGGTGGTGGTATAACTCACTCAAGTTTTGTTCTGTTAATACTTCAGCACAAACACCTTGTCGGGTTTTGCCATTAGTATAAATTAACAAAGCATGATCACAATATCGTGTGGCAAGATTTACGTCATGCAAAACAAATACATTAGCCGTCTGGTTATTATCTGTCGTTAATAATTTCATCACTTCATGTTGATGATGTATGTCCAAATGATTAACGGGTTCATCTAGTAAACGAATAGTCGTTTGCTGTACCAGTAATGTTGCTAATGCGACACGTTGACGTTCGCCACCCGACAAAGTAAGAATAGAGCGTTCAGAAAAGTTTGTTAAACCAACTAATTCCAATGTATCCAGAGCGAGTTTATGATCTTCTTCAGATTCCCACTGCCAACTTCTCATATGAGGGTGACGCCCAATCAAAACACTTTCTAAGACAGTACCCGGGAAATGGTCTTCCTGATGTTGTAAAAGTAAGCTGAGTTGTTGTGCGATTTCGTGGCGTGATAAATTATTTAATGATGTGTTGTTTAATTGAATGTCACCTGATTGCGCAGGTAATAATCCAGCTAAGGTATGTAGTAAAGTTGTTTTTCCACAGCCATTCATACCTAAAACTGCCCAGCTTTCACCTGCATTAATGTTCAGCGTTAATTTTTCACAGACTTGTGTGTCTGCAATTTTAACATTTAATAAATCGCAACTTATCAGGCTCATTGTTTGGTATCCCGTTGCAATAAATACAGGAATAATGGAATACCAATTAATGCAGTAATAATCCCAACCGGTAGTTGTTGTGGTGCAATTATTGTTCTTGCTGCTGTATCGGCAACCAAAACCAAAATACCTCCACCTAATGTTGCCGCAGGTAATAAAAACCGGTGGTCAGTAATACCGGTTAAACGAATTAAGTGCGGCACAATAAACCCAACAAAGCCAATACTACCCGCTTGTACAACAGCAGCGGCAGTTAATAATGAAGCGAGAATATAAATTTTAATATGTAATTGCTTTAGGTTAACGCCTAAGGTTGCGGCGAGCTTATCACCACGTATTAAAACGTTAAGCTGTGACGACAACAACATACTTAAGATTAAACCAATAATTAACGCGCTAAAGGCAAATGAAACAGAATAGCTATAACTAAGGTCGCCCATTAACCAGAATAACATGCCGTGTAAATTAGTTGCTGGAGACAAGGTTAAAATCAAACTGATAGCTGCGCCCCAGCCTGCTGCAATCACAACACCAGTTAATAATAATCGTGTTGGCGTCCAACTCCCTTTTTGATGGGCAATAACAAAAACTAAAAACATCGCAACTAAGGCACCAATAAAAGCCAGTCCAGTTAAGCCAAAGGCGCTGGTGAAACCTAATAACATTCCGATGAGTACAGCGGTAGCTGCACCACCCGATACGCCTAATATATAGGGGTCGGCTAAAGGGTTGCGTACCAGTACTTGCATTAAAGCACCTGCTTGCGCGAGCAATGCGCCGGTTGCGAATGCCGCCAAGGTACGGGGTAAACGGAGTTCGGTAACAATAAGTGAAGTGTCTTGTGTGTTTGAATCAAACAAGGAAAGCCATACAGTCTGAAAAGAAAGCGTTACGCTACCCATAAACAATGAGCTAACAATGAGTAATAAACTCAAAAAAGCTAAGAAAATAATAAAAGAAAAAGGACGCATCTTATAATAAGGCCAGTAATAGAATCTACGGTAGATTAAAACATTATTTTTTGCATAGCAATATCACCATAAAAGCGAGGTCATGTTTTTATTTATGCTGCTTTTAATTCAACTATTTAAAAAATGCACTAAATATTTATAATTTTCAGCCGATATAGGCAGCAATGATTGATGATTCTGTGTCAGATATATTAGAGCATTTACGTGAAGACTTCCTTGACGAAATGCCTTCTCGTGTCAGAAAAATAGAAGAAGAAGTTATGTCTTCAGAAAAAGCAGAAAGCCATGATGAACTGTTCCGTATGGTGCATAGTTTAAAAGGTACGGCTGGCAGTTACAATTTTCATGTGATAACAAAAATTGCACATAGTATGGAAGATGCCATGCTGGCATTAAGGCAACAAAAGGAATTTGGTACATCGACTACGGTTGAGCTCTTACTTAAATTTGTTGATGTTTTACGAGATACAACAGATTCCTTAATGTCATCAGAATCTGAACTGCTGGATGTCGATAAAAGACTGGAATTTTTGTATGGCCAGGTTTTTAAAGAAAGTATCAAGCTTCTTGTTGTTGAACCCTCTAAACTCTACGCAAGTATGATTGAATATAGTTTACAAGAAATGTCGATTAACATTACCTTTACGACTGATGGTTTACCCGCTCTCGATAACTTGTTACTCAATAAATATGATCTCCTTATAACCTCGCTTGAATGCCCGCGCTTAAATGGAGATGCGTTAATTGCTGCGCTTCGTTTGCTTCACAATTTTAACAAGAAAATTAAAGTGATTCTTGTTACCTCTCATTCACAAGATAAAATTTCTAATATCGATGATTTTGATGCGATCTTAGATAGAAAAACCATTAAAAACGGTGGTTTGAATAATATTGTTAAAAATTTAATTAGCTAAAGTTTCATTATTTGAATAATAAAAAGTTAGTATTCACTTCCTTCTTAAGTCAGATTTTTATTATTAAGTTAATAAATACAGTATCTTACAAGGCTTATTTTAATTAAGACATTAACTTTTAAGTGAAATTAGTCTAAACTGTGAGATACGACGCATAAAATGCTCAGTTAATGAAACAGTGCGGCCGATATTAACTAGACTAGAAGGGTTAGTTGTAAATGAGGCTTGGTTGTTCATGATTTGTTGTTCAGCCCCATGGATAGGTTGTTGTTATGCAAAAAATACTGGTACTTAATTCAAAGGGAGGTTGTGGTAAAACCACCATCGCGACTAATCTCGCCAGTTATTTTGCGACACAAAATCTGGAAACTGCTTTATTAGATTTTGATCCACAAGGCTCAAGTATTCGCTGGTTAAATTTACGTCCGCAATCCAAACCTGCCATATATGGTGTGCATGTTGCCAGCCGTAAAAATAATACCGGTGTCACACGTTCTTTTCAGATGCGTGTTCCACCTGAAACCGAACGCATGATTCTTGATGCTCCAGCAGGCGTTACTGGCAATGAGCTCAGGGATCTTATCGGCTATGTTGATACGATTATTGTGCCTGTTTTACCTTCCTCAATTGATATTCATGCTGTAACCCGATTTATCGAAGAGTTATTGCTGTTCGGCAAAGTGCGTCAAAAAGGGCTTAATGTGGCAGTGGTTGCAAATCGAGCCAGGAAAAATACCCTTACTTATAAAGCCCTCGAACGTTTTTTGAAAACATTAAAACTTCCTTTTATTACTACCTTACGTGACACTCAAAATTATGTCCATGCGGCAGAACGAGGCATAGGTATTCATGAAATGTGGGATAAACGCACAGACAGCGATAAGGCACAGTGGCGACCATTAACACGCTGGCTGGAAGATTTGAACATAACTGAAACAAAGCGAAAAATGGCACGATAAAGTACTCTTAATTCTTTAACGTGGCTTTTTTGTTCTTAGAAAATATTGTATTCCTTCAACAGTATCCCCCATCTCTTTATTATTTTATTCTAAACACTCAAAATTAAAGCGGTTAAGATATCAATATGTAAATTATGCTATTGGATTAAAGATTATCCTTTAGTGGACGATAAAAAGACTGTAAAGCAATATGTTTTAAATGAGCTTATGTGAAAAAACATATTAAATTTTGACCTTAAAAATAAGAGCATAATGGAAAACAAATCAACATTTAAAGTAAGCCAGTTTTTGGTTTTGCCTATTATAGCAGGGTTAATTTTAGTCGGATTAACCGTTTTTTTGCTTGAAACTGCATGGATTAAAGCGGCCATTATTATTGTTACTACAGTACTTTTAGGTTTAAAGCTTGAGTTGCAACAAAAAAAAATGGCACCTGCTGTTGTTGAGATTACTGAGACAGCCGCGGAGGATGCTTATGCAGAAAATCAGGAATGGATGCGCGATTTATCAGATGTTATTATTCAAGTGATTGAAGTTTCAAACCGTCAAATTGAAAATTCACGTACTCAAACTGAAAAAGCAATAACGCAAATGTCATTACGTTTTACTTCATTAGTGTCGCGTTTAAATAGTGCACTCGAAGCTGCAACACTTTCTAATGCAAAAGTTCCCGCTATTGATGGTTCTGATTCAACATTATTAGATAATGTCTTTACTAATAGTCGTGCTCAATTGTCAGGGGTTATCACTAATCTTGCAGAAGCGTTAGTAAACAGAAAAACATCTTTTGAACAATTAAAACTATTAGCCGATGATACTGCAGTATTAAAAAGTATGGCTGAAGGTGTTGAAAAAATAGCATCACAAACAAACCTGTTGGCCTTAAATGCAGCCATTGAAGCTGCCCGAGCAGGTGAAGTAGGGCGCGGTTTTGCGGTAGTGGCTGATGAGGTGCGATCTTTATCTATTCAGTCGGGTGAAACAGGTAAACGCATTACGGAAACCATAAATCATTTTACGGCATCCGTTCAAAACACAATGACCCAGGCAACCGAAGCAATGGAAAAAGATTTGTTGCTTGAAGAAGAAGGTTCTTCAACTATAACAGAGGTTTTAGCAAGTCTTGAATGGATGACAAAAGGAATGTCTGAGTCATCAGAAATTTTAAAACGTGAAAGTATAGAAATTGTTCAGGAAGTAAATGAAATTATTATGTCGCTACAATTTCAGGATCGAACCAGCCAAATCTTAATACATGTCACTGAAGGTTTAAGTGAATTGCCAAAAGTGATTAATGAAAAAATGGAGATGGTTATGAACGGTGATATTCCAAGGTTAGATGTGGAGGAAATATTAGCGACATTAAAACTCAACTATACAACGGCGGAAGAGGTATCCTTGCATGAGGGTGCAGCTGTTGCAGGTAAGATTGAAGACGATATTGAGTTGTTTTAAAAATTAATCTTTTAAACTCATAATATCCCACCCTTTCATTTCTGCGTGAAAACGTAAGGTATCATCAGGATCAACCGCAATTGCTTTTGTCACCATTTCTAATAATGGCAGGTCATTGTGTGAGTCGCTATAAAAACAGCTATCAGCAAGATTGTCTCCGGTTTCTTTTAGCCAGACTTTAAGCCGTTCAACTTTTCCTTCTCTAAAACAAGGCATACCAGAAACTTTACCGCTGTAGCGGTTATTTACTATTTCAGGTTCGGTCGCAATGATATTGCTTATGCCTAATTCTTTTGCAATGGGGGCGGTTATAAAAAGATTTGTTGCGGTAATAATGAGCAGGGTATCTTTCTTATTAATATGTTCCTGAATTAATGTACGGCTTTTTTTTGTTATGACAGGGCGAATACATTCATCCATAAATTGCTTGTGCAGTTGTGTAAGCTGAGACATTTCAATTTGACTAAGTGGTGCAAGACTAAATTCGAGAAATTCTAAAATATCCAGGGTGCCAGCAACATATTCGTCATAAAAACGCTGGTTTTCTTTCTCATAAAAAGCACTATCAACATGTCCTTGTTGAGCTAGAAACTGCCCCCACAAATAATCACTGTCCCCGTTTAACAGGGTGTTATCTAAGTCAAAAATAGCGAGAGTCACGGTTCGTAGCCTTTTATTAATGGTTTCACGCTAATGTTAACGCAAAAGAACCTGTATAGGCATATTTGTTGCTGAAAATACATCTAACTTATTGATAATTATAAATAAATAGTCGTTTTTGAATAGATTTGCTGAGAAGCGGTGAACATGAAACAATCTAAAGCAATGAATGAAGAGAGTTTTTTAAGTGATTGATACAGAAGGATACAGAGCAAACGTTGGCATCATTTTAGTGAATACAGATGGAGGTTTGTTTTGGGCAAAACGAATTGGAGAAGATGCCTGGCAATTCCCACAAGGAGGAATTCGCGAATCTGAATCTGCAGAGCAAGCGGTTTTTCGTGAATTACATGAAGAAGTGGGGGTGACTAAAGAATCCGTGGAAGTGATTGGCTGTACCGAAGACTGGTTGCGTTACAAAATCCCGGATCATCTCATTCGTCATCACCAGACACCATGTTGTATTGGCCAGAAACAACGCTGGTTTTTATTACGTTTTACTGGAAAAGAATCTGATGTTTGTCTTGATAGAACAGACAAGCCTGAGTTTGACCAATGGTGTTGGGTAGACCATCTAGAGCCACCACGTTCTGTTATTTCGTTTAAGCGGGATGTTTATGCGGAAGCGTTGAAACAGTTATTACCATTAATTAACTAATTGCATATAGTAACAATCAGTTTTTTCGTAGGTTCGAATCGTAGTGCCCCTCAAGTCTTTTTATAGTAGAGGGTATTATTTGAACCTACAAAGACTTCAATAACAATTTTTTTATGATGATAAATATTTATGCTTGATATATTGCGACGCATTGTTCAGGAAGTAAATCTTGCCAGCAACCTTGAGCAAGCGCTGAATATTATTGTCAAGCGTGTTAAAAGTTTCATGAAGGTTGATGTTTGTTCTGTTTTTTTAATCAATGAACATGATAATGAATACGTCTTAATGGCAACCGATGGCTTGAATCCGGAAGCGGTCGGTAAGGTTCGTATGAGTGATAAAGTGGGTTTGGTCAGTTTAGTTGGCAAACGTGCTGAAGCCATTAATATTGCCGATGCAATCAAAAACCCCCGCTATCAACATTTCCCTGAAGTCATTGAAGAGGCTTTTCATGGTTTTTTGGGTGTGCCAATTATTCATCAGCGTAAAGTGCTGGGTGTGCTGGTTATTCAAAGCCGTGAAGTACAAAAATTCAGTGAAGATAATGAAACGTTTTTAATCACTGTTGCCGCTCAACTCGCAGCCGCGATTGTTCATGCCGAAGCAAGTGGTGGCATTAGTGGCCTAAAACAAGACGCTATTAAAACAGACAATAAAACAAAACCTATCCACGGCTTACCTGGCGCACCCGGTGTGGCAATGGGTACAGCTGTTGTAATATATCCTCCTGCTGATATTGATGCTATTCCTGACAAGCATCATTCAAACGTTGAAAAAGAAATTGAACTGTTTGATACGGCCGTAGAATCGGTTGTAAAAGATATTACGGAATTATCTGAACGCCTAAAAGATGTTTTGCCCGAAGAAGATCGTGCGTTATTTGATGTTTATTTATTAATGTTAAATAGTCAGGCAATATCCGGGACAACACGAGATCGAATCCGCGAAGGAAACTGGGCGCCTGGTGCATTAAGACAAACGATTCAAGAGCATGAAAAAGTATTTCATGAAATGGAAGATAGTTATTTGCGAGAACGTGCTGATGACGTACGTGATCTTGGGCATCGTATATTAAAGTATTTGCAAGATGAATCACTGGAAAAAATAGAATTTCCCGAAAATACTGTTCTTGTCGGTGAAGATATTTCTGCTTCTATGTTGGCAGAAGTTCCGCGTGAAAAATTAATTGGTGTGGTTTCTGTTCGTGGCTCACGTACTTCCCATGTCGCTATTCTTGCTAGAGCGATGAGTATTTCAACGGTAATGGGTGCAACCAATTTACCTGTTGCTAGAATTGATGGGCGAACCATTATTGCAGATGGGTATAGCGGTCGAGTTTTCATATCACCATCTGAAGAAGTTATTAGTGAATTCCAGCAACTGATAGATGAAGAAGCAGCTTTATCAGATGAATTAATGGAATTAAGAGATCTGCCTGCTCAAACTGAGGACGGTATTGCAATTTCTTTGTTGGTAAACTCCGGTTTATTATCAGATATTACACCCAGCCTGCAAAGTGGTGCAGAAGGTATTGGACTTTATCGTACTGAGTTTCCCTTTATGGAGAGGCAAACATTCCCCAGTGAAGAAGAGCAACGCAGTATTTATCGTCAGGTATTAGAAAGCTTTCATCCTCGGCCTGTTACTTTACGAACTCTGGATATTGGTGGAGATAAAACCTTACCTTACTTTCCTATTGAAGAAGATAATCCTTTTTTAGGCTGGCGCGGAATTCGTGTTACTTTAGATCATCCTGAAATTTTTCTTGTTCAGGTGCGTGCCATGATACGTGCAAGTTTAGGTTTAAATAATTTAAAAATATTATTACCGATGATCAGTAATATTAATGAACTCAATGAAGCGCAAGGATTAATTCATCAGGCGTATGGTGAACTACTGGAAGAAGGTGAAAAAGTAATTATGCCAGAAGTTGGTGTGATGATTGAAGTACCTTCGGCAGTCTACCAGGCAGGTAATCTTGCCCGACGTGTTGATTTTCTCTCGATTGGCACAAATGATTTGACCCAATATTTACTCGCAGTTGATCGAAATAATGCACGAGTTGCTTCGCTTTATGATTCATTACATCCCGCTGTTATACGTGCAATATTACAAGTAGTCGAAAGTGCTCGGGTACATAACACGCCTATTAGTGTTTGTGGTGAAATGGCCGGTGATCCAGTTGCCGCTTTGTTATTACTTGCAATGGGTATTGATAGTTTAAGTATGAGCGTATCAAGTTTACCCAGGGTTAAATGGGTAATCCGCAATACAACAAGAGAAAGAGCGAGACAAATTCTAAGTGAAGTATTAATGCTTGAAGATGCTGCTGGTATACGTAAGTATTTAAATGAAACCTTTGAAGAAGCAGGGATGGGTGGTTTGGTAAGAGCGGGTAATTAAATATTAAGGGAATATTATGGAAGTCATTGCATTTGCAGATGAAAGTGGAACTTCTGCTGGTATACCATGCTACACAATAGGTGTTTTAAATATTCCTAGTGATTTTTTTGATAAATTCAATATGAATATTGAAAAAATTGCACGTAATAGTGGTATTCATGGAGAATTAAAATGGGAAAAAATTCGAAATAGTTCTGGGAAAGTTAATTTGTGTCTGGAAACATTAAAATTTATTTTAGATAGCCCTTGTACCTTTCATGCAATAGCTGTAGAAAAATCGCCATATCGAAAGTGGTTTGTAAACGAAGAGGAAGCTTTTTATACAACTTACAATTTTCTCCTTCGGCAAAGTAGTAAAGGATTTAATGCTAATTATAAAGTTTATATAGATCAACGATGCACAGTTTATCCAAAACAAGATGAATTGATGCAGATCATTACTAATCACATGCTAGCAAAGTTGCCAACAACGTCCAGAATTGAACATGTAACTATGGAAAATTCTAAATTGCAGTGGGGATTACAGGCTGCCGATATCATAACAGGAGCTATTAATACGGCATATTATTTATACTTTAAGCCTAATGCTAAAATGAATGTAGCTAAAAAATTAGCAATAGAATTGATGGCAAAAGCTGTAGGTTGGGATACCCTAGCTTATGATACATATCCTAATGAAGATTTTAATATTTGGCATTTTCCTCCTGAAACAAGAGGAAAACCAGAAACTAAAAATATTACACCAAATCTTAATGTTAAAGGTATAAGTCGAGATGAGTATGAGGGGTATGCTAATAAAGTTTAAATATGGCAAGGCATGATTAATTTAAACTGGCTTGTTGATGGGCTTATTTTTTATTGCTAAATAATGCTAAGACTTCACCTGCATGTATCCGCTTATTACCATTGCAACTAATAAATCTTCGTACTTTGAAATATTTGCGTTGTGCGTTTTTATAGAATTTGTCGGTATCTTTTGTTTTATGGTTTGAGATTAAAACTGGAATACCTCTTTTAGCTAATTTTTCAGCCAGAGTAGATAATTGTTGCTGCTGATCCATAATAAATCCACCACTACTGTATGTAGTGAAATTTGCAGATGATGACAATGGGACATAAGGTGGATCGCAATAAATGACATCGCCTTGTTTTGATTTGGTCATAATTTTATCAAAGTTGGATATTTTAAATGTTGCATGTTTGGCTTTATGATGAAATTCTAGCATTTCTTTTTCTGGGAAATAAGGTTTTTTATAGCGTCCAAAAGGGACGTTGAATCCACCTTTGCTGTTATAACGACATAAGCCATTGTATCCATGTCGATTTAAATAAATAAATAGCGCGCTACGTCTTCGTATTTCCGTAGTTTTATTAAATTGCTCTCTGTAACTATAATATTTTTCTGAAGCATTATTTTTTTCTGTAAAGTAACGTTTACAATATTTTATAAAATCATTACCTTCTTTTTTTAGTATATTATATAAATTTATTAAATCTGGATTGCTATCACTAATTAAGTAATGTTCATAATTAGTATTAAGAAATACAGCCGCAGAGCCAGCAAAAGGTTCAATAAGACGTTTTCCATCTGGAGGTAACATTTCATGGATTTTATCCATAATGCGAAACTTGTTTCCAGCCCATTTTAGAAATGGACGAATACTTTTATTATTATATTTATGTTCTTTTGATTTTTTTTGCATAAGATAAATCAGGTGAACTTAAATAGTTTTTGCAAACATTTTTGACTGACGCTGGTAGTTGTAAAGTGATTTACGTTTTACCGGTAACTTTTTAATATCACTTGCACTATAGCCTCGTTCACGAAACCAGTGTGCGGTGCGTGTAGTTAAAACAAAAAGTTGTTTAATGCCGAGTTGCTTGCTTTGCCGTTCAATATATTTCAGTAATTGATCACCGCGGTTATTTTCCTGGTAATCAGGATGAACTGCGAGGCAGGCAAGCTCAGCCACTTTGTCTTTTAAATAAGGATAAAGCGCAGCACAGGCGATAATCATGCCATCGCGTTCAACTACCGTAAAATGTTCAATTTCCATTTCAAGTTTTTCACGTGAACGTCTTACTAAAATATCTTCATCTTCCAGAGGAGTAATTAGTTCAATTAAACCCGCAAGATCTTCAATAGTGGCAGGACGTACATCTTCAAAACTTTCAGATGTAATCAAAGTACCGCAACCATCACGAGTAAAAAGCTCGAGTAATAAAGCGCCTTCAATATGTCGATTAAGAATATGAGTACGTTCTATATCATTTTGACATGCTTTGATTGCACTGCTTAAACAGCGTTGAACAGGTGCTTCTAATTTTTTATGTTCAGCTAATAAATTCCTGGCATCATTAAGTGTTAATTCACGAATTAACGATTTTCTTTTATTCGTAACACCTTTAGCGTCAACAAGATAAATAAGTTTATCGGCATTTAATTCGATAGCTGCTGTGGTGGCAACATCTTCTGCACTGAGGTTGAAAATTTCACCTGTTGATGAATAGCCAATGGGTGAAAGTAGCACGATTGAATTATTTTCCAGCGCTTGATTAATTGCTTTATGATCAATCTTTCTAACTTCGCCTGTATGCATATAATCAACTCCATCACGCACTCCATAAGGTTGTGCGGTGACAAAGTTTCCGGAAATTACGCTTATTCGTGCGCAAGCAACGGGACTATTGGTTATGCCGATAGATAATAAAGCTTCAATATCTGCTCTTACACTACTACATGCCTCTTTTACGCAGACAAGTGCATTGTCATCAGTAATGCGCAAGTTGTTACTGTATTCACTTTTTAGTTTACGTTCTTTTAAACGTGATTCAATTTGCGGACGAGCACCGTGTACCAGGACAAGTTTAATGCCTAAGCTATTTAATAGAGCAATGTCATGAACTAGCGGAGCAAACTGTTCATCAGTAAGCATTTCTCCACCAAAAGCAATCACAAAGGTACGTCCACGAAAGGCATTGATATAACCTGCAGAATTACGGAAGGAGTTTACAAACTCAATGTTTTTGCTGTTTTTTTCTTTGCTCATGATACTTTGCTGCATGACTCAATTATTAGTGGATAACAGTATGATCCCATGCAAAAGCATGTGCAAGCAAGTTTTAAGGGGATATTTAGAGTGAGTGAGTGGTATGTATCCGAATAGAAACATATTACGATAAACTTGTCATTGCGACGACTGCATGGACGCATTAGGGCAGGACACCCGTAAGTAGAATAACGCAGGACGATTCCATGGATGGAATCGGTAGAGTCGCGTAGGGAACGAAGACCGAGCAGTTATCGAGAGCACCGCAGGATGCAGTTGCCGAGGACGCCCGTAGTAAACTCATATAAGTATCTTTTTTCTGGAGATTGCTTCGCAGACTGCCGCGTTTTACTCGCAGCTAAAGGCTCACCGCAAAGACGGGTAGTTTTTATATTGAGTAAACTTTACCAGCTACTACGCTTACGGCCACGTAATTTAGGAATAATTAAGCCAAGAATCATACCGCCAAATAAGACTAATGCACCGGCAATAAACCATTCACGTTGAGAGCGATCTTTTAACGAATGGTTTTCCTGGTTAAGGCGCTGCAGATCTTTTTCCAGAGTGACATTTTTTTCTTGCAGCTGGCGATTTTGTCTATCAAGAATAATCGGTTTTTTGGCAACTTTATTCAAGCGTGCAAGCTCGGCATCAAGTTGTTTTTTGTCTGAGCTCAGACTTGATTGATTTTTAGATAAAATTTTGTGTTCTTTACTTAATGCGGCAAAATCCTCTTTGATTTTTTTCAAAGTAGTTCTAGCTTTTAAAAGTCTGGCTTCTGCTCGTACTAATTTTTCTTTTGCAACTGGTTCGTCTGCAAGATATTGGGTGCGTACCCAACCTTCAGTGCCATCACTGGTTTCAATTTGTGTATAGCCAGTATCGGTAACTTCAAGCACTTCTACATGCTCACCACTTTCAAGAGTTTTAATAATTTGAAACTGCGCGCCCTGACCGGTACGTACTGTGATTACAAGATGGTCGCTGACATATTGAGTCTTAGCTTGTGCAGAAAAGGACAAAAGGAACATCAAAATGTAAGGAAGGATAAGAAAGTGTTTTTTTGCTAATTTCACCGCTACAGTACCTATTATTTATTATTAGATTTAATAAGACATTTATACACTCTTTTTCAGAATGCTCAAGTGTGGGCTTCACTTTTTCATCTATTTCATACTTATAAATGTTTGGGAAAAGAGGAGAAACTTCAATATTTTGGATATTTTAACGTATGGAGAATTTCTGCCCCCTTGAGATTAAGGAATATTACAATTTTCATATCAAAATGAGAAATAAACTCATTTTTAGCTGGTTTCATATTATTGTCATACAATCGTTATCTTTCCGTCACATTTCTTGTTCAAGATACTCCCTGTTAAAAGACAAACATTTAATGTCTTATTTATATAATTAAATATAGGGAATACTCATGAGTAAAAAATTAATTGCCGTTGCTGTTGCTGCGGGTTTAGCTTTACCAATGGTTTCTGCTCACGCAGTTGAGGTTGCTGATAAAAAACTTGAAGTTTACGGTAAATTACATTTGAACTTTGGAAGTTATGATGAATTAGATCCAGCGAATGATAACTGGCGTTTGAGCAGTTACGCTTCACGTTTAGGTTTCAAAGGCCAAATAAAGCTGGATGAAGGTTTAATCGGTACTTATAAAATGGAAACAGAAGTTGCAGTGGAAGATGGTACAACTGATTTTGCAACTCGTAATACTTATGTTGGTTTAAAAGGTAACTTCGGTGAAGTGCGTATTGGTCGTCATGACTCTCCTTTGAAAATGGCCCAGGGAAAGTTTGATCAATTTGGTGATACTGATGGCGATTTAAAATATGCTGGAGATGAAGATGGTGAAAACCGTAATAAAAATTCGATCACTTACTTAGTAAAGTCAGGAAACATCGGTTTTAATGCTCAAATTATTCCTGGTGAAGGTGATGGTGTAACAGCAGGAGATGGTCCGGCAGATACTATTTCTGTTGCTGTATCTTACAAAGATGGTCCTTTGTATGTTGCATTAGCACAAGATTCTTATGACAGCACAGGTGGTGCTGCTGAAGACTCTTTAACACGTTTAGTTGCGACATATAAAATGAGTGGCATGCAGTTTGGTGTTTTATATCAGACAGGTGTTGAAGCCCCAGATACTGCTGCAGCTAAAGAAGATTGGTTAGGCCTAAGCTTCAATATGAAAGTGGGTAAAAACAATAAATTCAAAGTTCAGTACATTACTGTTGAAGATAGTGCTGCTACTGCTTTAGAAGGTACACATTTATCAGTTGGCTTTGATCATAAGTTAGGTAAAAAAGGCACAGTGTACGCAATGTACAATTCAATCAAAGAAGAAAATACAGTAGTAACTAAAGATAATAGTTCAATTTCAGTGGGTTATATTTTGAAATTTTAACGGTTAGTTGTGCTGAATACATGGAAGACAAGGGTAACAAGGATTGTTGCCTCATTTTGAACTTTCTTGGTTAGGAAAAAATTCAGGTAAAATAAAAACTGACAGGATGTCATGGAAATATAATGGACTAATTTTAGGCCTCGTTTTACGAGGCTTTTTTTATTTCCAGCGGTTAGCTTCTTTTTGATTTTTTTCTATACCGTATAAGCCTTGGCTATATGCCTGGTATAAAGCCGCTCGTGCAGATTGATTTCCTTGGCCGGCTGATTTTTCCCACCAGACAAGTGCTTGGGGAACATCTTTGCCCAAACTACGTCCGTAAAAATATTCAACGCCAATATTAAATTGTGCTTCAGCATTACCAAGTTCGGCAGCTTTCTTCCACCACTTAGTCGCATCTTTTGGACTGCGATAAATAACCCGACCTTTGTTATACATGATACCAAGGTTATACATTGCATCGGTGTGGCCATTTGCCGAGGCACGTTTATACCAAACAAAAGCGGCTTTAATATTTTTTTCAACACCTAAACCTTTTTGGTACAAAATACCTAAATTATATTGTGCATCGGCATTATCTTTTTCTGCAAGAGGTAACCATAAACGCAAAGCTTGTTCATAGTTGCCTGCTTTGAAGGCTTGAAATCCATCTTCAAGTTCAGTGGCTTGTGTGTTTGATAAGGAAAGTAAAAAGATAATTAAAGGTAGAAGGAAACGTTTCAGCATGATTTCAAATACCATTTCAGGGTAAAAGGTGATGGAAAATAGCTGTCATTGCACATTAATGAACCGCTACGCGTTTCGTCAGTATTACCCTAACGTGTTATACACGTTCTGGCATCGAAGGAATAAAATGACTGTGGCAATCTTTAGTGAAAAGCTCTTTTTGTAAGATTGCTTTGTTACACTCGCAATGACAGTAGTGTGTTTAGTATAGCCCAGGTTATTTTTTTGTCATTAATAATTCGAGCAATGCTTTTTGAGCATGCAGACGATTTTCAGCTTGATCCCAAACAACACTTTGTGGACCATCAATAACAGAAGTACTGACTTCTTCTTCACGATGTGCGGGTAAGCAATGCATAAAGATAGCATCTTTATTAGCAAGCCCCATTACATTGTCATTTACCTGGAAGTCTGCAAAGGCTTTTTCACGAATTGCTTGTTCTTCTTCCTGCCCCATACTGGCCCAAACATCGGTAGTGATCATGTCGGCACCAGATACTGCTTCAAGAGGATTTCGGAAAACATTTACGCAATCTTTTGTTTCTTCAAGTAGCGCGGCATCGGGATCATAACCTTCAGGTGCTGCAATATTTAAGGTAAAGCCATATTGACGTGCAGCATTCATATAAGAATGGCACATGTTATTACCATCACCAATATAGGTTACTGTTTTCCCTGTGATGTCACCGCGATGCTCAAAATACGTTTGCATGTCAGCAAGCAACTGACAAGGGTGATACATATCGGTTAAGGCATTAATAACGGGAACATCAGAATATTCAGCAAAGGTTTTTAACATTTCATGATCAAATGTTCTTACCATAATGCAATCAACCATTCGGGATAAAACACGAGCACTATCTTCAACTGGCTCACCACGACCAAACTGAGTGTCACGTGGAGAAAGGAAAATAGCATGGCCACCAAAATGTGCCATACCTGTTTCAAATGAAACACGGGTACGGGTTGAGGCTTTGTCAAATATCATTCCCAATACTTTGTTTTTGAGTGGCTCATAAATTTCGCCAGACTTTTGTATCGCTTTAAGTTCGATAGCACGAGAGATAAGCTTATTTAAGGTTGCCTTATCTAAATCCATTAATGTTAGAAAATGTTGAGTCATAATAGTCTTCTTAAAAATTTATAGTTTATGCGACAAACTTACGAATAAGTTCGCTAACCATAGTTACAATTTTATCTGCTTGTTCATCAGAAATAATAAGGGGTGGTAATAAACGCACAACGTCACCCGCAGCGACATTAATTAAAATACCGGCATCAAGTCCGGCTTTAACCAGTTCTGCACAAGGCCGATCAAGCTGAATACCGATCATTAATCCTTTGCCACGGATTTCAACAACGCCATCAAGATCTTTTAGGCTCTCTTTAAAGCCTGAGATGATTTTATCGCCGAGTACTGTTGCTCGTTCCGCAAGACACTCCTTTTCGCACGAATTAATTACCGCTAAAGCAGCAGAAGTAACAAGCGGGTTACCACCATAAGTTGAGCCATGATGACCGGGTTGAAATAATGTTGCCGCTTCACCTTTAGCTAGGCATGCACCAATGGGTACACCATTGCCTAAGGCTTTAGCCAGGGTCATCACGTCAGGAATAATACTATTATGTTGGTGGGCAAACCATTTACCTGTCCGACAAATACCGGTTTGAATTTCATCTAACATCATTAACCAGTTATTTTCATCACAAATGTCTCGAATTTGATTTAAGTAATCATCCGCAGGAATTTTAATTCCACCTTCACCAGTAATGGGTTCAACAAGAACAGCAACAATATTTGAATTGTTACTCGCAATGTTTTTAATTGCTTCAATATCATTATAAGGCGCGCGAATGAAACCTTGAACAAGTGGTTCAAAACCTGCGTGTACTTTTCTATTGCCTGTTGCGGTTAAGGTTGCCATTGTCCGGCCATGAAAACTGCCTTCCATAACAATAATAGCGGGTTGATCAATATTTTTACTGTGGCCAAAAAGACGAGCCAGTTTAATAGCTGCCTCATTTGCTTCCGCACCTGAGTTGCTAAAAAACACATTATCCATTTTTGCTAAAGAGGTTAGCTTATCAGCTAATAATTTTTGGTTAGCAATACTGTATAAATTTGATGTATGAACCAAACTGCCGGCTTGTTCGCAAATTGCTTTTGTTACAGCGGGGTGAGCATGACCAAGACCACAAACGGCAATACCGCCTAAAGCATCAAGATATTCTTTTCCTTCTGTATCCCACAGTACCGCACCTTCACCTTTTTCAAAGCTAACAGGGAGTGGTGCATAGTTGTGCATTAATGTGTCGGTCATTTTATTACGAGTCCAGTCGTTAAAAATAAAAAGGCAGCCCGTTATTTAAGACGAGCTGCCAGTAAGAAAGGTTAATTTTAGCCCTAGATGGGCGTTTCGGCAAATATTTGATGCCTTTTCATTCAATTTTAAAAGAAAAATTGGGAATGATGTGGTTGAAGGGGACTCGATAAGCTATTAATCAAGGTTAACTGGTTGGAATTATTCTCAATTACGCTATTCGGACGGGTATTATTCAAGTGATGAGGGACTAAAAATATAAGGGGAAGTAAATTACTCCCCCTTTATTTAACTTAACTGGCTTCCTGAAATTCAAGCCCATTATCGATATTGTGGTGTGTCTCATGGCTTACATCCGCTACTCTCATAGTCACCAGCTCTTCGGCACTACTGGGATGAATCGCTATGGTGTTATCAAAATCGGCCTTGGTTGCGCCCATTTTCACGGCAACGGCAAAACCCTGTAACATTTCATCAACGTTATCACCAATTAAGTGAATACCGACCACTTTTTCATTGCTGCCGATACAAACCAGTTTCATTGCTGTAGTGACGCCATGATTTGATAGAGCATGGCGCATGGGGGTGAAGTCACTTTTATAAATTGTTACTTCAGTACCATATTGTTGACGTGCTTCGGCTTCACTGATCCCGACAGTTGCAATCGGTGGATGTGAAAACACCACACTAGGAATATTTTCATAATCTACTTTACTGTCAGCTTTTCCATTAAACAGGCGTTCAGCAAGTTTTCGTCCTGCAGTAATTGCAACCGGTGTTAATGCCATTTTGCCGGTAATATCTCCGACAGCATAAATACCATTAACATTTGTATTTTCATATTCATCAACCGGTATCATGCCATTTCTTTCAGTATTAACCCCCGCACTTTCTAAATTAAGATATCGTGTATTAGGAGAACGTCCTACAGCCCAAATAACGGTGTCATAGCCTGCTAATATTTGTTCATCTTTGCTGGTGATCATAATACCTTCAGCACTTTTTGAAAGTGCATTGACCTGAAAACCGGTATGAAGTCGAATACCTTGTTGTTTCATTTCATTAGTGAGTATTTCACTGATCATGGGATCAAAACGTTCCATGACACGATCTTCCAAAGCAATAATCGAAACATCTGAACCTAAAGCACGTAATACACCACTTAGTTCAACACCGATATAGCCACCACCAATCACAGCAACACGTTTAGGTTGTTCAGTTAACTGAAAAAAACCATCTGATGTAATACCTAACTCTGCGCCTGGGACTGGAGGAACAATCGGTTTACCGCCTGTTGCAATAACAATATGGCTAGATTGGTATTGTTGCTTATTAACTTCAATGGTGTTTTTATCGATAAAACGCGCATAACCTTCAATATGCTCAATCCCTTTTTCTTTGACGTAGCCATTCCAATACTGATTAATATTGTGAATATAATTTTCGCGTGCTGAAGTGAGTTTTTCCCAATCCGTTTTGCCGCGCGTTGTTGGAATGCCAAAGTCATTAGCATCATCAACGGCATGAGCAAGGTTAGCGGCATACCACATTATTTTTTTAGGCACACAGCCATTATTTACACAGGTTCCGCCCATACGATAACCTTCAATGACCGCCACTTTTTGCCCAAACTGAGCAGCTTTTTCTGCAACGGCCAGGCCGCCACTGCCACCACCAATAACAATTAAATCATAATGCTGCTTATTCATAATCTTGTCCTTATAACTTTAAAAAAGGGTGGCTCAATTATGAGCCACCAAGGATTCCCGTAAGGGAAGGGGGGTGCACGCTATCGTACTTAGGGAAAGTTATGCAGCTTTACTTTCTGCCATGAACTTTTCTAAATCTTCTGAACCACCAATGTAATCACCATTAATGAAAATTTGTGGAACAGTTGATTTACCGGATACGGCACGAAGACTTGCTTCGGTGTAGTCACGGTTAAGCACTAATTCTTCAAACTGAATACCTGCATCATTCAAGATACCTTTAGCACGAACACAATATTCACAACTTTCACGAGTGAAAACAGTGATATCACTTGGTTTAACTGCATCAGGTGCAATGTAGTTCAACATAGTATCGGCATCAGATACTTCAAACGGGTCGCCCGGCTTGTTTGGTTCAACAAACATTTTTTCAACCACGCCGTCTTTAACCAGCATGGAATAACGCCATGAACGCTTACCAAAACCTAAGTCTTCTTTACCCACTAACATGCCCATGCCATCACTGAAGTCACCGTTACCATCAGGCATAAAAGTCACGTTGTTCGCATTTTGGTCTTTTTTCCATTCGTTCATAACAAATGCATCGTTAACCGACATACAAATGACTTCATCAACACCATTTTCTTTAAAAGTGGGTGTTAACTGGTTATAACGTGGCACATGTGTTGAAGAACACGTTGGCGTAAAAGCACCAGGCAATGAAAATACGATCACTGTTTTACCTTTAAATACGTCGTCTGTTTTTACATCAACCCATTCATGATTATCACGAGTGCGAAATGTTACTTTTGGTACGTTTTGACCTTCACGATTTTCCATTTTATTTTCCTCTATTTATTAAAATCTAAAATTGGTGAACAACAATAAATGTGTTTTGTTGTTTCTTGGTACGGGAGAGATTATCGGGATATTTCGTTAAACGGTAAAATCGTTTGATTTTATTGTTTTGATAGGTTTTAACGATTAATGCTTGTGGTTAGGTAAATTTACTCATGAAGTAAAAACCTGATACCTTAATATAGTGAGTTTGAAGATATTGTTATTTTACTAAAGTGGGATTTATAGCTAGTCTTTAGACTACATAACCGTCAAGGGAGAATATTAGTGCAATTAATTCAAAAAGGCATACTTGCTGAAGAAACCAGGCTCGCGCGTTATCTGACATTTAGCATCGATTCAAACACCGATGTTAACACCGCGTTGAAAATCTTAGCCGAAAATATCGATACAAATAATACCGTCATTGGTCTTGGTCAGTCATTGGTTAATATTTTAGGAAAAGAAGTGGTTGGATTAATGACTTTTGATGCTCAAGCAGGAGCCGGTGTAGAAGTTCCTTCTACCCCCACCGCTTTATGGTGCTGGCTGAGAGGCAATGATCGAGGTGAGCTTTTTCATCGTTCCCGTCAAATTGAAACGTTGCTTGCTCCCGCATTTGTTTTAAATGATGTCGTTGATACTTTTCAATACGATCAAAATCGAGATTTAAGTGGTTACGCAGATGGCACGGAAAACCCGGAAGGGGATGAAGCTATTCAAGCTGCGATTGTTCAGGATCAAGGGGAGGGGCTTGATGGTGGCAGTTTTGTTGCGGTACAACAGTGGCTACATGATTTTGAAGCATTCGATGCAATGACAACAGCTGAACAGGATGATGCTATTGGACGTTATATTAGTGATAACGAAGAATTTGACTCAGCACCCGAGTCAGCACATGTAAAACGCAGTGCACAGGAAAATTTTGAGCCAGAAGCTTTTATGCTGCGGCGTTCAATGCCATGGGCGGAAAGTATGGAAGGTGGATTAATGTTTGTTGCCTTTGGACATTCATTTGCCGCTTTTGAAGCAATACAGAATAAAATGCTTGGAAAGGATGATGGTATTGTCGATGCGTTGTATTCTTTTACGCGGCCAATAACGGGGGCTTATTATTGGTGTCCTCCTATCAAAGCAGGCAAGCTTGATTTAAGCTGGCTTGATATTTAACGCTTCTTAGTCTTTTTTTTACCTGTTTTAGTTTTGCTAAGAAGTTGTACCGTGTTTGGTAAGTTTTCAGTAATAATATTTGCAAACGCATCAAGGGCTTGTTGCCGTGGGTAGGATTTTCTAAAGACTAGAGAAATACGGCGATAGGCATCTTTAAATTCCAGCTTGCGCGCTACAATACCACTGCCGCTTGCCCATGAGCCTCGCATCGCTAATGCTGGAACGATAGTTGTTCCAAATCCGGCAGCAACGAGTTGCAATAGTGTTTCCAGGCTTGATGCACGTAAATCTGCCAGTTCACCTTGTTCTTCACGTTTATTTATATGGCAAAAATCCATTGCCTGTTTTGCCAGGCAGTGGCCTTCAGATAATAATAATAATTCCACATTATCTAAATCGTTTCGCGTAATTTTCTCTTTATGATAAAACGGATGTTTGCTTGGATAGGCAAGCCAAAAGGGTTCGTTAAATAAAGGGATGACATTAAAATCATTTTCATCAACATCTGTTGCCAGTAGCGCAGCATCAATTTCATGATCGTGTAACCGCTTTAGTAAAATATCGGTCATTTCTTCGAATAATACTAACTTCATTTGCGGGTATTGTTTTTTTAATGGCATGAGAATGAGAGGCATTAAAAAAGGACTTAAACTTGGAATAGCTCCAATTCGTAATGGGCCTGCAAGTGGGTCTTGATGTGCTTGAGCTACTTGCTGAATAACATCAGCTTGTTCCATCATAAGACGAGCATGCTCTAAAATCGTTTGCCCAACGGGGGTGATTTCTACCGAGCGGTTTGTTCGTTCAAATATAATAACGCCTAACTCTTCTTCTAGTTTTTTAATTTGACCACTGAGAGTGGGCTGACTTACAAAACAACGTTCTGCCGCTTTGCCAAAATGATGAGTTTCTGCAACTTCGATAATATATTTTAGATCTCGCAAATTCATATTTTCCACCTTTTTTCACATAGGCTATACCTATTATTTTAATATAAATAAACGATTTTTAATATAAATTAGTGCGCGATAAAATCATTGCTACATTCAATAATTTATCAGTTATTTTTAGAGGAAGTAAAAATGAAAGCATTACATATTAAGGCAGAGGAGCAATCTATTGAAGTAATCGAGGTTGCTAATCATGATGATATTGTTCGTTTAATAGGATTTGATAGCATCAATTCAGACGAAATTAGTGCCGGGGGAGACCGTCTTTTTTTTGATGACGAATGTTTTTTACGTGGTAGCAAAGGACGCTTTCAACTTGATAAGTTAATTCCTGTTTCAGGTAACGGTATTATTATCGGAGCAGAAAAAGAAGGCAGAGTACTCAAGGATATGATGTCAGATATAAGTGATTTAAAAAGTCGAGTTAAATATTTTTAAGCTTCTATTTTTTATACCGAATAAGCTAGGTCGGCTTAAAGGTCTGTTTAGCTTTATTTCTTACCAATAGAGTCTAAAGTATATATATTAGACCTGATTAATGATAGGAATTACCAATTAAATATATATAAATAAACGATTTCACAAATAAGTTTTTTTACCGAAACTAAAGATATACCCGCTCACATGAGTAGGTAAAAAAATTAATCAACAAGTAAGGAGTACAAAATGAGTGATAATAAAAAGCTAACAATGACCAATGGTTGTCCGGTAGCAGACAATCAGAATGTACAGACTGCAGGACCGCGCGGTCCGATGCTATTACGAGATATTTGGTTTCTGGAAAAACTGGCACATTTTGATCGTGAAGTGATCCCTGAAAGACGTATGCACGCTAAAGGTTCTGCGTCCTATGGTACGTTTACCGTGACACATGATATTAGCAAATATACCAAGGCTAAGTTGTTTTCTGAAGTTGGTAAAAAAACAGATATCTTTTTGCGTTTTTCAACTGTTGCTGGTGAGCGTGGTGCAGCCGATGCTGAGCGTGATATTCGTGGTTTTGCAGTTAAGTTTTATACAGAAGAAGGCAACTGGGATATGGTTGGTAACAATACTCCAGTCTTTTTCTTACGTGATCCCTTGAAATTCCCTGATCTTAATCATGCCGTTAAACGCGATCCACGTACCAATATGCGTAGTGCACAGAACAACTGGGATTACTGGACGTTGTTACCGGAAGCCTTACATCAGATTACAATTTTAATGAGTGATCGTGGTAACCCGCGCAGCTATCGCAACATGCATGGTTTCGGAAGTCATACTTTCAGTTTTATTAATGCTGATAATGAACGTTACTGGGTTAAGTTTCATTTCAAGAGCCAGCAGCCGATTGAAAACCTGACTGATCAGGAAGCAGAAGAATTGGTTGGTAAAGACCGTGAGAGTCATCAGAAGGATCTTTATGAGGCGATTGAAAATGGCGACCATCCTCGTTGGGATTTCAAAGTGCAAATTATGCCAGAAGCTGATGCGCAGAATTACCGCTTCCATCCTTTCGATTTAACCAAGGTATGGCCGCATAAAGACTATCCATTGATCGATGTGGGTGTGTTGGAATTAAATCGTAATCCAGATAACTACCATGCTGAAGTTGAGCAGTCAGCTTTTAGTCCTGCTAACATTGTTCCGGGTATTGGTTTCTCTCCCGATAAGATGTTACAGGGGCGTTTATTTTCTTACGGTGATGCACATCGATATCGTCTTGGTGTAAACCATGCACAAATTCCGGTAAATGCAGCACGTTGTCCGGTTAATAGTTTCCATCGTGATGGTGCTATGCGTGTTGATGGGAACTTTGGCAGTACCAAAGGTTATGAGCCAAATAGTCTTGGTTTGTGGCAGGATCAGCGGCAACAGCGGGAGCCGTCATTGGAGTTGTATGGCCCGGCCGATAACTGGGACTATCGTGAAGACGATGATGATTACTACACCCAGCCAGGTGATCTGTTCCGTATTATGACACCGGCACAGCAACAGGTGTTGTTTGAAAATACAGCACGCTCTGTTGGTGGTGCAGATGTTGAAGTACAAAAACGTCATATTAGTAATTGTATGAAGGCAGATCCTGCTTATGGTAAAGGTGTGGCAGATGCTTTGGGTATTTCACTCTCTGATATGGAATAAGAGGTGTGTAATTAAAAACAGCAGGTAAAAATAGTGGGGTGTCGAATTGACACCTCACATTATTAAACAGGATTTTATGATGAATAATCAAAGTAAACCAATACAAGAGCAGTATCGAAATGTAAGTTGGTTACAAGTATTAGCATTTGGTATTGAAGGTGTATCTACAAAAGAGACAAGTCAATCACAGCAAATAACTAACTCGGTGTTTGTTGTTCTTCCTTGATTTTATTTACACTCGTTAAGAAATTTGCGGGTATATTTTAATAATAATTTCTAACGAGAAAATCAAAATAAATACAGGCATAAAAAAACCAGTCTAAAAAGACTGGTTTTTTAGGATTTATGCTTTCTAAAATATTAGAAAGTTAAGCCATGCCCATAGCCAATCATTGTTAGTAACATTGGAATTGACAGTACAGTGTTCGTACGTGATGCCATCAATGCAACGAATTTTGCTTTAGCAATTTCGTCTGCACTATGTTCTTTACCATCAAGTCCAAGAATTTTCTTCTGGTTTGGCCAGATAAGAACCCAAACATTGAATAACATAATAGTACCTAACCATGCACCAAGACCGATAACTTCC
>CAZSCK010000040.1:0-23910 GCA_964605385.1 uncultured Thioalkalispiraceae bacterium
TCAATATTGATTCTTTAAGTTCATCTGTTAAACGTTCATCACAGTCTAAACTTAAGATCCAGTCATTACTTGCTTTTTCAACAGCAAGATTTTTCTGTTCGACATGTCCAAGAAATTTCTGTTCATAGATTTTGTCGGTATATTTTTTGGCTATTTCTTTTGTTTTATCTGTGCTAAGTGAATCAATAACAATAATTTCATCAACAACACCCTCCAGACTTTTCAGGCAGTCTTCAATTTTGTTCTCTTCATTATAGGAAATAATACATGCTGAAATTTTGGCCATAGTTTTTTCTTCTTATTCAGAAATAACATCAATATTTTTAAATACATCATCTACCGTAATATTCTTTAAACAGTTTGTATGTCCTAACGGGCATTCACGTTTAAAACAGGGACTACATTCAAGACCAAGATACTGTATTTTCGCTTTATTAGTAAGAGGTGGTGTATAGTCCGGTGTAGACGAACCATATATTGCGACCAGAGGAATATCTACTGCAGCGGCAATATGCATTAAACCAGAATCATTTGTTATTGCAATGTTGCACACGGATAATAAATCAATACTGTCTTCCAATCGTGTTTTTCCACAAAGATTAATGGCTTTATTTCCTTGAGAGATAGTTACTGCGGCTGCATTATCTTTTTCTGAACCTAATATCCAGACCTGCACACCTTGAGCATTTAATTTATTAGCAAGTTCAGCATAATATTCAATAGGCCAACGTTTTGCTTCACCGTATTCAGCTCCCGGTAAAAAAGCAATAACCGGCTTATCCAAATTAAGTTTCAATTCGGTTAGTAACCGTTGCAAATTATTCTCATCTACTATTAATTTTGGAAAAGGAATACTCGGTGGCTGAATTGAATTAGCATCTAAACCATCATCCAATCCAAGCGCAACATACCGTTGAACAGTTTGTTTTAATATATTTTTATCTAGCGAATGTATATCATTGATCAAGCCATACCGCATTTCACCGCGATAACCAGTACGTTGTTTAGCTTTAGCAAAAAATGGCACTAATGCAGATTTATATGATCGAGGCGTAATAATTGCCTGATCATAATATTTTGAACGTAATGATTGTCCCAATTTATAACGTCGAAATAAACCAAACTCACCATGGCTCACAGGTAAATTAATCGCTTCTCTTACTTCTGGCATGCGCGCTAATATTGGATTTGACCAGGCAGGAGCTAATACATCAATCTCAACTGGATGCGCTCTTTGCTTTAAAGTGATGAACAAGCTTTGTGCCATCACCATGTCCCCTACCCAAGCAGGACCTGCCACCAATATTTGTTGGACGTGGTGTATGTTACCCATCTTCCCCTTAGTTCTCACAGTTAAGATTTACCACAAATTCGATTAACAATATCAATATTATCTTTCAAATGCTTTGCATTAATGGTTCCAACAATCACGCTGCTGACACCTTGATGATTAAATATATATTCAAAGGCTTGTTCGACACCGCTACCGCCAGCAGATTTATCTGCATGACCGCTTTGTAAAGCTTTTTTAACCACAACACCTTTATTCAATTCAGCAGCTCGTGCAATAACCGGTAAATCATGAGCATCACTTAAATTTAACGTTGCCATAACGACATCAGTATTTTCAACGATCCACATGCCGCCTTCTACTGTTTTAGTCGACATTCCATATGATTGAATCAAACCTTTTTGTTTAAGACGGCCCAATTCCTCAAGCGCACCTTCATTATTGATGATACTCATATCATCGCCATTAGAATGTACTAACACCATATCCAGGCTTTCGCGCTTTAATCTTTTCAAACTTCGCTCAACACTCATTCGCGTATGTTCTGCTGAAAAATCAAATCTTGATTTTCCATTTTCAAATATTTCACCAACTTTAGTCATAATCACCCAGTCATTAGGATTCGTCATTAATTGACCAAGACGTTCTTCACTATTACCGTACGCAGGTGCGGTATCAATAAAGTTAATGCCAAGTTCTTTTGCTAATGCTAATAAGTCACGCACTTCATTATCATTTGGAATTGTGAACCCAGCAGGGTATTTAACTTCCTGATCGCGTCCAAGTTTAACGGTACCTAATCCCAGCACGCTGACTTCGATACCCGTTGAACCCATTTGTCGTTTTGTTAAGGCTACCATTTTTCTTCTTCCTGCCAGGGTAAGTCTGCAATTGGAGCATGACTAAATTCAGGCATCTCAGTTGCACCACTTTTTGTTACGTTTTGTTTTTCTAATTGTTTAAGCACGTCATTTGCTAAATTTGGAGCTAGCGCCAATTTTGTTGGCCATGTAGTAATAACATTATTTTCTTCATAATAAAATGATGTGCTCGGACGCTGACCTTCTTTTTGTTTTGGCTCTGCGCGGCTTATATTTAATGTCGCCCACTGCATTTCTGGAAAATTTAACCATGGCATCAGAGACTGTAATTCTTTTTTTGCTTTGTTAATTTGTTCTTCTTCCGTTCGATGAATACCTTCTTCTGCTAGCTGACCACCTAAGTACCATACAATATTGCCTTGTTTGTCTTCACTACTGGTGATTGTTATTCGTGGATTAACATTTGCACCTAAACAATGTGCATAGAGTTTTTCAGGCAGGCCACCTCGAACCATAACCATTTGTAATGGACGCAGTTGCATTTCAGGAACAGTGCGCCCCATTTGTTTTAATAAATCGGCATTACCTTTACCGGCTGATAAAATAATTTTCTCTGAAGTAATATTCCAAACTTCACTATTAGCTGCTTCCACACAAAATTCATTTTCAGAAAAATTGGTGACTGATTTAATGTGCATAATATGATTCATATTAGGTTTAGCAAGTACCTTAATAACACTACCAGCATCTAAAACAGGTTCATCAAGCTGATAAACTTTACCTTTAAATTTTTTATTTTTAAAAACTGCAGGATAATCATTTTTTCTCACCGTAAGCATACGCCCACGTACAATCCTGCTAGCAAAAAAACCTGATAAGCGAGATAGTAAACCAGGTGTTGACCACATATATTGATATTCAGATAAAACAGTTGCGGAAGAGAGGTCGACCTCACCTTTACCCTGTAAACAATCGCGCCAAATTTGTGGCATAGCAAAAATAGATTCAGAAGATGCGGTTAACTTTCCGGTTAACGCATATTTGGTACCGCCGTGAATGATACCTTGAGAGAAGCGCGTTTGACCTGCACCTAATGATTCGTTTTCTAATAAGAGAGCCTGGTAACCTGCCTGGCGCAATCGATCTAACAACCAGAGGCCTGCTATACCGCCGCCAAAAATAACAATATCGACTTTAAGCTGCTTTGTTTTATTATTGGCTGAGATTGCCGCGGTCACTTTGTTTCCTCGCAATGACAGAAAGTAGATAGTTTATTGCTGAACTTCTACTTTTTAATTTTATTTTCAGTCTCACGAATGGTGCTAATAATACCCGTTGTTGATACACCATCAATATAGGTCAATACTTTAACTTCACCGCCCGCTTCACGAACACAATCTCCGCCTGGAATTTTATCCGGGTCGTTGTCACCGCCCTTAACAAGAATATCGGGCATTAACTTACAAATCTGTCGTGTTGGCGTGTCTTCATAAAAAGGTACCACCCAATCCACACACTGCAACGCTGCTAACATACGCATACGTTTTTCCATTGTGTTTACCGGGCGTTCCGGGCCTTTCAGTCTTTTTACAGAATCATCATCATTAACTGCAACAATTAGACGATCACCTAGTTCCCGGGCTTGTTCAAGATAAGCAACATGGCCAGCATGTAAAATATCAAAACAACCATTTGTCATAACAACGGTTTCGCCATGTTCTTTAGACTCATTGACCATTTGCAGCAAAGCATCTTCTTCGACAACGCCGCGTTGAATTTGGTGTTGTTTTCTTATTTCTTTACGTAACTCATCCATAGTTACCGTTGCAGTACCGACTTTGCTAACGACAATACCTGCTGCAAGATTAGATAAAACAGTTGCATCGGCGAATGATTCACCTGCAGCAAGTGTTGCAGCTAAAACAGAAATTACCGTGTCTCCTGCACCGGTCACATCAAAAACTTCTTTAGCACGAGTGGGCAAATGAATGGCGGGTAAATCTTTTTGTAATAAGGTCATACCGCGTTCACTGCGTGTGATAAGCAATGCTTGTAAATTAAGGCTCAGCATTAAGTCCTGACCTTTTGTAACAATATCCTCATCATCGTCACAATGACCAACAACACCTTCAAACTCATGCATATTGGGAGTGATTAATGTTGCACCACGATATTTTTTAAAGTCCGAGCCTTTAGGATCAACTAAAACAATTTTACCTGCTTTGCGTGCAAGTTGAATAAACTCCTGCACCTGTCGTAATGTGCCCTTACCGTAATCTGATAAAACAACAGCACCTGCATTTGATAACTGCGCCTGAAAACTTTTAAGTAAGTTATCTGCTTTTTGAGTCTCAAAGCCATCTTCAAAATCAAGTCGAATGAGTTGCTGATGCCGGCTTAATACACGTAATTTAGTTATTGTGGCTGCACCCGCTAACTTATCAAAAAAACAATCAACACCAACTGGTGTTAATAATTTTTCTAATGCTCCACATTGTTCATCATCACCGGTAAAACCCAGTAAACTTGCTCGTGCACCAAGAGCTGAAATATTTAGCGCAACGTTACCCGCACCACCGGCACGTTCTTCAGACTCACCGACCAGAACAACAGGCACAGGCGCTTCTGGCGATATTCGTGAGGTATCACCATGCCAGTAACGATCCAACATTAAATCACCAACAACTAAAACATTAGCGTCAGCAAGAGAAGGTAATTCTATTTTCATATTATTATATTATGTCCCTTTGATACCTTTGCACGGATAAAGAGAAGCTAGAGAACAAGGCAAAATGTTATGAAAAAGCGGAGCTTACACGTAGTAAGTGAGCATTTTGAATAACATTTTAACGCCGTTATATAGTTTCTCATTATTCGTGCCGAGGTATCTAATCTTTTAGAACGTAAACTGCACCACAATACGGGCAAGCGGCTTCACCTGTTTCTTCAATCGGTAAAAAAACCCGGGGATGAGAATTCCATAAAGACATATTTGGCATTGGGCAATGTAAGGGCAAGTCTTTTTTAGTAATCTCATAACGCTTTACTGCATTTGATTGTAAAGGCTTTGTACCTGCATTCACTGTATCAGCCATTTTCTCATCCTCTTTTTTTATTATTTAACTGGCGTTAACCAACCCATATGTTCTGCTACGCGGCCATGCACCAGATCAAAATATTTAGATTGTAATTTTTCTGTTATTGGACCACGTACTCCTGTTCCAATCATCCGTCCATCCAGTTCACGAATCGGTGTTACTTCCGCAGCCGTCCCGGTAAAGAACGCTTCATCAGCAACATACACTTCGTCACGAGTAATACGTTTTTCACGAATTTCATAACCAAATTCTTTTGCAATAGTCATAATTGTTTCACGCGTAATACCTTCTAACGCAGAAGTTAGATCTGGCGTGAAGAGAATACCGTTGCGTACGATGAAAACATTTTCACCACTACCTTCCGCAACAAAGCCATCAACATCTAATAACAATGCTTCATCATAACCATCACGCAGGGCTTCTTGTAACGCGAGAGTTGAGTTCATGTAGTTACCATTCGCTTTGGCTTTGCACATGGTAATATTTACATGATGACGCGTATAAGAAGACGTACGAATCCGAATACCTTTCTCAAGAGCTTCTGCACCGAGGTATGCACCCCATTCCCAACCGGCAACCATAACGTGTACTTTAAGATTATCCGCACGTAAGCCAATACCTTCAGCACCATAAAAACACATCGGACGAAGATAAGCTGAATCGAGTTTATTCTCGTGCACAATTTGTTTTTGAACTTCGTTTAAAGTTTCTTTGTCATACGGAATATTCATTCCTAATATATGAGCTGAACGGAATAAACGATCGGTATGATCTTCCAGACGAAAAATCGCCGTACCTTGTTCTGCATGATAAGCGCGCACGCCTTCAAAAACACCCGTGCCATAATGCAGGGTATGTGTCAGTACATGTACCTTGGCTTCGCGCCACGGTACTAACTCACCGTCTAACCAAATTACTCCATCACGGTCAGCCATCGACATATTTATTTCTCCAATCTTTATTCATTTTCCAGCCAATGCAGCCAAATGTGCCGCACCGCTGTTGATAATTCACTATATTCTTCAGCATCAACCAGCCCGGGTTGCTCCTGAAGTGCCATTTTATGTAATCTTGCCCGAAAAGTCCGATAAGCTTTGCTCAATATTTCAGCATCTGCCTTTTCCATTAATCCGGTGGCGACAAAACTCTCAAGTAATTGAATATTGTCGGTATATTCCAACAAATCAGGCTTTTCATTAGCCCACGCCAGAACCCCGTATTGCACCATAAATTCGATATCAACGATACCTCCAGCCCCCTGTTTCAGGTCAAACTGGCCTTTTTTCTCTTTAGAAAGCTCTTTACGCATGCGATTTCGCATCTCTATCACTTCTTTACGTAAATTTTCCTTATCCCGCTGCTGAGAAAGTACTTCTCGACGGATAATTGCAAACTGCTCAGCTATTTGTGGATCACCGGCAACGACACGTGCTCGAACAAGTGCCTGGTGTTCCCATAACCACGCTTTTTTCAGCTGATAATCTCGATATGACTTCAAATTTGTCACTAATAAGCCCGAAGCCCCATCCGGTCGTAAACGCATATCGGCTTCATAGAGAACCCCAGCTGGAGTATGAGCAGTAAGTAAATGAATAATACGCTGCCCCAATCGAGCAAAAAATACCGGCACGGCAATGGGTTTTTCAGCCTTTGCTTCATCACCTAATGTCATCAAATTATTACTTTCACTTCCATGCAAAAAGACCATATCCAGATCTGAGCCATAGCCCAACTCGTAACCACCAAGCTTGCCATAACCAATAACAGCAAATCCCTTATCACACAGCCCACCTTCTATCTTACAAACAGGTCTGCCATGACGAGACACTAAATGCCGCCACGCTTGCTCAAGTGCTTCATCCAGAATAACTTCTGCAATCCAGGATAAGTGGTCACTTACTTTCATTAGCGGCAAAGCATCCACAATATCCGCCGCCGCGACTCGTAATACATTGGATTGCTTAAAATGGCGTAAGGCATCCATGTTCTGTTCAACATCATCCACATCAATCTGTGCCAAGCGTAACCTTATCTCATTTTCCATTTCCGACTTTTCAGGTGGTTGATACAAACTGCGAGGATCCATTAATTCGTCTAACAAAATAGGAAATTGTTGCAGGTAACGCGCAATCCAGGGGCTGGCAGAACACAATTTGATTAACTGCGATAACACCATTGGATTTTCTAATAATAAAGCAAGATAAACACTACGCCGCGCTACATTTGAAAGCAGTATTAAAATACGCTCTAACGTCACATCAACATTATCAACTTGCTGTAAAGCCCCCAACAATAATGGCATAAGTCGATCCAGTCGGGTTTGTCCCTGCCGACTTAAAGAGGCATATTGGCAACTTCGGTGTAATGTTTTAAGTTGTTTTAAAGCCGCAGCATTGTCACGAAAACCTTTTTTCGATAACAAATCCAAGGCATCGTCCTCATCCAGCTTATTATACCAAAGTGCTTCAAGCCGCTGAATTTCAGACTGTTGTTCTGAATCTACTGACGTTTCACTTTCTTCAGTTTGAGGCGCGACAAAAACCTGTTCAAAATGAGCTTCAACATTTTCACGATGTTTATTTAATTCAGTTAAAAATGCAGGCCAGCTTTTGAAGCACATACCTAAGGCTAAACGAGTCTGTCCTGTCTCACCATCGGGTAAAACATGCGTTTGTCGATCCTGATATTCCTGAATTCGATGTTCAGTATTGCGTAAAAAGATATAGGCATCTTTTAATTCATTCACCACATAATCAGGTAACAGATTCTTTTGTGCTAAATAATCTAAAACAACAAGCACACGCCGTTCCTGTAAATCAGTATCTCGTCCACCTCGAATTAACTGAAATACCTGCGCAACAAATTCAACTTCACGAATACCACCGCCACCCAACTTTACGTTGTTCTGCATGCCTTTACGTTGAACTTCCTGTTTAATCATTTCCTTTAATTCACGCAAAGATTCATATGCACCATAATCAAGATAACGTCGATAAACAAATGGCCGAATCATTGCCAGCAATTCTGTCCCTTGCTCATAATCCCCACCAACAACACGCACCTTAACCATTGCATAACGTTCCCAGCTACGCCCATGAACAAGATAATAATTTTCAAAAGCAGAAAAACTTGAAACAAGAGGACCTGTTTGACCAAATGGGCGTAGGCGCATATCAACCCGAAAAACAAAACCATCGGCAGTCTGTTGATCTAATGCCTGAATAAGTTTTTTACCCAGACGAGAAAAAAATTCTGAATTCATTAATAGCTTAGGTCCATCTTTAACTTCACCTTCTTCCGGAAAAGCAAAAATCAAATCAATATCAGACGAAACGTTCAGCTCCCATGCACCTAACTTCCCCATACCGAGGACAACAAGTTGTTGCGCCACACCTTGTTCATTAACAGGCGTACCGAATGTTTTACATTGCCATTGATAAAGATTCGATAAAGCGGTATCAATACATGCTTCCGCCAGATAAGAAAGATCATGCGTAGTTTCTTTAAGCTCAGCCCAACCCGCAATATCACGCCAGACAATACGCAACATTTCACGCCGACGAAATAAACGTAACTGTTTACTTAAAGCTTCTTCATCATCTTGTTTTAATTCAGTAACAAGCAAATTTTTATACTGACCATCCGCATAGGACTTTAATAAATCACCACTTGCAGCTAACTCTAAAAAAATTTCAGGAAAACGGATACAAGCCTGCATCACAAAATCAGAACAAGCCCAGACTTTAGCTAAAGATTCAATAACCTCAGCAGGCAATAAGGAAATATCAACCCCTGACTCAATAAAAGATTGCCACTGCATTTCAACAGAGGATTGAAGTGAGTCAGGTAATTGTTTTATATGATCTATAATATTCATACTTTAAGCATATCATGCTTATATTTTGTGGTGGTACAAGAGGATTATTCCGAACCAGAGGGTAATATTTACAATCTGTTACAAAAAAATGCTATCTCCTGTATATAACAAGGTTATAGACTGTAACGTTGGCTTAAAGCCTCATCGGTTGCCCATAAAACGTTCACTAAAGGCACACCTTGCACATTCCGTTAAAAAGGGAATATTTTTCACATGACCGCAATGCTTACATTTGATGAAAAAGATTTCCAAAGTATCCTCAATAGCATGGTTGATGGTGTCATTCTCATAGACCATCAGGGTTCCATTCTCATGTTTAATAAAACAGCTGAAACCATGTTTGGTTACCAACATGAGGAAATCATCGGTGAAAATGTCCGTATATTAATGCCCGAACCCGATTCCAGCAGCCATAATGCTTATCTACACAATCATATATCAACAGGTGTTGCACATATTATTGGCATTGGCCGCGATATCACTGCTCTGAGAAAGAATGGTGAAACATTTCCAATGCATCTGTCTGTTATTGAGTATCCAGCTAAAGTCGAAGGCGATAGATGGTTTATCGGATCATGCAAAGATATTTCTTTACATAAACAACAGGAAGAACAACTCAAACGCAGTATGAAAATGGAGGCTATTGGCAAACTAACCAGTGGCCTGGCGCATGATTACAATAATATGCTTGGTGTCATTCTAGGCTATTCTGAATTGTTAAGTGATCAAGTAAAAGATCAGCCTGAATCTATTAAGTATATCGAAGCCATACAGCAGGCAGCCAATCGCGCTGCGAGTCTGACACAAAAATTACTATCAATTACCCGTAAACGTTCTGATTCTGCCGAAGCGACCAATATCAACGATATACTGGCAAATGACCAACAAATATTAGCTAAAACTTTAACAGTAAAAATTAAACTCTCAATTAATACTGAAAATGACCTATGGCCTGTCTTTATTGATCAAGGTTGCCTGGAAGACACCATACTTAATTTAAGCATTAATGCCATGCACGCCATGCCGGAAGGCGGTGAGCTGGAATTTACCACGTCAAATATTCAGATAACTCCCCTGGATGCACAAGTCCTCAACATACCATCAGGAGACTATGCCAAGTTATCAGTTAGAGACACGGGAATTGGTATGACAGAAGATGTTGTGTCACATATTTTTGAGCCCTTTTATTCAACAAAGGGAGAAAAAGGCACAGGCCTGGGATTAAGTCAGGTCTATAATTTTGTGACAAACTCTAATGGTACAATCAGAGTCTATTCTGAACCCGGGCACGGCACCTGCTTTTCAATATTCTTGCCGCGATACCAGCACGAGCAATCTAAGAACGAGTCAGCTAATGCAGCCCCAGAGAGAAAAAATAAATTAAATGGCTCAGAAAATATTTTGATTGTTGACGATGAACCAGAGCTCTTAAAACTAATCAAAGATATATTACTTTCTCATGGATATACTGTTTTTAGTTCATCTAGTGCAAAAGAAGCTTTAGCTTTGCTAACACTTGAAAATAAAACAATTGATCTGGTAATAAGTGATGTTGTCATGCCGGACATGGATGGTTTTGAACTGGCACATATAATCCGCTACACACACCCTGATATAAAAATACAACTTTGCAGTGGCTTACAAAATGTCAAAGGTAAAACAGTTACCAGTGAAGAGCTTTCCCAAAAACTCCTGATAAAACCTTTCACAGCCAAACAACTTTTAACAAAAATTCAGGAGTTACTAAGTAACTAAATTTACATTAGAGTTTATTAAAAAATTTATAAGAAATTATTCTTCACCCACATCATCAGCATCAACTTGTCCTGAAATTTTACGACGAATATGCGACCAGGAAATACCAACCGCTAATACTGCTGAAATTAGAATTAAGATCACCCAGTTCATTGTCGTTACGTTATCTAACCCCAACCATCCCCAATCTATTAAAAGCCATAAGATAGTCGAAAAGAATAATGCCGCCAAGATGAGTCCAATCAAACCAAGTGAACGAAGTGTGGCTCGCAAATAAATCACCCAACCAATAATTAAACTCATCCCGGCAACACCTAATAAAGGACCAAAATCAGAAAAACTATTTTGAAGCCAGTGTGAATATGAGTAACCACTCGGGTTATACGTTAGCATCACAAGTAATAAAGCAAAGATAAGTCTTAATAAAAAACCTTGTACTGTTACAGGTTTCATAATCAGCCGTCCTTAATTATTTATTTACGAAGAATAACGAGCACACCTGCAACCAACGCAAGAACCCCCATCACCATACTTTCATATTGAAAATTGAGTTTTATAACTGAATTTAATCCTGTTAAAACCAACCATGCACCTAAAAAATATGGCCACAATTTCATTGTTATTATCCTTACAGTATTGTCGCTAATAAAAAAATGTCATTGCTCGGCAACTGCTCCTGCGTTGCCCTACCTCCTGCGTCCATGCAGTCGTCACAGTGACCGTCTTCGTATGAATGTTCTCTTTAAAATAAGAATAACGGGTATTAAAAATAAACGCGACTATTAGATTCCGGGTCTTCGTTTCACCACGCCCGGAATGATGAAAAACGTTCATAAAAAAAGCCCTATCTTAAAAGACAAGGCTTTTTCACACTAATGGTAGTCTTAAAGTACCTAAGTTGAGATGGCTGCAAGGCAGATAGATGAACCGCAACAGAACTTACGTTTAGGCAATTCTTGCACCCAATAAAAAACCCCGCTATTTCCAACGGGGTTTTTATACCTCAAAAACTACTTGAGGCTTTTCAATGGTTCGACCTATGGAGGCGCCGAACTTTTGCGTCAGAGCAAGGCGTGGAAATGATTTGAGCGCGGAGCGTACAGTAGGCAGTTCTCGCACATCCCTGTGCTTCACTGCACCTGAACATCCATGTTCAATGTACGTGAGCACTCAAATTATTTTCACAACGCGGCTATGGCGTAAAAGGGCAAGCCTCTTACATCATGCCGCCCATTCCACCCATCCCGCCCATATCAGGCATCGCAGGTGCACCTTCTTCAGCAGGCATATCGGTAACCATTGCTTCAGTAGTGATCATAAGACCCGCAACTGAACCAGCATTTTGTAATGCTGAACGAGTTACTTTAGTTGGATCTAAAATACCCATTTCGATCATGTCGCCATATTCTGCATTACTTGCGTTATAACCAAAGTTACCTTTACCTTCTGCAACTTTATTTACAACAACAGAGGCTTCGTCACCGGCGTTAATCACAATTTGACGCATTGGCTCTTCCATTGCACGACGTGCGATGTTGATACCGATGTCTTGATCGTGGTTATCACCTTTAAGTTTAGCTAAAGTGCCTGCTGCACGAATTAATGCAACACCACCACCAGGTACAACACCTTCTTCTACTGCTGCACGAGTCGCATGTAATGCATCTTCAACGCGAGCTTTCTTTTCTTTCATTTCAACTTCTGTTGCTGCACCAACTTTAATTACGGCAACACCACCAGCAAGTTTAGCAACACGTTCTTGCAATTTTTCTTTATCATAATCAGAAGACGTTTCTTCCATTTGTGTACGGATTTGCGCTACACGATCTTCAATATCTTTATGCTGACCTGAACCATCAATTAATGTTGTTTCTTCTTTAGTCACAACCACTTTTTTCGCTGAACCTAAATCTTCAACCGTTGCTTTTTCTAAAGTTAAACCCACTTCTTCAGAAATAACTGTTCCACCGGTTAAAATAGCGATGTCTTGTAACATGGCTTTACGACGGTCACCAAAACCTGGAGCTTTAACTGCTGCAACTTTTACGATACCGCGCATGTTATTAATTACGAGTGTCGCTAATGCTTCACCGTCAACATCTTCAGCAATAATCAATAAAGATTTTCCTGATTTAGCAACACCTTCAAGAATTGGGAGTAAGTCGCGAATGTTTGAGATTTTTTTGTCATATAACAAAATGAATGGTGCTTCCATTTCTGCTGTCATATTTTGCTGATTGTTGACGAAGTAAGGAGAAAGGTAACCACGGTCAAACTGCATACCTTCAACAACGTCTAGTTCATTATTAAAACCTGAACCTTCTTCAACAGTGATAACGCCTTCTTTACCCACTTTATCCATTGCATCAGCAATGATGTCACCGATTTCTTTATCCGAGTTAGCTGAAATCGTACCAACCTGTGCGATCGCTTTATCGTCAGCACAAGGCTTGGACATTTTCTTTAACTCTTCAACTGCCTGAATAACCGCTTTATCAATACCACGTTTTAAATCCATTGGATTCATGCCCGCAGCAACGGCTTTCATACCTTCAGTCAAAATAGACTGCGCAAGTACTGTTGCTGTTGTTGTACCGTCACCAGCAGTATCAGAAGTTTGTGAAGACACTTCTTTTACCATTTGTGCGCCCATGTTTTCGAACTTGTCTTGCAGTTCAATTTCTTTAGCAACCGAAACACCATCTTTTGTAATGGTTGGCGCACCAAAGCTTTTATCTAAAACAACGTTACGGCCTTTAGGGCCTAAAGTAACTTTAACAGCATTGGCTAAAATATTTACACCAGCCAGCATGCGATGACGCGCGTCATCACCAAACTTAACTTCTTTTGCACTCATTGTATCTTCCTCTTAAATTCTTTGAATTAGTTCTTAATCAAGCTCGTTTTAATCAATTACTGCTACGATGTCTTCTTCACGCATAACTAACAGCTCTTCACCGTCAACTTTAATTTCTGTGCCAGCAAATTTACCGAACATAACTTTGTCACCCACTTTTACGTCTAAAGCACGAACACCGTTATCTGTAATTTGGCCATTACCTACAGCAATAATTTCACCCTGGGCTGGTTTTTCAGTTGCTGAATCAGGGATTACGATACCACCAGCAGATGTTGTTTCTTCTTCCATACGACGAACGACCACACGGTCATGTAAAGGACGGATCTTCATTTTTGTTTTCTCCTAAGGAAAAATGTAATAAATTCATTAATTTACGCCAGTTTTATTGCTTTATTCATGTCGCTAGACTGGCTTGTTTTACGAGGCTATCTTCTGAGCTCGAATTAGCACTCGTACTCAAAGAGTGCTAATTATGGTCATATTGGGGAGGCTGTCAACAAAATTCAAGTGCTGAGGTGAATAAGCTTAGATTTCTTATTAAGTGCTAATTTACATACCATAAAAAATGTGGAAATATGGATAAATCCCCACGACAAAATAAATAATAAGAAACAAATCTATCCCTCAAATTTATAAAAACAGGGAAAACGGCCAGTACAAGCAGTTAAATAACCGCATAAGGGAAATGACGGTAGGGGAAAAATAAATGGAACAACTCACTGACTTAAAAGCAATTCTACATTCCAAACGCGCCAATATTTATTATTTAGAAATGTGCCGCGTCATGCAAAAAGACGGGCGCGTGCTCTACCTCACCGAAGAAAAAAAAGAAAACCAGTACTGGAATATTCCCATCGCCAATACCACCGTTATTTTATTAGGTACAGGCACCTCCATCACCCAGGCCGCCATGCGAATGCTGGCCAGTGCCGGTGTACTGGTTGGCTTTAGTGGTGCAGGTGCAACCCCATTATTAATGGCCACCGAAATTGAATGGCTCACACCACAAAGCGAATATCGCCCCACCGAGTACATACAAGGCTGGATGTCATTCTGGTTTGATGATGAAAAAAGACTCGAAGCCGCCAAACAACTTCAACTCGCACGCATTCAATTTATGCAAATCGTATGGGCAAAAGATCGTGATTTAAAAGCCGAAGGTTTTAATATAAATGATGATGACATTGCATCGGCGCTTAACAACACTGCAAACAAAATTGAACATGCAAAAAAAGTCTCCAACCTATTACAAATAGAAGCCGAACTCACTAAACGACTTTATAAATTTGCCGCCAACCGCACTAAACTAAAAGACTTTGTGCGCGAACGCGAATCCGTTGATATCGCCAACGACTTTTTAAACCACGGTAACTATTTAGCCTATGGCCTCGCCGCCTGTACCTTGTGGGTATTAGGTATTCCTCATGGCTTTGCCGTCATGCACGGTAAAACCCGACGTGGTGCTTTAGTCTTCGATGTCGCCGATTTAATAAAAGATACGCTGGTACTGCCCTGGGCATTCATCTGTGCCAAAGAAAACGCTACCGAACAGGAATTTCGCCAGCAAGTTTTACAAGCCTTCACCAATCACAAAGCGTTAGATTTTATGTTTGAGCAGGTAAAAGCTATCGCCCTAAAGCAACATACAGAGGAAATAAAATGAGAGAGAGCTGTCATTCCCGCATGCTTCTAGCGAGAATCCAGTGACTTTGAAATATCCAACAATTCCACTCACCCTGTGCCTGTCGAATGGTTCACCAAGAAAGTACAAGTTTAAAGGATGATCTGGTTTTTGGGACGTTTATTTATATTTTAATTATGGCGAATATGCCAAAGTTAAAAATTCTGCCGATTTAAACCTGAAAAGAGGTGGTTCAATTGAAAACAGACATGACATTATTTGAAGATTACCAAATTCGCCGTGTCTATGATGAAGGGTGCGAAACCTGGTGTTTTCATTGATCGATATTGTGCAGGTGCTAACCCAGCAGGCTGATTATCAGACCGCTCGCAAATACTGGAATAAATTAAAATCACGCCTTAAAAAGGAAGGAAATCAGTCGGTGACAAATTGTCACCAACTGAAATTAACCGCAGCCGATGGAAGATCATGCATGATGATTGCAGCGCACTTCAACCATTTTCAAATAGTGGGAAGACCTTGAATGAGTAAAAATAAGACAATAAATAAACCAAATAATTCCTCTACAGAATTTCTTCTCTATACCACCGCTAATGGTAAGGTAAAAATAGACATTTTTTTAAAAGATGAAAATATTTGGTTAACTCAAGATAAAATAGCGGAACTGTTTGGAGTGCAACGCCCTGCAATCACCAAACACTTAAAAAATATTTTTGAATCGGATGAATTAGCCGTCGATTCAGTTAGTTCCATTATGGAACTAACTGCTCAGGACGGGAAAAACTACAAAACAAAATTGTACAATCTTGATGCGATTATTTCGGTAGGCTATCGAGTTAACTCCAAACAGGCAACGCAATTTCGTATCTGGGCTACAGAACGCCTTAAAGAATACATCATCAAAGGTTTTACCATGGATGATGAACGACTCAAGAATCCTAATCGAATCTTTGGCAAAGACTATTTTGATGAACAGCTTGAGCGAATTCGCGATATTCGTTCTAGCGAACGTCGCTTCTATCAAAAAATTACAGATATTTATGCACAGTGCAGTGCGGACTACAATAAAGATACAGAAGAAACAAAGCACTTTTTTTCAATAGTACAAAATAAATTACACTGGGCGATTGCACAGCAGACAGCCGCAGAAATCATCCATAGCCGTGCTGACAGTCAAAAAAATAACATGGGACTCACCTCATGGAAGAATTCCCCTACAGGAGCAATACGTAAACCTGATATTTCAATTGCCAAAAATTATTTGAATAAAGAAGAATTGAACGGATTAAACCGAATAGTAACAATGTATTTAGACTTTGCAGAAATGCAAGCCATAAACGGAAAAGTCATGAACATGGAAGATTGGGCTAAAAAGCTTGATGCTTTCCTTCAGCTCAATGAAAAAGAAATTCTCAATAACGCAGGAAAAATCAGTACCGAAATAGCCAGAGACCATGCAGAAACTGAATTCGAAAAATACCGAATTGTGCAAGATAAGCTGTTTGAATCAGACTTTGACAAACTTATCCAACAACAAATAAAAAAAGATAAACCAAAATGATGGTCACCTTCGTATCCCAGTGCGAAAAAAAAGCACTCAACCGAACCCGGCGTGTACTGGACAGCTTTGCCAACCGCATAGGCGACAACACATGGCAAACGGTGATTACCAATGAAGGTTTGAGCGCAGTCAAAAAACTGTTAAGAAAGACGGCTTCAAAAAATACTGCCGTGAGTTGTTTTTGGATAAGAAGCCGAAGCCGCAGTGAACTGGTTTGGGTCGTGGGGAATAGAAATAAGTTTAATGAGCAAGGTATTGTCCCAACCAATACGACTCGACGAACATCTCTAGGTCAAACCGAAAACCAATGGCATACAGCCGAAGATATCGCTTTACTTTCAGGCATTGCCGCATTATTTCATGACTTTGGGAAAGCCAATAAGTTATTTCAGAGTAAAATTGATCCTAATCAAAATGGTAAATCATTTGAACCTTACCGACATGAGTGGGTGTCGTTGAGGTTATTTATTGCTTTTGTTAATGACTTGAATGATGAACAATGGTTAATGAAACTCAGTAAAATACAAACTAGCGAAGATAAAAAAATAAAAGATCTCGTCCAACAAGATGATTGCATCAACGAAAAATCTACTTGCCCACTAAGCAACTTATCGCCAGTAGCAAAAACCATTGGCTGGTTGATACTCACGCACCATAAATTACCTCAAAAAATTAAATCTGCTGATAATGGTTTTCGAGCTAAAGACATCGATTATTTGCTAGATAAAAAAGTCACTGCCAGTTGGAACTCACCACAGATTGAAACGCACGAATGGAAAAAGAATGAATTAAATGCTGTATGGTCATTTCCAAAGGGCACTCCTTTTAAAAGTAAAACATGGTGCGCAAAAGCACGGCGCATTGCCACAAGAGCATTACACCGAAATACCTTTTATCAAGAAGACGTACATTGGCTACATGACAAATACACACTCCATTTATCACGACTATCACTGATGTTATCTGATCACCACTACTCTTCTTTGCCGGCAAATAAAAAGTATTGGGATGCAACATATAACGTTTTTGCGAACAGCGATAGAAAAACGAAACGACTAAAACAAAAATTAGATGAACACCTGATTGGTGTATACAAAAAATCATTACAACTGGTTCGTATTTTGCCTAGCTTACAAAATGAATTACCCTCAATCTCAAAACTGCAATTACTCAAAAAACGTACCGCTTTACAACAATTCCAATGGCAAGATAAAGCCTTCGACGTGGCAAAAGAATTAAGTACTTTATCAGAAAAAGAAGGTTTTTTTGGTATTAACATCGCATCTACAGGGAAAGGAAAAACATTTGCAAATGCGCGAATCATGTATGGCTTATCCAATCCAAAAGAAGGTTGTCGATTTAGTGTTGCACTCGGCCTTCGCACGCTTACTTTGCAAACAGGTGATGCTTTAAAACAACGATTAAAACTTGCCGATGAAGATATTGCTGTATTGATAGGCTCACAAGCCGTAAAGAAATTACACGATCAAGATCATGAAGAGCAAAGGAAAGAAAATATTACAGGCTCAGAGTCAGCAGACGAGTTAATAGATGAATCACAACATGTTTATTACGACGGCGCACTTTCAGATAGTCCACTAAAAAATTGGTTAGAAAAAGATCCCAAACTAAATAAATTAGTTAATGCCCCCATCTTAGTCAGCACCATCGATCATTTAATGCCTGCCACCGAAGCCGCTAGAGGAGGACGACAAATTGCACCGATGCTGCGATTAATGACGGCTGATTTAATTTTAGATGAACCTGATGATTTTGATATAGCAGATTTACCCGCACTAACTCGACTCGTTAACTGGGCAGGGTTGTTAGGTGCAAGAGTTTTATTATCCTCAGCAACCTTGCCACCCGCTATTGTTAACGCACTGTTCGACGCTTATAAAGAAGGAAGAGAACACTTTAAAAAGGCACGAGGCGAAAATAACAAAGCCGTTAATATTTGTTGCGCATGGTTTGATGAATACCAATCAACGTCAACAAACTGCTCAACTTTAGACGACTTTAAGCAATCCCATGAACAATTTGTTCTACAACGCGTTAAAAAGCTAAATAAAGAAACCGTTATTCATAAAGCAGAAATTGCAAATATTCCAGAGTGCCTACATAACCCTGAATCAGTTATTGCAGCCATGAGCGAAGTTGTATTAGAAAATGTCTATAAATTACATCAACGTCACTTTATACAAACAGATAAAAGCAATAAAAAAATTAGCGTTGGCTTGGTAAGACTAGCGAACATTAATCCTTTAGTTGCCTTGGCGCAGCAATTAATGAACACCCCAGCAAAGGATGACTACCAACTTCATTATTGTATTTATCACAGCCAACATCCTCTTATTGTTCGATCTTCGATAGAAAAGCAACTTGACCAAGTTCTTACACGAAGCAATGAAGAAGAAATTTGGCAGCACCCTTCTGTTTTAAATGCGTTAAATAAAAGTGACGCAACGCACCACATCTTTATCGTGATCGCCAGTGCCGTTGCCGAAGTCGGTCGAGATCATGATTATGATTGGGCGATAGTGGAACCCTCATCCATGCGTTCAATCATTCAACTTGCTGGGCGTATTCAACGACACCGGCGACACCCAGCAGAATCTGCAAATTTAATTGTGCTCAACACAAATTACAAAGCGTTAATGCATCCAGACAGACCTGCATTTTGTCAGCCCGGATTTGAATCAAAAGCGTTTAATCTGAACAGTCATCAACTCAATATCATTTTACGTGCAGAACAATATCAAACCATCAACTCCATCCCCCGCATTCAATTGAATGAACCCTTGGACATACACAATAATCTTGCAGACTTAGAGCATGGACATTTACATGCCGCATTATTTGAGAAAGCCGCAAAAGCAGGTGCATCTAATTGGTGGCAACGTGCGGCAAGCTGGACGTATCAATTACAACAACAAACACCCTTTCGTGCTTCCACACCAGACAGCGAATATTATTTAAAAATGCTTGATGAAAATGAGGAACAAAGCGCCGTTTTCCATAAATGGCATCGAAATGGTGAAAATAAAGAAGCCGAATCTGAGTTTCAACGTGTGGAGTTTCAACCTGCACAAGGCAATGTATTTTGGGGGGAGCATGATCTTCATGCCTTGCTGATAGAACTTGCAGAAAAAAATGAAGAAAGCTTGTTAACCACCAGCATGAAGTTTGCTGCGTTTCGATTAAGGGATACGGAGAAAATATGGTGTTATTCAAAAGCATTTGGGATTTATCAGGCGCTTTATTAAAGCGCCTGATAAGACTGCCTGTGCGGCAGGTAACATTACTTATATGTTATTGCCATATATTTCTTAGCTGCCTGTGCGGCAGTAATATATTCCAAACAATTAACGTCACAATGTGAGGCTAAATAGTAAAATATAACCACTACCAATGCAACGCCTATATAGTAATAACATCTAAGTAAAAAAATGTATTGACTTTTATGAAAATGAGCCTAGCATAATGCCTAAATTTATGCATTTAGGATCAAAGATGAAAAAGTCGGGAAATAACGAGACAAGAAAACTAGGGATTCACGTATACGTAAAACTGGGGAAGCATAAATTTGCAGCCGGCATCACTCTAGTACTTGGTATCAGTACAGTGTTGGTATTAGCGATCCCACAGCTGATAAGGCTGCTGTAACAAGTGGTTGGTTCAGTGAAAATAAGGAGAGTAATAGTGCAAGTTCAACAAGAAGAAAACTTAACCAGCAAAATTCTGGAATACATCCAGAGCCGCGCCAGTGACAAGCTGGAAGATCTGGATAAAAGCATCGCCAAATTAACCAACTCTGACAACGCGGCTGATCAAGCTAAATTAGAAAAACTTGAACAAAAAAAACGCGATGAACAAGAAAAATTCAAACCGGTAAACTGGCTAACCGATGCCGCAAAGCGCGCCAAACAGATTCAATTGGTCACCCATGCGCTGAAATACATTCATGGTGATGCTAAAGGTACGAATATTTTTTATCAAAACAATGAATCCAATGACTCACTTAAAAACTACATTGGCACGCATTCAATTGAAAAGCCCAATATTGATATTGTAGGTAATGCCGCAGCACTTGATGTTGGTCGTTTACTCATGCAAATCAAGCACAATGATCAAACACTGGCAGATAGTATTTTAGTGGATGATATTAGTCCCTTACGTCCTATTGCTGTGGATGAACAACAAGCTCATGAATGGCTTGCTGGCTTTAAAGAGGTTTTTAATAGTAAAGAACTTTCCTCTCACAAATTAGCCAAGCAGGTATATTGGCCAGTTGATGAAAGCTATCACCTGCTTTCACCACTCTTTGCCAGCTCTTTTGCGCAAACGGTTTATGACAAACGCAAAGCCATGCGAGAGATTCAATTTAGTAAAGAAGAAGATGTACAAGCGAATGGTTACCGTGTTTTCCCCAACCTTGCAGTGCAAACATTCGGTGGCACAAAACCACAAAACATATCGCAACTTAACTCTCAGCGCGGAGGAAAGAACTATTTATTAGATGCACGTCCCCCCACTTGGGAAAGGGTTGAAAAACCACCATTAAATACTGAATCAATTTTTAATTCTATCTACCCATCAAAAGCCTATAAGCGCGCAAAACGGCTGCAAAAATATTTGGAAAAAGCATTTAAACGCGGACGCAACTTCGATATGAAATTATACCGAGAAGCAGGTGTAGACGAATTAGTAGAAATACTCATGCTGCTTGCCGCTAGTATTCACTCCTTACCTGCCGGTTGGTCAGAAGATGATAGCTGCAACTTATCGCTAGAAGAAAAACTATGGCTCGATCCAAAGCGCGCTGAATTTGCTCAAGACTTTCAATATGAAATGGATAAAAAACAATGGCATGAACAAGTCGCTGTACGTTTTGCGACATGGCTCAACGCTATATTGGAAAGCAAAATTCTCGCGATGGGTGAAGTTGAACATCGAGAATGGTCTAGTTTAGTTACACAAGAACTGCGTTTAACCGAGCAAGCCCGAAAGGAGTTTTATTAATGGATGCCATTATTGTTATACGAAACATTAAAGTGGAAAATGCGAATGCCATTGCAGGTCAAACTTGGGGCTTTCCTGCAATAACAAATTTTTTAGGTTACATGCATTCATTACAGCGTCGCTTGCCAGCAATATCAAAAATAGATGTTGCCGATCTTAAACTGAGTGGCTGCGCTGTGATTTGTCATCAACATGAAACTCTGGCCTATCAATCGGCGGGCTATTCGGAACATATTTTTTCATTGACACGTAATCCACTCACTAAAGAAGCTAAATCTCCCTCCTTTGTTGAAGAGGGACGAATGCACATGACGGTGAGTTTAGTGATTGCGGTTGAAGAACTCCCCACTTTAAATGACGAAGAAGATATTCCCAAGCTCGAAAAAGAAATTAAACAACTGGCCGAGTCACAACGACTAGCGGGTGGCACAATTACCTCTATTACCAGTGTTAAAATCAAAGCCGTACCTGATGGAACAGACGAACAAGAGAAACAAGCTAACTTTTGGTTGAGAACATTATTGCCCGGCTTTGCATTAGTGAGTCGTGCCGATTTACTGGAAGAACAAGCTCAATTATTTTCTGACTCAGAAACCCCTGAATTAGATGCATGGTTAAATGCAGCAACGTTACAAATTGACAATGAACGTAATGTAACCCCTAAACCTTATTCTGGTTGGATTAAACCTATTCCAGTCGGATATAAATCAATATCCCCTCTTTATCCCGCAGGTGATGTTGCTCACTCTCGTGATTTTGACACCCCAGTATCTTTTGTGGAAACCCTTTATTCCCTCGGAGAATGGATTAGTCCACACCGTATTAAACGATTTGAAGATCTTATGTGGTCTTATACAACTAAATCAAATCATTATTTATGCAGTAACACCTATACACCCGAAACAATACAACAAAATTAATGACAACTTTAAAGGAATATGATCATGACTAATTTAAAAACTGCCTCAGTATTAGCATTTGAACGTAAATTTTCTAACTCTGATGGATTGATGTTCGCTGGCAAATGGGAAAATAAAGAACAAAGCAATACCTGGCCAGCTATCAGCATAATAGAAAAAGCTGTGCGTGGAACTATTTCTAATCGCCAAAAAAATGCAATTCAAAGTGACCCCGCCAAATTAGATGCCGAAGTTCAGAAACCCAACTTGCAAAAAGTAGATGTTGCATCACTACCCTTTGAATGCGACACATTGAAAATAAATTTCTCATTACGAATTCTAGGCAATCTTCATGAGCCCTCTGCATGTAATAATCAAGACTATCAAAAAGCATTACAAAAAATGATTACCACTTATGCCGATGAACATGAATTTACAGAGCTCGCTAAACGTTATGCAACAAACATTGCCAATGGACGTTTTTTATGGCGCAATCGTGTCGGTGCTGAAAGTGTGGAAATTAATGTTACCCAACCTTCTGCTGGAAAAAGCTGGTCGTTCAATGGTTATGATTTTGAGTTACGCAACTTTGACAATATCAACGAAAAACTAAACGAACTCTCTGAGGTTATAAAGCAAGGCTTGCTTGGTAATGATTTCACTTTTCTGCAAATAGAAGCATTTGTAAAGCTCGGGGAAGGCCAAGAAGTATTTCCATCACAAGAACTTATTCTTGATAGTGGTTCAGCTAAGAATAAAAAAAGTAAAACCTTATATAAAGTTAATGATGTTGCAGCCATGCACTCACAAAAAATTGGTAACGCATTAAGAACGATTGACACATGGTACAACGAAGCAAGCGAGTTTGGCCCCATCTCCGTTGAACCTTTTGGTTCAGTTACTAACCGAGGGAAAGCTTACCGCCAGCCAATAGACAAATTGGATTTTTATACGCTACTCGATAATTGGGTCTTAAAAGATAAAGCACCCAATGCAGAGCAACAACATTACGTCATTGCAAACTTAATACGTGGTGGCGTATTCGGAGAAAAACAATAATGGATTATTATCTTGATATAAAGAT
>CAZSCK010000041.1:0-23674 GCA_964605385.1 uncultured Thioalkalispiraceae bacterium
CCCCATTTAAATAAATTTATATCTAGCTGCTATATCGATAAAACCGAGCTTTATTTATGGTACGGATGACCTTTGAGAATAGCCGTGGCGCGATAGAGTTGTTCAGCAAGAACAACCCGAACTAAAGGGTGTGGTAATGTTAATTTCGAGAGAGAGATTTTTTGTTGAGCTTGTTTTAAGCAATCTGGTGCCAAGCCTTCCGGGCCACCGATCAGTATTGCAATGTCCTGGCCTGAGCCTTGCCAGCTTTTTAATTCTTGAGCCAACTCTTCAGTTGAACAAGCTTTACCCAGTACATCCAGGGCAACAATTTTTGCCCCTTTGGGAATAGCTGCCAGCATTTTTTCACCTTCTTGTTGCGTAAGGCGTTTAATATCACTGTTTTTACCACGTTTACCCGCGGCAATTTCAACAAGCTTAATTTTGCTTTCAGGCGGCATACGCTTTGCGTATTCCGTAAACCCCTGCTCAACCCAACTCGGCATGCGCGTGCCAACGGCAATAAGATAGATCAGCATAATAAAAACTATCTACGAGAATTTGTTGGGCTATCTTCACCCCAAAGTTTTTCGAGGTTATAAAATTCTCGAATGGAGGGTTGCATAACATGCACAACCACATCACCTAAATCAACCAAAACCCATTCATTACTGTCATCGCCTTCAATTCCCAATGCAGGTGAACCGGCTTTTTTTGCTTTATCAGCAACACTGTTTGCCAGTGCTTTTACCTGGCGAGAGGTATTACCGCTGGCAAAAATCATAATATCTGTAACACTACTTTTATCAATAACATCTAATATTTTAATATCGATACCTTTGATATCTTCTAAAGCCTCAACTGCCAGTTCACAAAGTTCTTTTGTATTCATAATTTAACCTTAATAAATATTTTGCTGTTGGATCAGTGTTAGTACTGAATCCGGTAAAAAAAATTGTATATCCTGACATTGCTGCCATTGCCTGCGTATCTCTGTTGCCGATATATCCAACTGTGTAACAGCTACAAATGATACGCCGCCACTTTGTTTTTTATTTAAATCATCAGCATCCGTTAAACGATGCTTGATTTTTGAAAACAAAAGTTTATTTAACTTAGTATGACCATCTGTTGTTGGACGTCGCATAACAACAATATTGGCCAAATCAAAAATAGTTTCCCATTTGTACCATTGTGCTAAACCATTAAAGGAATCCATACCCAGGATTAAACATAACGCTTCAGTTTTAAAGTCATGTTTCAAACTGATTAATGTATCCACCATATAAGATGGACCATCACGACGAATTTCCCGATCATCCGCAGTAAACCTGGCCTGCCCTGCTATAGCCGCACGAACCATTGCCAATCTCTGCAATGGTTCGGCTACAGGTGTATTTCTATGTGCAGGTTCACCACAAGGAATAAATCGAATTTCATCTAACGATAAACGTTGCTGCACATCTAATGCAGTACGCAAGTGTCCATAGTGAATGGGATCAAATGTTCCACCTAGAATACCGATCATGAAAAACTACTTTCGAATATGGCCATCGCCAATCACGATATATTTTTGCGAAGTTAAACCTTCCAAACCAACTGGACCACGAACATGAATTTTATCGGTACTAATACCTATCTCAGCACCCAGGCCATATTCAAAACCATCAGCAAAACGTGTTGAAGCATTAATCATCACTGAGCTGGAATCAACTTCCTGCAGAAACTGACGTGCAATAGTAATATTCTCCGTCATTATGCTTTCTGTATGACCCGAACCGTGTTTGTGGATATGCTCAACCGCTTCTGCAAAACCTTCAACCACGCGAATAGAAAGAATAGGAGCAAGATACTCTTCATCCCAGTCTTCTTCTGTTGCGGCTTTAATGCCTGGTAAAATTTCTTGCGTAATTTCACACCCACGTAACTCAACACCTTCGTCAATATACTTTTGACCAAGTTCAGGTAAAACATCTTCTGCAACCGCAGAACTCACAAGTAATGTTTCCATTGTATTACAGGTACCATAGCGTTGTGTTTTTGAATTAAACGCAACACTTATGGCTTGATGTAAATTAGCATCATCATCAATATAAACATGACAAACACCGTGGAGATGTTTAATCACAGGCACACGAGCATCTTCACTAATGCGTTTAATTAAACCTTTGCCTCCACGTGGCACAATGACATCAACATAATCTTGCATTGTGATCAGTTCACCCACAGCAGCACGATCAGTCGTCTCAACAACCTGAACCGTTGCTTTTGCTAAACCCGCTTTTTCAAGTCCATCATGTATGCACCTGGCGATGGCTTGATTTGAATGCATGGCTTCAGAGCCACCACGTAAAATTGCCGCATTACCTGACTTCAGACATAACGCCGCCGCATCAGCCGTTACATTAGGGCGAGATTCATAAATAATTCCAATCACACCTAAAGGCACGCGCATTTTTCCAACTTGGATTCCACTTGGGCGATAATTCAAATCCGTTATTGCGCCAACAGGATCAGCTAAAGCAACAATCTGGCGAATCCCTTCGGCCATACCTGCGATGCGTTCATCATTTAATTCAAGCCGATCTAATAAGGCTTCATCTAAACCCGACTTCGCACCTGCATCCATGTCCTTTTTATTCGCTGCCAACAATTCTTCACTGCGAGATTCAATCGCCTCCGCAATTGCTAACAAGGCCGTATTTTTTTGCCCTGTATTTGCACGGTTTAATTCTCGAGACGCAGCGCGTGCCTGTTGGCCGAGCTCATTCATGTATTTTTTAATATCCATCACATTCATCTTCTATTAAATTTTAGTCTTTACTGTCATTGCGCGTCAGAACTGAAAAAACATTTTTCAGTTCTGACGCGGCAATCTCATGATAATATCGCTAATACCATGAGATTGCTGCAGTCACTTTGTGACTTCGCAATGACAGTCTTCAAATTATCTGGTCGCTATTTGTTCTGCGCTCAGCGGAAACAAAGCAACACCTGCTATCCGTAATGTTAATTGTAGCAACTCATCCCACGGTTTGCCCGTCGCCAGGCCTTTACACATACGTTCAATTCGACCAGCAACCAATAAAAATGCCTGCCAGCGTTTTAAACCATGACGTTTCAAGCCTGCATTCAGAACAACTTTTCGTTTATCCCAAATTCGATGTTGCTTAAAAACCTGCTCTAAATTTTGTCCTTTTGAAACAGCATTTGCCATTTTTTCTAACATGCGAAGTTGATACATCAAAGCACCTAATACGTGCAATACATCCTCACCTTCAGCTTTTAAACCATGCAATATGCGAGAAACGCGAACAGCATCACCTTGTAAAGCAACATCAACCAACGCAAAAGCATCAAAGCGAGCACTATCACTCACAGCATCAAGCACTTGCTCAGCATTGATAGGGCCTTCGCCATAGATCATGCATAATTTTTCCAGTTCTTGATCAGCCGCTAATAAGTTACCTTCAACCTGTTCCGCAAGAACAGTGAGCGCATCTTCAGTGGGTTGCAAACCACGTACTTGCATACGTCCTTTTAACCATGCTGGTAATTCCTGAATTTCAAGCGGCCACACCGCAAGCGTTGCCCCAACGGCATCTAACGCTTTAAACCATTTACTCTTTGTTTGACTTGCATCCAACTTACCGGAAACAATTAGCAATAAATTATCTTCCGGTAACTGGCAGGTATAAGCGACTAATGCTTTACTGCCTTTATCACCCGGCTTTCCAGTAGGAATACGCAGTTCAATAACTTTTCGTTCTGCAAACAACGACATGCTTCCCGCTGAATGAACGAGTTCATCCCAATCAAAACTACGATCAACATGGTGAACTTCACGTTCAGTATAACCTTGCGATTTTGCCGCCTCACGAATCAAGCGTACAGACTCATCTTGCTGAAAAGGCTCATCCCCACTGATGAAATAAACAGGTTGTAACTGTTTTTCAAGATGTGATTTGAGTTGATTAAAATAGAGTTTCATTTTATTTAGAAACTTTATTTTTAGATTTTAATGAAAATGTCTTTAATGAGAACATCAAGCGTCGAACCAACTGCAACATTGCAGCTTGCCGCATATCATTGTTAAGACGAGTTTCTTCATCTGCTTTAGCTAAGACTAAATTCGCATCAAATAAATACTCGCGTTTTTCAGTGATATTTTGTGCCGGTATCAAATCAAGTAGCCGTTGTTTACTTTTTTCCTGCACTTTTTTAACTAAAATAAAACTTAAGTCATATCTAAGTTCATATTGATTTGCACGCCCTTCACTATTAAGAGATAAAACGCGCTTGGACATACTGTTTTTAGTAATATTTAGAACAATATCCGACTCATCCAATACGTTAACTTTCGCAGCAGTTAAAGCGCGTGTTAATTCTCGACCAAGTTCACTATGTTTACTTGTACCTTGAATTTGTACTTCAGGTAAAACGGCTGAGAGATCCTGACTGCCGCGCAAGTGGAAGCCACAGCTTGTTATTACGAAGCTGAGTAACAATATAAATGTGAGTTTTATTTTTTTCATATTTTATAAAATTTAATTACTCGGTTATTTCAAGCCGGAATGACGCCCTTCTATTCCAATGCAAGTATGAGTAACAAAGCAAGGATATGGAATGGAGGGAACCGAATCACGTCCGTCGGTCACACGGATGTGGCCGTCGAGCAAGCCAGGGATGGCTGTCTTTTGCGCGACGTGATTCGGTTCCCTTCGTTCCATAGCCGGAGGCCAAGGTCACCCTACAATATCAAACATAACACCTCATTTGATTTTACTTAAACCTAACTTATTTAATAACAATATTTACAAGCTTACCCGGAACAACAATCACCTTAACAACCTGCTTACCATCAGTGAAACGCTTTACATTTTCATCAGTAACCGCTGCTGTTTCAATTTCATCTTTACTTGCACTTGCAGGCACTTCGATACGCGAACGCAACTTACCATTCACTTGAACAATAATTTGTAAGCTGTCTTTCACTAAAGCCGACTCATCAACTTTAGGCCAGGCTTGATCTAATAGTGAACTATCCTGACCTAACGCTCGCCATAACTCATGTGTAATGTGCGGCACTATTGGAGATAACAATAAAACAATCGCTTGCAAACTTTCTTGCATCACTGCGCGACCTTGCTCACTATTATCTTTAAACTTCACTAAGGCATTAATTAATTCCATCACAGAAGCAATTGCAGTATTAAAAGTAAAGCGGCGACCAATATCATCACCTACTTTAGCGATTGTTTCATGCGTTTGGCGGCGTAATGCTTTTTGTCCATCATTCAAAGCAGCTAAATCCAGGGCAACAACCTCACCCGCTTCAACATGCTCATAAGTCTGACGCCATAGTCGCTTAAGAAAACGTGACGCACCTTCAACACCTGCATCGCTCCATTCTAAAGATTGTTCAGGTGGTGCAGCGAACATCATGAATAAACGTGCGGTATCAGCACCATATTGTTCAATCAAACCTTGCGGGTCAACCGTATTCCCTTTTGACTTAGACATCTTGGTACCATCTTTAAGTACCATGCCCTGGGTTAAAAGATTCTTAAACGGTTCATCATTCGTTGTTAAACCAACATCACGCATTAATTTATTAAAGAAGCGCGCATACAATAAATGCAAAATAGCGTGCTCAATACCACCAACATACTGATCAACAGGCAACCAATAATTAGCACGTTCATCTAACATCGCTTCATCATTTCCGGCTGACGCATACCGCGCGTAATACCATGATGATTCCATGAAGGTATCAAAAGTATCTGTTTCACGTTCCGCTTTGCCAGCACATGTTGGGCACGTCGTTTCATAAAACTCTGGCATCTTCTTAATTGGAGAACCAACGCCTTCAAATTCAATATCTTCTGGCAACACAACGGGCAAATCTTTTTCGGGTACTGCAACTTCACCACATTTGCCACAGTTAATAATCGGGATTGGTGCTCCCCAATAACGTTGGCGCGAAACACCCCAGTCACGTAAACGATAAGTTGTGCGTTTTTCACCGGCGTTTTTTGATTCTAAATAAGCCGCAATTTTTTCAAAGGCACCTTCTGAGGTTAAACCATTGAACTCACCTGAATTTATTAATTGACCTTTTAAGGTAAACGCAGATTTTGTTAAATTACACTCCTCATCCGCTATTGGCGTTATCACCTGACGAATCGGTAAACCGTATTTTGTTGCAAACTCAAAGTCACGTTGGTCATGAGCAGGAACAGCCATTACCGCACCTGAGCCGTAACCCATTAAAACAAAGTTAGCGATAAACACTGGAACATGATCACCGGTTATAGGATGAATCGCTTTTAAACCTGTATCGATACCTTTTTTCTCCATGGTTTCCATCGAGGCTTCGGCAGTATCTGTTTTTGCACACTCTTTAATAAAAGCAGCAACATTTTCAAACTTCGATGCGGCTTCTGTTGCTAATGGATGTTCAGCGGCAACAGCCACATAACTTACACCCATTAATGTATCTGGACGTGTGGTAAATACTTTTAATTTCTCATCTCGACCATCAATGCCAAAACTAATTTCAACACCTTGCGAACGACCGATCCAGTTACGTTGCATGGTACGCACCTGATCAGGCCAACCGTCTAAGTTATCTAACTCATCCAACAACTCATCTGCATAGTCCGTAATTTTCATGAACCATTGCGGAATATCTTTTTTCTCAACATCGGTTTCACAACGCCAGCACTTACCATCAATCACCTGTTCATTGGCAAGTACGGTTAAATCATTCGGGCACCAATTCACACCTGCGGTTTTTTTATAGACCAAACCTTTTTCATAAAGTTTAGTAAACAACCACTGCTCCCAACGGTAGTAATCAGGGTCACAAGTTGCAAGTTCACGATCCCAGTCATAACCCAAGCCCAAACGTTTAAGCTGGTCACGCATGTAATTTATGTTTTCGCGTGTCCATTTAGCAGGAGGCACATTATTTTTGATTGCCGCATTTTCAGCAGGCAAACCAAACGCATCCCAGCCCATCGGTTGCAGTACATTTTTTCCCTGCATACGCTGATAACGGCTGATCACATCACCAATGGTGTAATTGCGCACATGGCCCATATGTAACCGCCCACTGGGGTACGGAAACATTGAAAGACAGTAATATTTTTCTTTATTTGGGTCTTCGACCGCTTTAAAAGCCTTATTGTCTTCCCAGTACTTCTGGATTTCTAATTCAATTTGTTCGGGTTTATATTCTGATTCCATAAAACTCTGCTATATCTTTGATTTATATACAAATATTTTTCCATTGTTGATCATGAGCACAAAAACCCATAAAAATGGAAATTAAGGGTGTAGGATACAGCACACAAGGAATACTCCACAATAAAACTCTGATATAGATCAACACTTGTCACTGCTAACTGTGTTCCTATAATAAGAGATGGGAACAATAATAACGAGGTATGCACAGATATGGATACAAAAGAAACAAGCGAAAAACTTCTAAAAACCTATCATACAATGTTAGAACAGGTAAAAGACCTTTGGCACGATGCTGAAGAAAAAGTATTACCCACACTATCAGAAAATATTGAAAAAGCCGCCGAAAAAGCCTCTGAATTAGGTGAATTAACAAAAGAAGAAGCTGAAAAACTCGGTGAATACATCAAAAAAGATTTAGAACAAGCAGCGGATTATTTATCTGAAAATGGCCAGCAATTAGAAAACTTAATCAAAGATGATCTGGAATTTGCAGAGGTAAAATTTGCCGAAATATTTGCTACTTTAGCGGATAAAACACGCTTGGAACTTGATGCCCTGGCAGAACGAGCCCGTCAGGTTGGCGTTTGGCATACCGGCGAAATTACCAATGTTGGTGTACTTTATTGCCAAAACTGCGATGAGGTTTTACATTTCAAAAAGCCAGGTCACATTCCACCCTGCCCTAAATGCAAAGGAACAGTATTTAAGAAAGTTTTTAATAAGACCTCATAAACTAAGGTACTATTAGTTTATATATTAATAACACTAATGAAGATATTTTGAGCTCTATATTAAAAAAATTAAGAAATACATTAGGTATTGATGGTTCAGTAAGTACTGCAGAAATATTAGCCTCCACGCTTGGTGGCTTTATCGGTATTTTTCTCATTAGTATGATCAGCTATCATTTTACCGGTGCCAGCGGTGCGGCACTTATTGTGCCTTCAATGGGTGCATCTGCTGTTCTCGTTTTTGCGGTACCACACGGTAAACTCTCACAACCGTGGGCATTATTTGGCGGCCAGCTCAGCTCTGCTTTTGTTGGCGTATGTTGTTACTTACTCGTCCCTGATTTATTTCTCGCAGCTGGGCTCGCAGTAGGTTTAGCCATTGGCACAATGCATATTTTACGTTGCATACATCCTCCCGGTGGCGCAACGGCATTAGTTGCTGTTGTGGGTACAGCACAAATTCATACTCTGGGTTTTGAATACATACTCACACCCGTACTATTAAATACCGTAATCATCTTCGCCACTGCATTTGTTTTTAACAGCTTTTTTCCCTGGCGCCGTTACCCCGCAAGTATGATGCGTTTTACCGATACACCGATAATAAAAGAACAAAAACCATCACGTTATGTTGAAAAGAAACATATCGAAAGAGCATTATCTGACATTGATTTAGTGATTGATCTTAATGTTGAGACCTTGCAACAGCTCTTTGCTTTAACACTTGAACATGCTGAAACACCCAGCTTCTCTCCAAACCAAATCATATTGGGACACTATTACACCAACAGCAAACACGGGGCTGAATGGTCAGTTCGTCAAATTATTGATGAAGCGAAATCAGATGATCCCAAGAAAGATATGGTCATTTACCGTGTAGCAGAAGGTCAGGGATTACAAAGTGCAGATAGCTGCACCCGTACGGAATTTGCCCAATGGGCAGTTCGTGAGCTTTTCTCCACCCAGTCTAAAAATTCCTAAACTTCCTCTTTAAATAACCAATTAATAAGTAAGGTTTAATTTTTGGAGTTTTAAACATGCATTTTATATGCATGTTATGTATACTCCACTTTTAGACTTATTCTAACCCCTGAAATTTTGGAGAAAATAGTATGACCACATTATTTGAACGAATAGGCGGTGAAGCTGCTGTTGATGCTGCAGTTGATATTTTTTACCGCAAAGTATTATCTGACGACCGTGTAAATGGCTTCTTTGATGATGTCGACATGGAAGCACAAGCGGCAAAGCAAAAAGGTTTCTTAACCATGGTATTTGGTGGCCCAAATAACTACTCAGGTAAGGATATGCGTGAAGGACATAAACATTTAGTCGATAACGGCTTAAATGATAGCCATGTAGACGCAATTGTTGAACTTTTAGGCGAAACACTTAAAGAACTTGGTGTTGCTGATGCTGACATTGCAGAAATTGCAGGCATTGCAAATGGTGCACGTGATGACGTTTTAAACCGCTAGGAAAAACAAAATATGACACAGCTAAAATTTAAAGATGATATTTTCACTGTGTCAGCAGGCAGTACCGTGCTTGACACCTTGTTAGAACAAGGTCATGACATCCCTAACAGTTGTCGAGCCGGTGCATGTCAATCTTGTATTATGCAGGTCACTAAAGGAACGGTGCCTGAAAAATCACAAAAAGGACTCAAAGATTCACAAAAGGCAAAAGGATTTTTCCTTGCTTGTAGTTGTGAACCTGAAGAAAACATCGATATTCAATTAGCCGATACCGAACAATTAAGAATTACCGCAACAGTCAGTGAAATAAATAAACTCTCAGATGATGTTATTGAATTAAAAATTAAAACGACTGATACGTTTGAATATCATGCAGGCCAATATGTCACGCTCTGGAAAGATGAAGCCTTAGGCCGTAGTTATTCATTAGCTAGTCTACCAAAAGATGGTGAAGACTTAAGCTTCCATATAAGACTTGTACCCGACGGTCAATTAAGTGGCTGGATACATAATGAGTTACAAGTTGGTGACTCTCTATTTGTACAAGGCCCTGCTGGAGATTGCTTTTATACTCCAGGCAAGCCCGAACAAAATATCTTACTCATTGGAACAGGAACCGGATTAGCCCCTTTATACGGCATTATCCATGATGCATTACAACAAGGTCATACTGGTGAAATTCACTTATTTCATGGTGCATTAAATCCTACAGGGCTTTATTTAACTGAAAAATTATCCCTGCTTGCACATAAACATAGTAATGTTAACTATCACCCTTGCGTAGTGAATATAGAAAATAGTGCCCTTACGAATATTACTGAAGGCGATATTGCAAAAATTGCTTTAGAAACTATTCCTAAGCCGAGTGGTTGGAGGTCATTTTTATGTGGCAATGAAAATTTAGTTAAGCAGCTAAAGAAGAAAATATTTCTTGCAGGCAGTAATATGAATGATATTTATGCCGATCCCTTTATACAATCCAAATAAAATGCCATTTAGACAAAATTCATCTACTATATAACTGATGCAACTAACACTTCACACAGATTTTTCATTAAGAGTCCTGATTTATTTGTCCCTAAATAAACCAGGAGAACTGGTTACCATCAATGAAATATCTGAGCATTTTGAAATTTTAAAAAATCATTTAACAAAAGTTGTAAATCATTTAGCACAAAAAGGATATGTTGATACTGTTAGAGGAAAGAATGGTGGTTTACGATTGGCAAAAAAACCTGCCGATATAAAACTAGGCGATGTTGTTCAATCAATGGAAATGAATTTAGATGTTGTCGATTGCTCTAAGCCACTTTGCCCTCTCATTAATAATTGCAAACTAAAACAGATACTAAATGAAGCAAAGCATTCTTTTCTTAAAACACTAAACAATTATACTATAGAAGATTTAAACACTGAGCCTGAAATAATTAAAAGCCTTCTACATTTCTCTGATTAATGTCATGAAACGAACACATCGTGCCTATACATGACAATAGCCATACAAATTAAAACCATATCAACGGCTATTCTTCATCATTAATTTTCATGCATGCAGCCAGACATTTTTCAACTGAAGCATAGGTTCCTTTATGTCCAATCATTCCTCCTACTAAATAATACCTTGCTGGCTGATAATGCTTTTCAGCTGTATATGGGCTTAAAAACTTATCCCCTACCAAATCATATCTAACAAAAAAGGCATTTACACCAGCTAAATCGCAGCCCACTAATTTATAACCTTTATTATTAAGATTTTTTTCAATGTATTTAAGAGATGCTCCCACATGATCATCACCTTGCCACGTATGTGTTGCATTGTATTCAACAGTAAACATGATAGGGGGTGGAAATTTAGCATTGTATTCCATTATTACTACACGAGGATTAATTACAGAGATTTCATTAAAGATATGAATATCGTTCCCATCAATATCTACAGATAATAAATCGATTTCTTTATCTGAGATATTATTCGATATTATTTCATTAATATTATCTTTTGTAATAAATTTCTCAACAACCTTCAAACGTTGGCCATCAATAACACTTTTAAAATTATCTTTAATATTGTTTACAGCTGTTGAAGAGCCTTCTATCCACAAGCCATTCCAGTTATCAAGTAATAAAGCAAGGGAGTTATTTTCTAAACCATCGCCAATACCAAACTCTACAAATGTTTTATTTGTCGTTCCAATTCGTTTAAATATTTCCAGAATTATACCGTCTTCTTCATTTTGTGAATAAATTTTTTGTCCATATTTAATAAGACACTTATCATTCTCATAGCAAACATTGCTTTTTAATTTATCACTATAATCATTGAGTAAAAGCTGTCTAACAAAAAACATATCTCTATTAATGCCCTTAACCAGCTTTAATTTATGGATTTTTTTAGATATTTTTTCTCGAAACGTTCTATATTTACTTTTCAATGTTTTCATCTTAAATATTTCTCACAATTAAAGTTTATTATTAACAATATATTTTCTATACTTCGCGTACAAGAACGCTACTGATAATCCTAACACAATAAAAAACAATACAGGATAATTACCCCAGCGCACATAGGGCGTTGCTCCTGTTCGTGGCTGAACAAATCCAGTTACAACATAAGCTTCAAACTGAGGTGAGCGGGAAATAATTTTCCCTTTGTAATTTATTAATGCAGAAACACCATTCGTTGTGACTCGCATCATATCGCGACCTGTTTCCAGTGCGCGCATTTGTGAAATTTGTACATGTTGATGAGGGGCAAAAGAATCACCATACCAGGCATTATTACTGGCATTTAGTAGCAATGTCGCTTCAGGTAAGAAACGAATTAAATCTTCGCCAAAGGCATCTTCATAACAAATGGTCGGGGCAATTTTCTGTCCTGCAGCAACCAATAGTTTTTGATCATATTGACCCGGCGTAAAACCCGACATCGGTAAATCAAAAAATGCAATTAAACCTCGAAGCAATGAAGCGAGAGGTACATACTCGCCAAATGGAACAAGATGATTTTTATGATAAAACTGTTCTTTATTACCCATTACATTCGAATTGGTAATTGCCATCAAGCTACTAAAATATTCATCTTTTTTTCTATCTAATACAGGCAAACCTAAAATAATATCAGTATTTTGTTTTTTTGCTTCTTCGGCCAAAGGTTTCAATAAACTTTTCTTTAACTGATGATGGAAAATTGTTAATGAGTTTTCTGGCCAAAGAATGAGATCACTATCCCAATGTTCTTGTGTAAGAGATAAATAACGCTGCTTTCTTTTTTCAAAGTGATTAGGCTCCCATTTATTTTTTTGTTCTACATTACCTTGAACCAAGCTAACTTTAACTGGTTTTCCTGTTGCTTCAGTCCAACTTACTTGAGATAAAAAATATCCACCAAACCAAATAGCGACAACACTTAGTAAAATAGAAAGTATTTTCTTATTATTACTATGAAGTAAAGAAACTAATAACAATGATGAACTTAAAGCAGCTAACCACGAAAGACCATAAACACCTAATACAGCGGCATAACCTGACAAAAAACTATCTGTTTGACTATAACCCAGGCTCAACCATGGGAAGCCAGTTAAAAACCAACCACGAAACCATTCCAACAAAGCCCAAAATAAGGGAAATATAATCAGGACAATTAATGTTGTATTTTTTATATTACATTTTTGAATAAATAAAACACTGAGGTAGCCTTGTAAAGCGATAAAAAAAGCAAGAAAACTAATGCCCATAAAAGTCAGGATGACTGAGACAAAAATAGAACTAAGACCAAAAACATATATTGCAACAAATATCCATGATACCCCTACACCGAAGAACCCCATGCCAAACCACCAACCTAACCATGCAGCACGACGCGGTGTAACGAATAAAAAGGAATAAAATAATACTGCCGGACTTAAAATAGCTATAAGATAAAAATCGACCGGGGAAAATGCCAGCGGTAATAAGGCTCCGGCAATAAAAACAATGAAGCACCCAACACGTGAAGACTCAAACCACGATTGAGTTTTCAAAAAAAATTTAGTTCCTGATATGTTTTGTTCAGCCGTTGGCGTCATTGGCAGACTCCATTGCCATTTCTCCTGATTTCTCTAATGCGGGAGATATTTCTAATAAATCAATCCGACGATTACTTGAACGTAGTATTTTAAATTCCAAAAAATTAATAACAACTGACTCACCACGTTTGGGGACATAGCCAAGTGCATTCATAACAATACCACCAATGGTATCAAATTCATCATTACTAAATGATGTTTTAAAATGCTCGTTAAAATCTTCAATAGGTGTAATGGCTTTTACAGTTGCATGTTCTTTCGTATGCTCATAAATAAAGACATCTTCATCAAAATCATGTTCATCTTCTATTTCGCCAACAATTTGTTCTAATACATCTTCAATTGTCACCATACCAGCAACCCCACCATATTCATCAACAACAATAGCAATATGATTTCGTGTACTTTTGAATTCTTTTAATAAAACATTAAGCCGTTTACTTTCAGGAACAAATACTGCAGGTCTTAACACATCACGAACATTAAGCTTGTTATCTTTATCATTAACCAGGTGTGGCAATAAATCTTTTGCTAATAAAATACCAACGACTTCATCTTTACTATCAGCAACAACGGGGAAACGAGAGTGAGCAGAAATAATAACCGTATCCATTAACTCTTCTGTTGAAGAATTCATTTCCAGAACTACCATTTGTGAACGAGGAAGCATAATGTCACGCACCTGCATTTCTGCAACTTGCAAGGCGCCATCGATCATACCAAAGGCATCCTGATCAATTATATTATTTTTAAGTGCTTCATTAAGCACAACCATGAGTTGCTCTCGATTTTTTAACTCACCTTGCAAAGCCTGCCCCAGACGTTCAACCCATGAGCGTTGTGTCTTAATTTCTTTTTCCGAATTACCTGGTTGTTCTTCACTCATTCTTCTATTTCCCGATATGGATCGGTATACCCCAGTTGAGACAATATTTTAATTTCTTTTATTTCCATAATACTTGCTTGCTCATCGCTCAGGTGATCATAACCTAATAAATGTAATGTGCCATGAACAACCATATGAGCCCAATGTGCTAACTCTTCTTTCTTTTGTTCTTTTGCTTCTTTCCTGACAACATCAGAACAAATAATCAAATCGCCTAATAAATTTAATTCAACTTCAGCTGGCGCATCAAAAGGAAAAGATAATATATTGGTAGCACTTTTTTTATGCCGATACTGTTCGTTTAAATCAGCACTTTCCTTTTCATCAACAAAACGTATTGTTAATTCAGCATCACCATGTTGCTCAAACTCCAGTGTGTTTTTTAACCACGTTAAAAGCTCATTATCTTTAGGTAAAGCATCAGCTTCACGTTGTACATCAAGATTAATATTCATTACTTCTTATGTGAGATTTCATCATGCGCATCGTAAGCTTCAACAATACGTTTAACTAATGGGTGACGCACAACATCTTTTGGATTAAAAAAACTAAAATTTAAGCCATCTACGTCAGATAAAATATCAACAACTTGTCTTAAACCTGATAGCTGCCCTTTGGGTAAATCAATTTGCGTAACATCGCCCGTAATAACAACTTTTGAACCAAAACCAATACGGGTTAAAAACATTTTCATTTGCTCAACCGTGGTGTTTTGCGCTTCATCTAAAATAATAAAGGATTCATTTAATGAACGACCACGCATATATGCTAATGGCGCAACTTCGATGACGTTACGTTCCATTAAACGTGCGACTTTTTCAAATCCCAGCATTTCATATAAAGCATCGTAAAGCGGTCTTAAATAGGGATCGATTTTTTGTGCCAAATCACCCGGTAAAAAACCTAAACGTTCGCCTGATTCCACCGCGGGACGAGTCAAGATAATTCGACGCACCTGATCTCGTTCAAGCGCTTCTACCGCTGATGCAACCGCAAGATAGGTTTTACCTGTTCCCGCCGGGCCGACACCAAAACTGACATCATGATCTGCTATAGAACGTAAATAATGTTGCTGATTTTCACCTCGTCCGCGTATCTGTCCACGTTTAGTCTGGATGATAACTTCTGTGCCTGAACCTTTTTCATGATTTTTTAGTGCAACAATATTTTCAGAACCTGCGCCATGCAAATGTAAATTTACAATTTCAGGATCTAAAGTATTTTTATCTGTTTCAAGATAAAGCTCGCGTAATATTTCTTCTGTTGCATCAACCGATTTTTTAATACCAATAATACGAAAAGTATTTCCACGATTATTTATTTCTACGCTCATACGACGTTCAATCAAATGCAAATGCTCATCAAACTGGCCGCACAGATTAGCAAGCCGCTGATTATCAGCGGGATCTAAAGTAATATCGAGTGAATGTGCAGAGGTATTCAAAATAGGGGAATATTGTGTGCGCTACGCTGAAACTGGGGCAGTTTTTGCTTCAATCGTTTCGGCTGAATCAACCGAATCAATTAAGATGCCGCGTAAGGAATTAGGACGAACTTCAGTAATTTTCACGTTTGCAAATTGACCAATGAGTGATTTATCTGCCTTGAAGTTTACCACACGATTGTTTTCTGTGCGGCCACTGACTTCATTTTCGTCCTTTCTTGACGCTCGAGTTACCAGCACACGCTGCACCGTATCCATCATATTTTCACTGATAGTAAGGGTTTGTTGATTAATACGTGTTTGTAATATTTTTAAACGCTCTTTTTTCACGTTTTCCGGCACATCATCGGGCAAACTTGCTGCTGGCGTACCCGGACGTGGGCTGTAAATAAAACTGTACGAAAGGTCGAAACCCACATCCGCAATCAGGTTCATGGTGTCTTCAAAATCTTTATCGGTTTCACCAGGGAAACCAATAATAAAATCAGATGAAAAACACATATCAGGACGAACTTCACGAATTTTGCGAATGGTGGCTTTGTATTCCAGAGCAGTATGTTTACGCTTCATTTGCGCCAAAATTCGATCTGATCCGCTTTGTACCGGCAAGTGTAAATGACTCACCAACTCAGGAATTTCAGCATAAGCCTTAATCAAATTGTCATTCATTTCAATCGGATGAGAGGTGGTATAACGAATGCGATCTATACCCTCAATAGCTGCAACATAATGAATTAATAAGGCTAAATCTGCCGTACCGCCATCATCCAGCTCATTGTCTGACATCATGCCACGATACGCATTCACGTTCTGACCAAGCAAGTTAACTTCCCGTACACCCTGTGCTGCTAACACTGCAACCTCGGCAATAATGTCATCAAAAGGACGACTAAACTCTTCACCACGAGTGTAAGGCACCACACAAAAAGTACAGTACTTACTACACCCTTCCATAATCGAAACATAAGCACTGGCACCATCACTTTTTGGCTCAGGCATAAAATCAAATTTTTCAATTTCAGGGAAAGAAACATCCACCACGGATTTATGTTTTTTAGTGGCATCACTCAGCATTTGCGGTAAACGGTGAAATGTTTGTGGGCCAAAAATCAAATCTACATACGGGGCGCGTTTAAGAATAGCTTCGCCTTCCTGGCTCGCCACACAGCCACCAACACCAATTACCAATTCAGGCCGTTTTTCCTTCAATTTGCGCCACATCCCAAGGTGTGAAAATACCTTCTCCTGCGCACGTTCACGCACTGAACAGGTATTTAAAAGCAGGACATCTGCCTCGGTATCAACATCGGTTAGCTCTAAGCCATGAGAGGTTTTTAGCACCTCAGCCATCTTTTGAGTATCGTACTCATTCATCTGGCAACCGAAGGTTCTAATATGTAATTTGCGCATTTTTTGACCACATAATTCAGGACGGAGAAAGGTATCATTTTGCCCCCTTTTTATCCAGCAACTACGAGTAATTCTTAGCTATATCAACAAAATAAGTCGTTTTATTTAACGTTGAATAAATGATATTTCTATTAAAATAAAAGAAATACTCATACTTTATTTAAATTGGTCGATACAACACATCAAGAACAAGCTAAATTAGCTTTCTGTGAAGGCATCCCTTTTTATTTTACATTACCAATGAAGTACCAATTAAAAATCTAACATGAATAAAACACGGCCAAATATACTTATTGTTGATGACGAGCCTTTATTGCTGGACATTCTACAAGAATATTTAGATGAAATGGATTATAGCACTGTCACCGCAAACGATGGTGTAGAAGCATGGTCCATTCTACAAGATCACTCTCATCAGTTTGATACTATTATCCTCGACCGTATGATGCCAAATATGGATGGCATGGAAGTTCTAAAAAAAATAAAAGCGCACTCCGAGCTCAGTAAAATTCCTGTAATAATGCAAACAGGCTCGACAGAAAAACATAAAATACTCGAAGGCTTGCAAGCAGGTTGTTATTACTACCTGACGAAACCCTTTGAAAAAGATATGTTTGTATCCATTGTTAAAACTGCGGTAACAGATTATCTTAATTACCATTCATTATATGAAGAGCTACACAAACAAAACCAAAGTTTAATGTTGCTTGATTCAGGCTCCTTTCGCTTCCGCACCCTGGATGAAAGTCGAATTTTAACCACATTACTCGCAGCAGCTTGTCCCGACCCAGCCAGAGTTGCTACGGGCTTATCCGAAATATTAATCAACGCGGTAGAACATGGGAATTTAGGTATTGGTTATTCAGAAAAATCCCGTCTTTTGGCTGAGCATAAATGGGAACAGGAAATTGAGAGCCGCTTAAGACAGCCCGAATATGCAACTCTATATGTGGCAGTTCAATTTGAACGTGGAGCAAACAATATTAATATTGTAATAAAAGATCAAGGCAAAGGTTTTGAATGGCACCAGTATTTAGAGATTAGCCCTGAACGCTCCAGCGACAGCCATGGACGTGGTATTGCCATGGCAAACATTCTCAGCTTTGATAGCGTTGAATATAAAGGTAGTGGCAATGAAGTTAAGGTATCACTTAATACCACTACTGCCATCAACAATGAAAATAATATTTTAGAAACAGCCTCTCAGTAAAAAATTAATATCAGCAAAAAAAACGACGTTTCAATTTGAGGTTGAAACGCCGTTTTTTTGATTGTTTTATTAAGATTTTAAACTTCCGCTTCTGATGCGATCTTATGAATACTCAAATCTGCACCTTGATACTCTTCTTCCTGACTCAGACGAATACCAACCAATTGTTTCATCACACCATACACAATAAAACCACCGGCTAAGGCAATCGAAACACCAATGACGGTGCCTGCTAATTGCGACATAAAGGTCACACCGCCAAGGCCACCTAAAGCGGTGCTACCAAAAATACCTGCAGCAATACCACCCCAGGCACCACAAAGGCCATGTAATGGCCAAACACCGAGAACATCATCAATCTTCCATTTATTTTGCGCGACAGTAAATGTCCAAACAAATAAACCACCGGCTATACCACCCGTAATCAAAGCACCAAGGGGATGCATTAAATCTGAACCGGCACAGACAGCCACTAAACCCGCTAAAGGGCCATTATGAACAAAGCCAGGATCGTTTCGACCAACAATTGTGGCAACTAAAATACCACCTACCATCGCCATCAATGAGTTCACCGCAACGAGACCGGCAATCGCGTCGATTGTTTGCGCAGACATAACATTAAAGCCAAACCAGCCGACGGTTAGAATCCATGCCCCCAGGGAAAGAAAGGGGATGCTTGAAGGTGGGTGAGCGTATACCTCACCATTTTTACCATAGCGGCCATAACGATGCCCCAGCAAGATAACCGCGCCTAACGCGATCCAACCGCCCATAGCATGAACCACAACTGAACCGGCAAAGTCATGAAACTCTGCGCCAAAAGTGGCTGCCAGCCAGGTTTGCATGCCAAAGTTACCGTTCCACGCCATGCCCTCGAAAAAAGGGTAAATGAGAGCAACAATAATAAAAGTTGCTGCTACTTGAGGATAAAAACGTGCTCGCTCAGCAATGCCACCCGAAATAATGGCAGGAATGGCCGCAGCAAAAGTAAGCAAGAAAAAGAACTTCACTAATTCATAACCATTTTTCTGGCTTAATGCTTCTGCGCTGGCAAAAAAATTAACGCCATCAAAACCATAAGCGATACCATAACCAATAAAGAAGTACGCTATTGTCGAAACAGCAAAATCAACAATAATTTTAACTAACGCATTAACCTGATTTTTCTTACGAACCGTTCCAACTTCTAAAAAAGCGAAACCGGCATGCATGGCCAGAACCATAATGGCACCCAGCAAGATAAACAACACATCTGTTGCTGTTTTAATATTTTCCATTGAATTCCCCTAAAGCACGAAAAAGTGTTTTATTAATTTTTGTATTTTAATTTTCGCACCATGTTGGTGATAAGAAAAGAATTACGTAAACAAAACAAAAACTTTTTGCACCAAAAAATATAATTGCACTACTGTTGTGCATTTTTAGCTGAATTTAAGACTTAAAGATCTTTTTGGTGCATTTATTTTTCCTGGTTTTTTACCTCCGTCCATAACTTTTCAAGTTCATCCGTATTCATTTCATTAACTTGCAAACCTTTATTACTGGCAATTTTCTCTAGTTCTCTGAAGCGCCGCTCAAATTTCAGGTTTGCTTTGCGCAAACATTGCTCGGCATCAATACCTGCATAACGAGATAAATTAATACAGCTAAAAAACAGATCACCCATTTCATTTTCCAGTTTTTCTTTTTCCTGAACGTTGGCATCAAGCTCTTGCTGAACTTCATCCAACTCTTCATAAACCTTTGCTATCACACCTTTTATGTTTGGCCAGTCAAAACCTTCTTTTGCCGCGCGTTTTTGTAGTTTTTCAGCTCGCATTAAAGACGGTAAAGTCCGACTAACATCATCAAGATGACTCAAGCTGATTGAGTTCTCTCCAGCCTTAACTTTACGTTCCTGTTGTTTTATTTTTTCCCATTCTTTTGTTTGTGCTTCAGCATCTTTCACTTTAGCATCAGCAAAAACATGTGGATGACGTCGTGTCAGCTTTTCACTTATTGCTTTCACAACATCATTAAAATCAAAAGCCTGTTGCTCTTCTGCTAACTGACTATAAAAAACAATTTGAAATAACAAATCACCCAATTCACTTTTTATATCATCTAAGTTATTTCGCTCAATTGCATCCGCAACTTCATAAGCTTCCTCGATTGTATAAGGAATAAGAGATTGGAAATTTTGCTCCAGATCCCAGGGACAACCTGAATCCGGATCACGTAGTGCCTGCATAATTTCAATGAGTTTTTGTATTGATTGCATAGACATAAACCTGTGAACTATTAAACACAGGTATTAAATCATGATGATTAAAATAATGTAAGATAATTTACAGAGGCCTTTGCATGGATGCTACGAAGTTAGAGAACAAGGCAAAACTGATGAAAAAGCGGAGTGCACATTAAGTGCATGAGCATTTTGAAGAAGTTTTAACGCAGTAATCTGACTTCGTAGCATTCGTGCTAAGGTCTCTAATAGGAAGGATAGGAACGGGGTAATATAGTTTCCAACGCTTCCGTAAATAAAGGGCCTGCTTCGCGGAAAACATGCTCTTTTACGCTTTCATCAAGCCCGGTTATTTCCCAGGCAAAAGAGTCTATTTCCTGTAACGGAATTGTACCCTCCATATCAAGACCTTGTTCTGCTTCATCGGTAAAAATATTCGCCAGATGAACCAAACATGTTTCTATAACGCCTGTTTCAGCACGACGTGGGTCATGGTGGTAAGCCACCGACTCAAATAATGTTTCAGGCATATTCCATGCACGCATTAATTCCCCACCTACTTCGGCATGGTTAAAACCAAGAAAATCCTGTTCAACTTCAAATTCTGAACGCAGTCCATTTTCTGCTTCTAATGCAATCATTCTCGTTTCAGTCGGTAAACGCTGAGCAATAATAAGTTTGCCAATATCATGCAATAAACCTGCGACAAATAATCTCTCACTATGCAAAACGTGACACTGCTCCGCAAGTAAACGAGCAATCACTCCGCAGTATAAACTGTGGCGCCAGAAGCGAACTTTATTCAAAATAGTGTCTGGCACATTTGAAAATGTTTCAACCGCAGAAGCGGCTATCACCAAGCCTCGCAATTCACGTAAGCCAACAACTGTCACTGCTCGCGAAACTGTTTCAATTTTAGCTTGAAAACCATAGTAAGAACTATTCACTATTTTTAATAAGCGTGCGGTTAAGCTGGTATCCTGGCTAATGACTTGACCGAGCTCGGCCGCTGTCACCGTGGGTTCATCCAGCATCTCGTTTACACGAATACACACTTCTGGTAATGATACTAAACGGATAGATCCCGTAACGAGTTCTTTCGGAGTTAAGGTGCTAGGCTTTTGTATGGCATTTTGTTCACTCATAAATACTTTCACGACCAAAATGAAAAAAACTTTAGGAATAAATCAAAACAAGTGCTTACCACATCACAAAATATAAAATTACATGTAAATCAGGCTATTACCCGTATTTATATTGCTACTTTTAGTTCAAAACGAGCGTTCTTTATCATCACGTAAACGCTGTAATGCTTGTTCGGCAATGGCTTTTACGCTGTTATTCAGATCATGAGTTAACTGAATTAAAATAATCTCGGTTGAATTTAGGTTACGCGCCACCTCCAACCGTATATCAACCTCTTTATCTTTTGATAATATTTCAAGAGCAGCGACAGGCACATACTCAAAACGAGCAACAACACTGCGCACCGCCAGCATAGAATCATGCACTAAAATAAGATACACCTCATCAACAGCTGAAAGATTAGTTGCGAGAGAAATTTTTACCGATTGTTCCGGATCATTTGCTAAACGTAATAAGATATTCTTCGGCGTCTTTCGGTTACTTGCTACACGCCTTCTAATTGATGCATCACTATCATAAGACAAGTCATTAAACATCGATGGTGTGGTTGCGGGGTGCCCAGCCTGACGATAACGTTCTTCTTGAACACTATTTTTTACATCATTACTTGCATGAGCCTCTAAAGTCAGCATAAAAAACAAAAGTCCAATTATAATTTTGAAATGTCTATTCGCGTTAAAAAATAAGTTCATTATAAATCCAGAATCAAATTAAAAAGGCCATTAATTATACCCTGTAAGCCTCTGTTTATACTTTACTTATTTAACTATAAACTTGGCATAATAAAAATAAAACGTTATGCTGATATGCATTAAATTTCACTACATTATCATTCAGGTAAACTCTTGGCAGAAGAAGAAACAAAACCACGTATTTTAGCGGTTGATGATTCCCGTGTAATGCGTCGTGCAATGTCTAAAATTCTTAGCAAAGATTATGATGTTGTTGAAGCTGAAAATGGTGAAGATGCATGGACCATATTATTAAATGATGATTCTATTCAGGTTATATTTACTGATCTAAGTATGCCTTTTCTTGATGGCTACGGCTTACTTGAACGCATACGCTCATCAGATGATCCACATCTAAATGAAACACCAGTTATTATTATTACCGGTAAAGAAGATGACGAAGGTGCAAAACAGGAAGCCTTTGATAAAGGCGCGAATGATTTTATAACAAAACCATTTGATTCAATTCAATTACAAGCACGTGCCAAAGCACACATAACATTTAAACAAACCAGCACCAAACTCACTGAAGCTTCTGACAAACTCGAACGCCAGGCCACAATTGATGAAACAACAGGCTTAGGTGGACAACGTTATTTTTGTAAAGTTGGTGAAGAAACCCTTTCTTATGCTAGCCGGCATAACGGACAATTTATTATTATCCGTATGGATATTGATGAATTTAATAATCTTTTTATCAAGCATGGTAAAAATATTATGGATTCTATACTTCATTCTATCGGTAAAAAATTCTCTAACCTTGTGCGACAAGAAGATACTATTGCGCGAATTGGTGTATCAAAATTTGCATTAATTCTGAAAGAGACGGCATTAAAAGAAGCAGAAGTTCTCGCGGATCGTATTCGTTCAGAAATAAAAAACATGTCCTTCAAGCTTCCTGATAATGGGGGGATTATTAATCTCACGGTTAGTGCTGGACTTTATGAACCTGAATTAATACCAGATCTTACATTTAAACAACTTATTAGTGAAACTGAAAAGCATTTAACTGAAGCTCAAACTGCTGGCGGAAACCGTATTGTCACCCACTCAACAGTCAGTAATATTGATATAGAAAAACCACCTAAAGAAATTAATATTGTTGAATTACTTGAAAAAT
>CAZSCK010000042.1:0-23538 GCA_964605385.1 uncultured Thioalkalispiraceae bacterium
TTCGCTGAAAATCGATCCTGACACTGTTGCGAGCAAAACGAATATTCTATGCCCTTGTGTGAAAAAGACCGTTGACCGACTTCAACTTCCATTATACAAACAGGATCATGCACTGTTTTTTTCTGACTCATATCAAACCCACAATTCAAATTCATAATTATTCAAAATAGCATTCAATATATCGCTCCGTGTAATCATACCCACTAACTTTCGTTCATCCATTACCGGCATCGAGCCAATTCGATTTTCAACAAAAAGCCGGGTAATGTATCGAATATCTGTTTTTCTACTTGCGGTTAACACTTCTGAAATCATGACATCACTGATTTTACTATTTGAATTTTCTTCGCTCATGCTACCTAATATTCTGAGAATATCTCGATCAGAAATAATTCCCTGTAATTTATAGTCTGAAGTTGTAACAGGAACATGCCTGAATTTATGTTCATCAAATAATTTAAAAGCCTGTTCAACAGAATTATCTGGCGACAAAGTAATAACAGGTGATGACATAATTTGCTCTGCAAAAACAACAGGTTTGTCTACTTCGACAAAATGTTCGACTTGCTGATATGAATGTTTTGCCAGTTTAACATTATTATGTTCAGGCAGATTTATTCTTTTTTGGATGATTTTATGGGATGAATCTGTCTCTTCAGTTTTATCAACGCGTCGTTTTTGAAACAACTTATTCGTTGTCATAAGTTCATGCTTGGTGCGTCCTTCTACATAAAAAGTCATAACGAAGTACCTATTATTTTATGCTGTTAATCGAACTTTGGTTGTAAAATACATTTCATTTCCACCATTTCTTTTAAAACTTTTTCTTCAGCCAACAAGGCTTCAACTGCTTGTGGATCAAATTGTTGGCCAGCATATTTAACAATTTCGTCTTTTGCAACAGCAAAATTCATTGCTTTGCGATAAGGACGATCATTTGTTATTGCATCAAGGGTATCGATAACCGCGAATAGACGCGCACTCCAGGGAATATCCTCTCCTGATAAACCATCAGGATAACCCTTACCATCATAACGTTCCTCATGACGTAAAATAATCTGTGCAGCTTCTTGCATGAACGGTACCGCTGCCACGATATCGTAACCACGTTGCGGGTGGGTGCGCATCACGCGCCATTCATCATCAGTAAGCTTACCTTGTTTTAACAAGATGGCATCCGGGATCGCTATTTTACCAATGTCATGTAATAAAGCCCCCCAGTAGATCTGTTGCAATTTGTCGCGCTCATCAGTAAACCGTCTTGCCAGTACCAGGGTATGACATGCCACACGTTTTGAATGTAAACCGGTCTCATGCTCACGTGCATCCAGTGCTGTTACTAAACTTTCAGCAAGTGCCAGATAGGTTTCATTACGCTCTTGCCGCTTAGCTTGCGCAGCTAGTTCACCGAGATAACATCCTTCACAACAAAAAAACTTTCCTTCACGCACCAAAAACTTATCAGGCTGTAACGCTTTACCGCACCAATGGCAATGCTGTAAATCTGACGAGGAATTATTTGTATTCAAAAGTGTTACCTTCACCATGTAAAATTTTCATAAACACCTGCCCAATACATTCCAATAAACTACAGCTATAAATATTTAAGATAAAATAAATATAATCTTCCTTCACTTAACAATCTATTTTTAAATAAAACATCAATGTGTATGTGGAGTTTTATCATGTTCACTTACTGTCTTTTCTTCAGTTTTCGAATGTTGATTGCCTAATGTGTCTTTATGGGTTCTCGTTTTTGGCTTGTCATGATTTGAATCTTCATGTGCATCATCACCTTTATGTGTATGCTCACCACTTGCAACAAGCTTCTGGTATTGCGTAGCTGTCATCTTATCCAAAGCAGAGACAAGCGCTATCATGTCCCATATTTGTTCATCACTATTATTAATACCCCATGCAGGCATACCTGTCATTTTGATACCATTTTTTATCACCCAGAACGTTTCATTAGGCTTGTTAGCAAAATTGATGTTTTTATACAATACAGGTGGTTTTGGATTTAAACCTTCATACAACTCAGAAGAATCAACCCCTGGCGCCAAATGACACTGCGCGCACATAGCTTCATAATTAGCAGCACCACGCTTAATACGCGTAGTATCGGCAAGGTTTGGCACCTTCACCGTCTCTGCTCGTGCACTAATGGAACGGTTACGCACTAACTCAAGAAAGGTATTTGTTATCGCCCAATGCTTATCACTTGCAGAAACATTAAAAACACCAAACCAAATAAACATAAACCCAGAAATTACTGCAACCACAGCCAGACTCAATACCGTTTTAACACCAAACATACTTACTACTCCTTGCACTTTTTCTTATAAAATGAAATTTAAAATATAAAAACCATCTTCGATGGCTTATCTTATTCAATAATAGCCATCTGGTGTGCTTCACCTGCTGGCAACTTAATAGTATTCACTACTTTTAAACTCTTTTGATCCACCACCCAGATAATCGATTTTTTACGACTGGATACATATACTTTTCCAGTATTACGGATAGTGTTTAAATGGTAAGGTGCAGGACTTAAAGCAAGCTCTCGTTTCTTACCTGTGTCCGTATCAATCGCAACCAGTTTATTTTCTTTTTTGCTGCTCACAAATAAGGTTTTTCCATCGTCACCGATATCAAGACCATGAACTGCTTTACCTATTTTATAGGTTTTAGTTATTTTTCCGGTTTTAACAGATACTTCCGAGATCTTGCCTTCTCTTGGGTTAGTCACAAATATAGTTTTTTCATCTTTTGCAAAAACCATATGCTCCGGTGCAGGTCCTGCTTCCAGTTTGCGAATCACCGTCCAGCTCTGTAGATCAATTTCACTAATAGAATTGTTGCCGGTGTTACTAACAAAAGCGCGCTTATTATTTTTTGTAATTAGCGTGTAATTTGGAACAGGTCCCGTTTTCACTGTTTTAATCACTTTATTATTTTCAAGATCAACAACGCTTACTGCACCGCGCATCCCATGAGTAGATAAAACATATTTCCCGTCAGAAGTGATCGCCTGATGATGACTCCAGCCAGATACCGGGATCGTTGACATTACATGGCCATGCACAGGATGAATAAAAAATAATTTACTGTTCAACGTATCTTTAGCCTGACCTTTTTTCAGCGGGATTTCTTTTAAGCTACCTGCAATCAAATACTCACCATCAGGTGTCGCAACCAGTCCATGAGGATTATCCACTCCCGTGTATGTTGCAGTAATGGTATCTGTTGCTGCATCCACTCTTATCACCTGGTTAGCTGAACCTAATGGTATGTAAACAGTAGGGCTCGCTTGCACTAAATTTGTTAGTGCGATACTTGCACTAATAACGCTTATAAAGAATAATTTGTTTTTCATCTTTATTTCTCCTTGCAAATTAAAATTAAACTTCTCTTATTTAATAAATGTTTTACGCATATAATGAATTATTCCCTTTAAGTCATCATCCGTTAAATCAGGATTGCCACCTTTAGCCGGCATATTCATAATTGCTCCTTCCCTTTGAATGCCTTTTTTTAATTTAGCTAACAAACTTCTTTCATCTATAGCTGACCATATTTTGTTTTCAGTAAGGTCAAAGATACCAGGCATAGCTCCACTACCATCGTCAGCATGGCAGACCATACAATTTTGCAGATAAAGATTTTCGCCCCGGGAAGCTGCATTCACAGCTATCGTATAAATAAAAACGAAACATAAAAAAAACGATTTAACTTTCATTACTTTAATCAGCTTTCCAGTTCTTTACGACGTCGCTCAAATTCTTCTTCATCAATTTCACCACGGGCATAACGTTTTTTTAAAATTTCTATGGGCGTTTCTTTATCAGCTGAACCGCCTGAATTTTCTTTTGCCATATTCTGAAAAACAAAAAATATTCCAACAATAATTAAAACCCAGAAAATCCACATAAAACCGCCGCCAAAAAAGTGTCCATCATAATTCATCATTATTTTCTCCTGACAATAATTGTTAGAGTTTTGTTTTACGTAAGCGTAAAGCGTTAGTAATAACTGAAACAGAACTAAAACTCATTGCTGCCGCGGCAATAATGGGAGAAAGTAATACGCCAAATACTGGATACAAAACACCTGCGGCAACCGGTACACCAGCAGAGTTGTAAATAAAAGCAAAGAATAAATTTTGACGAATATTTTTCATGGTAGCGCGGCTTAATCGTCTTGCCCGTACTATGCCACGAAGATCTCCCTTCACTAAAGTAACGCCGGCACTTTCCATCGCCACATCGGTTCCGGTTCCCATCGCAATACCCACATGCGCCTGGGCAAGAGCGGGTGCGTCATTTATTCCATCACCCGCCATGGCAACAATTTTTCCCATCGCTTGTAGTTCTTTAACTATTTTTGCTTTTTGATCGGGAAGGACATCTGCTTCAACTCGATCAATGTCTAGCCTGGATGCAACCGCCTGTGCTGTCGTTTTATTGTCGCCAGTAAGCATCACCACCTCAACACCTTCTGCATGTAAATCTTTAATTGCAGATTGAGTTGTTTCTTTAATTGGATCGGCTACACCAATTAAACCTGCGGCCTTATTATCAATAGCTAATAACATAACAGTCTGCCCTTCAGCACGTAAGCTATCTGCTTGTGTAGGTAAGTCACCCATATCAATATTAAGACTTTGTAATAATTTCAGATTTCCTAAAGCAATTGTCTGATTAGCAATTTTACCGGTTACACCTTTGCCGGTAACTGACTGAAAATCATCAACTGCTGTCAGAGAAATATTTCGTTCTTCTGCACCACGTACAATCGCTTCTGCTAAAGGATGTTCACTCGCTCTTTCTAAGCTGGCTGCAGCAAGTAAATTTTCATCATCATTAAACCCTTCGGCAGAAACTATCGATACTAATTTAGGTTTGCCTTCAGTTAATGTTCCGGTTTTATCAACCACCAGGGTATCGACTTTTTCCATTATCTCTAATGCTTCGGCATTTTTAATCAACACTCCGGCCATGGCACCTCGCCCGGTACCGACCATTATTGAAATAGGTGTTGCTAAACCTAAAGCACAGGGACAGGCTATAATCAGTACCGCTACCGCATTAACTATCGCAAATGCCATGCGTGGCTCAGGGCCCCAAACACCCCAGACGATTGCCGTAATAATGGCAATAAGAACAACTGCAGGAACAAAGTAACCCGCAACCTTATCCGCCATTTTTTGAATCGGTGCACGTGAACGCTGTGCTTCAGCAACCATATTAACGATTTGTGATAACAGGGTATCCGCACCGATTTTTTCAGCTCGCATTAACATACTGCCCGTGCCATTAACCGTGGCACCGATCAGTTTTTCTCCTGCTGTCTTGACCACCGCGATAGGTTCACCTGTAACCATGGACTCATCCACATTACTTTCACCATCCGTGACGATGCCATCAACAGGAATTTTTTCACCGGGTCGAACACGTAAAACATCTCCAACCTTTACATTTTCAAGCGGTATATCTTCTTCACGGCCATCGTCATAAACAATGCGCGCGGTATTCGGAGCGAGACCTAATAACATTTGAATAGCCGCGTTGGTGCGAGAACGAGCGCGTAATTCCAGAACCTGTCCTAATAACACTAACGCAGTAATCACCGCAGCGGCTTCAAAGTAAACATGCACCGTCCCTCCTTCACCCTGCATACTGACGGGGAAAATATTTGGCATCAGCATGGCTACAACACTAAAGACCCAGGCAACAGATACACCCAGCCCAATCAGGGTAAACATATTTAGATTCCATGTTCTAACCGATTGCACAGCACGAACATAAAATGGCCAGCCGCCCCATAAAACAACAGGCGTAGCCAATGCAAACTCAATCCATTGCACTGTTTGCATCGATAAACCTTGTGGTAACCATTCAGGAACAAGATCAGCAATCATCGCAAGAATAAATACAGGTATAGACAAGATACTGCTTAACCAGAAACGTCGACTCATGTCGTTTAATTCTTCATTATCTTCTTCTACTGTTACAGTTCGTGGTTCTAGTGCCATGCCACACTTAGGACAGTTACCTGGCTCATCTTGTACAATTTCAGGGTGCATCGGGCAGGTATATTCTGTTTTAGTTGCGGCGACGGGAATACCTTTTAGTTCCAGCGCCATACCACATTTTGGACAAGAACCCGGGCCTTGTTGTTCAATTTCGGGATGCATCGGGCAGGTATAAGTTGCTTCAGCATCACCCGTTGATTGTTCTGTTGAATTATCTTTATTTAAATAAGATTCAGGATCTGATGCAAATTTATTTTGGCAACCTTCGCTACAAAAGTGGTAGATTTTATTTGCATGTTCAAAGTGGTGTTCAGAATCAGGTGATACATCCATTCCGCAAACAGGATCTTTTTGTTCTTTTACATACTGATCCGGCGAGGCATGAAATTTCTGATGACAACTATCAGAACAAAAATACCATGTCAGTTCATTGTATTCTTCTTTTGCTGCGGCCTTCTCAGGCTCAACAGTCATACCACATACTGGATCAGTCACCATTTTTTCTCTCCTTAAATAAACAATATTATTTTTATATTTTTCTAGTATTTTGTATAAATGCTCGCATTGTCATTTTTATCAATAGCAAGCACGTTATATTTATCTTTCCGGTGTCCTTCCATGCCCGGTGAACCCATTGGCATTCCCGGTGCAGCTAAACCTTTAATATCCGGTTTTTCTTTTAGTAATTTTTTAATATCAGAAGCAGATACGTGACCTTCTATAAAATATTTGCCGATTTTTGCGGTATGGCATGATTGAAATTGTGGTTGAACACCCATCATGTTTTTTATGGGTTTCATATTACTATAATCTTTTGTCGTTACTTTAAATTCTTCTCGTTCCAGATGTTTTACCCATTTATTACAACAGCCACATGTAGGACTTTTGTAAACCATAATTTCTTCTGCCTGAACTTCCTGGTTAGCAAAACTAAATCCAAAGTAAAGACTGATTGCAAAAACTGTAATAACAGATGAAAAAAGTTTTATTTTTTGTTTCACTTTATTACTCATCATAAAACTCCTGATTAAATTAACTTGTTAAATTATTTTCAATTTTTAAATAATAATTGTGGCGTTATTTTTCTAATACCATTTAGTTAAGACTTGGTGATTATTCCCCCTCCCTAAGGGAGGGGGAATAAATCCTTAGATTTATTTAGCTAGAACCAGGCACGAATGCCTACAACAATTTGAGTATCATCAACTTTTTCACCATCATTTTTAGCGAAAGTAGCAGTGTTACCGTATTTCTTATTCCAGTTAATACCGATGTAAGGTGCAAATTCACGTTTAATTTCATAGCGCAGTCGTAAGCCAAGTTGAGAATCGGACAAACCAGAGCCTATGCCAGCACTTGCATCATCTTTGCTGTGGAAGTTAACTTCAATTTCAGGCGTCAGGATCCATTTTTGGGTAAACAGGATTTCGTATTCGGCTTCAAAACGTAATCCAAACTGTCCGGATTCACCAATGAACAGAGCACTGTCTACTTCAAAAAAGTAGGGGGCCAGTCCCTGGAATCCGATTACAAACCAGTCTTTGTCTGGCTTGGGTTTACTATCCCTGCGCCAGCCAATCTGAAAGTCCCAGAATGGTGCAATCGCGCGACTATATAATGCCTGTAATTCAAGCTCTTCCGTTTCACTATTAACCTGTTCTACATCGACTTTAAACCAGAATTTATTCAGATCTTTACCAATCCAGCCTTGCCCTTCCAGTACCAGTGGATCGTTACCGTCAGTCACTCGAGTCTCTAATTGGTCAATCATGACTTTAGTAATAATAGGATCATCCTCCATGCCAGCAGCATATAAAGATGTTGATAAAATACAGCCCAATAAGGCATAAGTTAATTTGTTTTTCATTTTATGTCTCCTTTAGCTGACAACAACTTTTCTAAACATGCCAAGCATGTGATATAGAAGATGACAATGATATGCCCAGCCTCCCATCGCATCGGCTGTGACCAAATAACTAATCCTGGCTCCGGGTTGAACAATAACAGTGTGTTTACGCGGAATGTAATTTGCGTCACCTGTTTCCAAATCACTCCACATTCCATGTAAATGCATAGGATGATTCATCATGGTGTCGTTGATTAAATTGATCCGTACCCGCTCACCAAATTTAAGCTGTAATGGCTCGGCATCAGCAAACTTGATCCCGTTCATTGACCACATGTAACGGCTCATATTACCGGTAAGATGCAGATCAATTTCGCGGCCGGGATCTCTGCGATCAAGCGTTTTAGTTAAGTTTCTTAAATCAGCATAGGTTAAGACTTTACGTCCATTGTTGCGCAAGCCAACGCCGGGATCATCAAGTCGATATTGCGGAGCATCGGCACGCATATCAATATGAGGACCATACTCGGTATCGGCATGAACGACTTTGCGACTGCTGCCATAGCCGACTTTGCCTGAGCCAATTTCTGGCTTGCCCATTTTTGAATGATCCATACCACTCATGGAACTCATATCCATTCCACCACCACATTTCATTCCACCCCCCATATTCATTTTAGAATTGTCCATTCCGCCCATGTCATGCCCGGAATGATCCATGCCACTCATAGAACTCATATCCATTCCCATGTCACCATGTGTTAACAATGGAGCTGTATCCATTTCAGGCACTTCAGCGGTCATTGAAATATCAGGCGTTAATGTTCCGCGTGTATAACCTGAGCGATCTATGGCTTGCGAAAATATGCAATAAGCTCTTTCTGCACTGGGTTCAACAATGACATCATAGGTTTCAGCAACACCAATTCTAAATTCATCAACACTAACCGGTTGTATATATTGACCATCAGAAGCGACCACGGTCATTTTCAAACCCGGAATACGGACATCAAAAAATGTCATAGCGGCAGCATTGATGAATCGAAGCAGTACTTTTTCACCCTTTTTGAATAAACCGGTCCAGCCAGCCGCAGGTGTTTGTCCATTGGTTAAGAAAGTATAGGTATAACCGGTAACATCTGAGATATCACGATCTGACATACGCATTTCATTCCACATACCACGTTTTGACCAGAATTTACTCCAGCCATACTCACTCACTTCCTTCATCGCATAGCTAATGGTGCGTTCACGAAAGTTATAATAGTGGCTGAGTTTTTTTAATTTGTGATAAATGTCATTTGGATCTTCATCACTCCAATCCGATAACATGACGACGTATTCACGATCAAAAGAAAAAGGATAAGGCTCTTTTGGTTCAATCACGATTGCACCATAAGCACCTGTTTGTTCCTGAAAACCTGAATGGCTGTGATACCAGTAAGTACCACTTTGTATAACCGGGAATTTATACTTAAATGTTTCTCCGGGTTTAATACCTTTAAAGCCATCACTGATATTTGGAACACCATCCTGAGCACTCGGTAAAATAATGCCGTGCCAGTGAATCGAAGTATCATCTGCCATATTATTAGTCACATTTAGTGTAACCGTTTCACCTTCTTTCCAGCGTAATGTTGGCGCAGGCAAGGAACTATTTATTGCAGTAGCAGTACGTTCACTACCGGTTAAATTTATCTGCATGGGTGAATAGGTTAAGTCGAAGCGTGTGCCTTTTAAGGCTGGCGCAGTTGCCAGAATTTTTTTCATGGATTCAGCAGTGGTTGCATTAACACCTAGACCTAAGCCCATTAATGCTGTGCCAGCAGCCAGTCCTTTAACAAATCGACGGCGCGATAGTGATTCCGGTTGCATACCAGGCAAAATAATTTTTGACATTTTCTATTCCTCTTCAGCAGCAAGCAATCCCGCGATATAAAATAACAAAGGAAACAAACTCAGCATGCTGATGTATAACTACTATAAAGATGGTTTAAATTTTTGCCTGATGTTTATACTTGATGTTTAAAAACCAGTATAAAAGGCTCAAACGCAGAGAGAGGAATTAGAACTTAGGTGGTCGATATAAAGAAAAAGAATAAAAGGGAATTAATGTCATGTTAGGTTTTTGATAAACAGTACTAAACGTATAGGTAATATCGTTAACATTATTTGAAGTAATCGCAGCAACCGTTGCACTTGCACAATGTGTCGTACCACATTCATTTTGATTGCAACAATCATGTTTCATATCTGATTGATTCATCTTACTCTGTGCAACTTGTTCAGAAACATTCATCTGAGCATGCATATTTTTATCCATATCCATGCATTTAGATACTGACGCAGTAATACTTTGTAAAGGGGATAACCCCATTACAAGTGTTAGCATTAGTACCATTATATTATCGGATAAAAATTTCATAATCTGACTTTAACATAATAAAAACGTTATGCGTCAACCTCTAAATAATTAAAAACATACACTTTTGAGTAATAACCATTAGTTTAGTTCAATATTTCATATTTTAAATCAATTTATACTCATTAAAATATTAAACAATACCAGCACAAAGATGCCATGATTAGTTTTTACCCTGTTACTTAACATGCTTCACCACCACATTTTTGTTTGGTCCGAATATGATAAACACTGTCAACCGGTATAATGGCGACAATACCATCACCATCTGCACCGGTGTGTGCAGCTTGCATAACAAGTTCAGCAATTTCGGTTGCACGTTTTTTAGCTATAAAAACTTCAACCTGAATATGTTGAACCAATCGATCCTGACGATAAAAATTTGCATACTCGCCGTAACCCTGAATATGCATAATGCTGACTCCCGGAACAGTCGATTGCTGTAGTGACTCTTCTACCTTTTCCAGCATATCGGGGCGGATAATTGCAACAATTTTTACAAAACCCATAGTTATAATCTCCTGTAACAATTTAAAGGAAAATGGCAACACTCTTTATAAGTTCAACAGAGTGTTACCCGCCTTATCATTTTTAAACCCTGATTTATTATGATTTATTAACCTTTACACTTTTCCAAATTAAAAAGACAGCAGGAATAACGACCAGGGTGAGAATAGTGGCACTGACCATGCCGCCAACCATGGGAGCAGCAATGCGGCGCATCACTTCAGAACCCGTACCACTGCCTAACATGATCGGTAACAGGCCCGCGATAATGGCAGCAACTGTCATCATAATAGGACGAATACGCAACAAAGCCCCGCTAATGATCGCTTCTTGCAAATCATGCAGCGTAAATTTTCGATTTTCTTTTTCTGCTTCACTTTGTGCTTTTGCATAGGCCTGATTGAGATAAACCAGCATGATGACACCTATCTCAACCGAAACACCGGCCAGCGCTATGAAGCCAACCCCCACCGCAACCGACATGTTATAGCCCAGCAAATATAGCAACCAGAAACCACCCACTAATGCGAGTGGTAAGGTACCCATAATGATCAGCACTTCAATCACATTGCGAAAGTTAAGGTATAAAAGTAAAACGATAATCATCAGGGTAAAAGGTACCACCACTGATAAACGCTTTTTCGCTCGCACCATATATTCGTACTGACCTGACCATGAGATAGAATAACCCGGAGGTAACTCAACCTCTTCAGCTACGACACGCTGCGCCTCTTCAACATAAGAACCTAAATCACGCCCTGCAATGTCAACAAAAGTCCAGCCATTGGGGCGTGAATTTTCACTTTTGATAACTGCGGGTCCCATTTCAGTCTTTATATTTGCAACTTCACTGAGTGGAATACGTGCACCTGTCTTGGTGATGATAGGCAGGTTACGCAAATCTTCAATTGAATCACGTAAGTCACGTGGGTAACGCACGTTAATGGGATAACGTTCCAAACCTTCAACACTTTCAGCTACCACCATGCCACCTAATGCTGTTTTCACAACATCATGCACGTCGGCAATATTTAAACCAAAACGAGAAGCAGCAACACGATCAACATCAATCGTGATATAACGTCCACCGGCAACACGTTCAGAAAATGCAGAAACAGTTCCGGGTACTTTCATCACTACTTCTTCAAGGCGTTTACCAATATCTTGCAGAACGCTTAATTCAGGCCCCGCAACTTTAATGCCGACAGGAGTTTTAATGCCCGTTGCCAGCATATCAATACGTGTTTTAATCGGCATAACCCACGCATTAGTCAGACCAGGAAATTGTATTAACTCATTTAATTCAGCTTTTATTTTTTCCAGGGTCATCCCTTCTCGCCATTCACTCTTTGGTTTGAATTGAATGGTTGTTTCAATCATAGTCAGAGGAGCGGGATCGGTTGCAGTATCGGCACGTCCAATTTTACCAAAGACCCGTTTTACTTCTGGTACTGTTTTAATCAGCTTATCTGTTTGCTGCAGAAGCTCTTGTGCTTTACCCACAGAAATACCCGGGAAAGTAGTCGGCATATACATTAAGTCGCCTTCATCCAAGTCAGGCATAAATTCTGAACCAATTTGTGACATTGGCCAAATACCAGCCAGTACAAGTAATAATGCAATGCTTAATACTTTTTTTGGCTTGTCTAAAACATAATGAATAACAGGTTGATACACTTTCATTAAAAACCTGTTTACCGGGTTTTCATGTTCCGGTTTTATCTTGCCGCGAATAAAATAACCCATTAAAACAGGAACCAGGGTAATTGCTAAACCTGCTGATGCCGCCATGGCAAATGTTTTGGTAAAGGCTAAAGGCGCAAACAATTTTCCTTCCTGTGCTTCCAGAGTAAACACCGGCAAAAAACTTAATGTAATAATTAACAAAGAGAAGAATAACGGTGGCCCCACTTCTATACTTGCCTCACGTATAATTTGCCAACGGTTCTCATCCGTCAATGGTGTTCGTTCTATATGTTTATGTACATTTTCTATCATTACAATGGCGGCATCGACCATTGCACCGATGGCAATCGCAATTCCTCCTAATGACATAATGTTTGCATTCATACCTTGTTGATACATGATCATAAATGCCACCAGAATACCTATTGGTAAACTGACAATCACAACGAGTGCAGAGCGCATGTGAAACAGGAACACCATACAAACAATAGCAACTACGATAAACTCTTCAATTAATTTCATGTTTAAATTGTCAACCGCACTATTAATTAAAGTAGAACGATCATAGGTTTCAACAATTTCAACACCTTCAGGTAAACCGGGTTTTAACTCTTCAAGTTTTTTCTTAACCAGTTCAATCGTTTTTAAGGCATTCTCACCAAAGCGCATAACGATAATACCGCCAACCACTTCACCTTCACCATCCAGCTCAGCAATACCGCGACGCATTTGCGGACCTAAACGAATATCAGCGACATCTTTCAATAAAATAGGTGTACCACGTTTATTAACGCCTAATGGAATTCGACGAAGATCTTCGATGCCGGTTATATAACCTGTCGCCCTGATCATATATTCGGCTTCTGCCATTTCTATAACTGAGCCACCTACTTCCTGATTCGCACGTTTTATTGCCATACGAACTTTTTGCAATGGAATGCTGTAAGCACGTAAACGATCCGGATCAAGCACGACTTGATATTGTTTTACCATGCCACCTAAAGTCGCCACTTCTGATACACCAGGAACGGTTTGCAGTTCATATTTTAAAAACCAGTCCTGCAAACTTCGTAGCTGGGATAAATCTGTTTTACCTGTAGGATCTTTTAATGCATATTCATAAACCCAGCCTACACCCGTGGCATCGGGTCCAAGTGCAGATTTCGCTTCAGGCGGCAAGCGGCTCGCTACCTGACTCAAATATTCGAGTACACGTGAACGCGCCCAGTAGATATCGGTACCATCTTCAAAAATAATATAGACATAAGAGTCATTGAAGAAAGAATACCCCCTGACTGTCACCGCACCGGGGACAGACAACATTGCGGTGGTTAAGGGATAAGTGACCTGATCTTCAACCACACGAGGTGACTGCCCGGGGTAAGTTGTTTTAATAATTACCTGCACATCTGATAGATCAGGAATAGCATCAAGCGGTGTATTCTTTAATGAATAAATTCCGCCAACAAGTAAAACTGCGGTCAACAATAAAACCATAAAACGGTTCGTGAGTGACCAATCAATAATTTTTTCAATCATTTTAAATCACTCCTACATTTTTGATTTTGTTATAGACTTAACAACATAGCCGCTATCACTCTTTTCAAGCTCAAATTCAACTTTATCGCCTTTATTTAAACCTTGCAGAGACACATCATTTTTAACGGTAAAATCCATTTCCATTGCAGGCCAGTCTAATGCAGCAATGGGAGCATGCGACATATTGATCATATTATGTGCTGGCATCACACTATTTAATGTTCCATTTCCCATGATTTTTTCAGACATGTTCATATCTGGATCCATCTCTTTTTTAGCATCATCCTTTGATGACATACGAGCAATACTGGCTTTTAAGCTCGCTTCAGAATCAATCAAGAATTGACCCGAAGTTACAACCTTGTCGCCTTCGCTCACACCAACAATAATTTCAATAAATTCACCCGATTCAATACCGGCGGTAACATCACGTGCCTGAAAACGGCCTTCACCAAGAGAAATAATAACGCGCTGATCATTACCTGAACGTATTAAGGCTTCACGAGGAATAATAAGCACTTCACGTTTTGCACCGCCATAAATAGCGACCTTGGCAAACATATTTGGTTTTAGAGATTCGTCTTTATTATCAAAACGTAAACGAACTTTTAAGGTGCGTGTTTTTGGATCAAGACTGGGATAAATATATTCTACTTTTCCTTCCCATTCCCTACCGGGTAAATAAGATAATGTGACTTCTGCAGACTGCCCAACTCTAACCCAATCAGCCTGAGTTTCAAAAACTTCAGCTAATAACCAGACACTGGATAAATCGGCCAGACTCATTACCTGTTTTTGCGGCACAACAAACATACCTTCACGAATATTCAGCTTTGCAATAATGCCATTCTGCTTCGCGTAAACTTTGACGTACTGTCCAACCCGGCGAATTTTGTTCAATGTTTTAATTTGCGAATCAGAAATCCCTAGTGCAATCAAACGTTCACGTGATGCGCTGGTTAAACCCCGGTTATTACTGCGTAATGCCTGAAGGTATTCTTCCTGCGCATTAACTAACTCAGGTGCATAAACTTCAAATAATAACTGTCCTTTTTTTACCCGTTCGCCTTCTGACTTAACATATAGTTTTTCTATCCAGCCTTTAGTTCGTAAATGCAGATGTGAAATTTTATTTTCATCAAAATCAACATAGCCAACCGTATCTATGCGACGCCATAATTTATCTCTTATGACCATCGCGGTGCGTACGCCCATATTATTCTCTACTGCGGGAGAAATTTTAACGGTACTGCCATCACCGCCGTCATCATAAACCGGGACTAAATCCATACCCATCGGTGATTTGCCTGCTTCATCGCGGCGGTATGTTGCATCCATCGGTGCAACCCAGTATAAAATTTTCTTTTCTTTTTCCTCTGCGGCAACAACTTCTGTTGCACTGTATGCAGTCAGTAAAACAGCAACGAGTGAAATGGTTATTATATTTAATTTGTTCATCATTATTCTCCAGTAGCTACAGGTTGAACACCTCAGCTATTTTCTCCAACAAGATAAAGTAATAAAGCTTGTGTTTTTTTATGTTCTACCGTTAAACGCAGGGCACGTAACTGTGTTTCCAACTCTGTAATTTGTGCGCGCATTAACGCAGTAAACTCACTGCGTCCACTTTGATAAGCATAAAGTGCAGAGCGGGTGTTTTCATCCGACTTTGGCAGTAATAAACTGTCATATTGTTTTATCCGCTGCATCAGACGTTTCTCTTTAGCCAATGCTGCTTGCCACATTTTTGTTAAATTACGTTTACGTTCTTCGTGTGAATTTAATGCACCATTAAGACGAAACTTACTTGCCGCCACTTGTTTATCCTGACGATCAGCGGTAAATAAAGGTAGATCAAACATCACCATCGCAGAAGCAAAATCCGAACGTTCTGAACCGTTTGGATTTTTTCCATCACGTTTACCGTATGTTAAATCCAGAGACCATGAAGGTTTATAACTTTGTTTTGCCAGGTCTACATTTTTTTCACTCACGGCTACCATGGCTTGCTCCATGCGTAACATTGGGTGTGATTCCAGCCATGCTGTATCATTTTTTTGAATAGTATAAACAGGAAGTTTTGTACCAATATTAATATGAGAAAAATCAGCCCCCATATATTTGATAAGTTTTGCCTGAGTTGTTTCTATGCGTGTCTGGATTTTCATTTCACGATCATCCAGCATACCCAGCTCAAGTTCAGAACGAATCACATCCTGTTGTTTTTGCCGTCCTGCTGCATATTTTTGTTTGGTTACTGAAACCAGCTCGGTAAACAATTTACGATTTTTCTTAACAACCGATTCAGCATTCAACCAGTAATAAAGTTCTAACCACGTTTCACGCACTTCACGCGTCACTTTACGGCGTTGATTTTCTGTTTTTGCCTCTTCCGCTACGGACATACTGAGCGCGCGTCGAGATTTTATTTCCAGGCTATTACCACGAGGAAACATTTGCTGAATACCAAACTGAACCTGGGTCATCGGCTCTTGATCAAGGGCGTAAGTATCAGTAGGCACATTCATGAACCCTAACTTGATTTTTGGATCAGGCAGCGTGTCTTCAGCAACAGATTGATCTTTATATGCGTCACGACGAGATTGGTAAACATGTGTTAACGCATCGCGTTCTAACGCAACTTGCACTGCCTGCTCAATACTTATGGTTTGTTCTGCGTGCACTGAAAAACTACTGAGTAACGCAAATAACGTAGTTACTTGAATAAATTTGGCTGAAAACGCCATTGGATTGTCCTCATTATTTAACTTATAAATTGTGAACTGTTGTGTTTAAAACACTCAGCACAAATACCCCATATAAAATATGGGTCAAAAATTAAATAAGAGTTCGAGGAGGCCTTAGAAGATTTTTTTGCGGAACGCCATTTAAGAATAAATAGCTTGTAGAATATTTCTGTATTTCCAAAGAAGATATTTTTACAAATGTATCCAAAGGTAAGAACATTGCACTTACTGCTTGCGGACAATTGTTACAACTTTGGCAATCGTGCGATTGATCATCACAACATGATTTATCCATTGAACCTTGCTGAGAATCCAGGTTTGTATGCTGCATGCCCATATCTAAAGAACATTCATTCTTTACCTGAACAGGCTGACTCATGCTCATTTGCATGCCGACAACTTCAACACCCGCACTGATCAACTGCACCGGCAATGCACTGATTGCCAGAATAGTTAAATATGTCAGTGCTTTTTTTATCATAGGTTTCAGCTTAGTCTAATTTTAGATCTCATGCAATGCGCATATTTTCTTTTAACGTACTTTAATGCAACTTGCAGTAAGAACATCTGTATTTGATTAAGTTCAGCTGAAAACAAGATCAAACATTTATTTAATGGCTTTCAATATAAATATTGAAACCGCAGCTCATTTATAAGGAATAATTTAACAAATGTTTTTATTCAGAACATATACTATTTAAGATAATTATGAGAAGTTATTGAATCCACCAAGTTAACTTTCAGAACATTATAACCACATGCTTAACAAGCCTTTTATAGCAAATCTACTCCTCGTATTATGTTGTTTTTACTCAAATGTAAGTTTCTCGCTCGAAAATGTTCGCCACAATGCATCCTCATCTCTGGCAAATCATGACAATCAACCAATTATAACTGCTGTCGTACCTCAATTTTTTCCTCCTTTTTATCACATAGATAAAGAAGGCTTACCTTATGGTATGGCAATAGAAGTTTTGAATGAAATTGATCATGATGCAGGGTATTTAAGCAGATACATCGTTAAAAAATCCTGGGAGGATGTTTTTAAAGCTATCGATTCTGGTGAGGCTCAGCTCATTCCTAGTCTTGGTATTACCGAAGCACGGAAAAAAAATTATTTCTTTACCCAAGCTTACGCTAAAACAGATATCACTGTATTTACACGCCCCGATAACATTATTCACACAGCAGCAGCTCTTACAAACTTACAAGTTGGTGTTGTTAAAAAAAATGTGGGTGAAAAAATAGCAGAGCAACAAAAGCTTAAAAATATTCACGCTTATGGTTCAATTAAGCTGGCCTTTGATGCGCTTATAAATAAAAAAATTGATGCCATCATTTATCCAAAAATAATTTCTAATACTGCAGCAAATCAATTAAACATTGAACATTTAATTCATGAGACAAGCATCACATTAAAAACTATCCATAGAGCGATTGCCGTTAGTAAAAAATATCCGGAAATTTTTAAAAAACTAAATGCTGCCCTTAACAACTATATGCACTCACAAGATTTCAAAGATACTAATCGTGCATGGTATGGAGAAAAAGCGAATATATTCACAAGAACTGAACTTGTTTTTTTAAACCTGTTCATTTTAATTTTTACTATCCTGTTTTTTAATTATTTCTGGCGAAAAAGAAATTTTTCTATCTTAACTAGAGATAGCGGTAACGGTAACGGTAATACTATTTGGATAGTAACCCTTATTTCTATTTTAATTACCACAACAAGTATTGTGACACTTTCAACACTATGGATACTCTACGAAACCTCATTTAATGAAGAACGACTCCGCCTTATTAGTATGGTAAAAAGTCGTGCTCGCCTGATAGAAGCAGTGGCTCGCAATGATCTGACCGAAAGCAAAGAATTTCATACTCAACCTGTTGCAAGTGCCCACGCCAGAACTCTGGATCAAGTTATTAGTGCTCACAAAAATTTCCGGGGGTTTGGAGAAACAGGGGAATTTACTTTAGCACGAAAGGATAAAAACAAAATAAAATTTGTCTTACGACAAAGACACTCTCATTTAGAAGTACCTAAACCTGTTAGTTTAAATTCAAAACTGGCTGTACCAATGCAATTAGCTTTACTTGGACATTCAGGAACTATTATTGGTAAAGATTACCGCGGAGAGAATGTGCTGGCAGCTTATGAACCTGTGAGTGTACTTAATCTTGGCATTGTGGCAAAAATTGATTTATCTGAAATTCGTGAACCGTATATACGCAGTGCTTTGTATATTTTAATCATTGTAATGCTGGTTTCACTTTTAGGCTCCTTACTTTTCTTTTATATAATAATACCGATCATTAATAAAATAAAAGAAACTGAACAACGCTTCCATCAGCTATTTCTTAATAACTACATGCCGATACTGCTCATTGATGCTAATAATGCACAAATTATAGAAGCTAACAAAGCGGCAATTAAATACTATGGTTATACTATGGAAGAATTTAAATCTTATAAGATTGATATTTTATCAACTGATCCTGCAACATCCATTCTTCCAAAATTACGACAGGTACAAACCAGTAAAAATAAATCTTTATTAACACAACATCGTTTACAAAATGGTGATGTTCGGGATGTAGAAATATTAATGAGTCCCGTTAAGATTCATAACGAAACTCTCATTTACTGCGTTGTTCTTGATATCACAAATAAATTAAAAAAAGAAAATGAACATGCTCGTCTGGAAAAAGACTTAGAACAAGCACGTAAGATGGAAGCACTTGGTCAGCTTACAGGCGGTATTGCACACGACTTTAACAATATGCTCGGTATTATTATGGGCTATACTGAATTATCTCGTGATAAACTATCCAATGATACTAATAATAAAATTCCGGGGTATCTGGATCAGGTCACCGCAGCATCAAAACGTGCTAAAGAGTTAATTGCCTCAATGATGTTATTTAGTCGTTCTGGTGAGAGCGATTATCAAGCGATAAACATTTCGACATTAGTTAAAGAAGATCTCAAAATGTTACGCTCTATTATTCCAACAAGCATTGAAATAAATTCTAATATCAAAAAAAACTTACAGGCTGTTTTAATTGAACCCGTTAAACTTCAACAATTACTCATGAACCTTTGCATTAATGCAAGAGATGCGATGGATAACCAGGGCACATTAACGGTCAAGCTGGACAATCAAAAAATAATTTGTGAAACATGCCTTATTAGCTATGAACACATTGATGGTGATTGGATTGATATGTCCGTAACCGATACAGGTTCAGGTATGTCTGAAAATGTCATGCAACATTTATTCGAACCTTTCTTTACTACTAAAGCACAAGGTAAAGGAACTGGCATGGGTATGGCCGTTGTCCATGGTATTGTTAAAGACTTAAAAGGACATATTCTAATTGATACCGAAGTAGGCAAAGGTACTACGATTCATATTTTATTTAAACCTGTTGAGAAAAAAGATGATACTGGCAAGATAACTAAAGATGTTTCAGTCAAGCAGGAAAAACATCACGAAAGAATTCTAATTGTTGATGATGAAGAAAGCTTATCGGAATTATTGGGTGATATGCTTGAAATTTATGGATATCAATGCACATGTTTTTCTTCTTCAAGTAAAGCACTGACTGAATTTAGCCAGTCCCCTGAGAAATTTGATCTCATCATTTCAGATCAAACCATGCCTGAATTAACCGGTTTAGAAATGATTAAAAAAATGAGAGCAATTCGAGCAGATATTCCTGCCATTATTGCAACTGGTCATAGTGATAACCTTAACGACTCAATTGCAAAAGAAAATAATATTGAGCTTTTGACTAAACCGTTACCTAAAAAGGTATTACTGGAAACCATAAATGATATTTTTAAAAGATAGAAAAACTTACCACTCTCGCCATTCTGAATAGAATTATATAGGTCGGTATTCATGCCGACGCAAAGGTACAACAAACCCACATAACTCTTTAATTAATACTGAGGCATTCAATTACAATGGTTGCTTTAATTGCACCGCGTTGGCCTGGCAGCTCTATGGCGTCCATGCCATTGCTGCATAAGTACATCCTTGTACAAAAAGTCCAACCTACAAAAAACCACTTATATCTGCGAAATGAAATTCCGTCCTTCATTCAGGACAAACTCTTTAAAAGCCTGAGTAATCGGTGAAAGTCGTTTGTCTTTACGATGTACTAAATACCAGTGCCGCATAATGGGGAAATCTTCTACATCTAAAATAACCAACCGCTTTGTTTCCAACTCTAGCTCAATGGTATGAATTGAAACGATACCCAAACCCATGCCCGCCTGCACTGCTTGTTTAATCGCCTCGTTTTCGTTCATTTCCATACTCGAAGTGATCGTAAGACTATGTTCTTCAAAAAAGCGTTGCATTGCGGTTCGTGTACCAGACCCCTTTTCACGCACCACGAAAGTTTGATCTTGTAACATATATAAAGGTATAGGTTGTTTATCCACTAAAGGGTGATCCGGAGCCGCAACTACGACTAAAGGGTTATCCGCAAAAACTTCTGTTACCAGATCCACATCTTCCGGGGGACGACCCATAATGGCGATATCCTTTTCATTATCAGCTAGTTGGCGAAGTAAGTGCTCACGGTTAGTAACATCCAGACTCACGGTTGAGCCCTCATGCTGCTTATTAAACATGGATAACATACGTGTCGCGAAGGCATTTGCGGTAGTGGCAACAGTAATTTCCAAACGACCTGATTTAAGTCCTTTTAGCTGTTCCAGTACCTCACCGGCCTCTTCCAGCTGCTCCGCAATTGTCCTGCAATAGTGATACATCTCTCTCCCAGCTTCGGTTAAATAGGTTTTTCGACCGACTTGTTCAAGCAATGGAAGCCCTGCATTCTCCTCTAACTGCTTGATTTGCATAGAAACAGCGGGCTGACTGAGGTGAAGCTCTTTGGATGCCCTGGTGTAGCTCAAAAGGCGAGCTACCACCTCGAAGACTTCTAATTGTCGAAAGGTTATATTCATAAGGTTTTACTTATCATAATCATCAAAATAATTGAGTATCAATTATGACTGATCCTACGTATAGTCGCAAAACTTTCTGGCACAGAGCTCAAACTAATTGAGTATCTGACCTGAACGAGAAAGGTCTTTTTTAAAAAGATTAAGACCAAAACGAATTTATATAAACGAGGAAATCTATAATGGATCAATCAGCACGGTATGCAGACTTAAGTCTGGATGAAGCAACACTTTTAGCCGAAGGCAAGCACATGTTAGTGGCTTACACCATGACACCTATGCCTGGTTTTGGTGGTTATTTAGAAATTGCGGCTCACTTCGCAGCTGAATCATCAACAGGTACTAACGTTGAAGTTTGTACTACTGATGACTTTACTAAAGGCCTTGATGCAATAGTATACGAAATTGATGAAGCTAAAGGCATCATGAAAATCGCTTACCCTAGTGACTTATTCGATCGCAACGTCATTGACGGCCGTTCAATGGTTGTATCTTTCTTAACGCTTGCTATTGGTAACAACCAGGGCATGGGTGATGTGCAATGTGCACAGATGATCGATTTCCACGTACCAAAAGCTATGCTTATGGCTTTCGATGGTCCTTCAGTAGATATCACTGATCTTTGGAACATCTTAGGTCGTCCACGTGAAAACGGTGGTTACATCGCGGGTACTATCATCAAACCTAAATTAGGTTTACGTCCTGAGCCTTTCGCTGAAGCGGCATACCAGTTCTGGTTAGGTGGCGATTTCATCAAAAATGATGAACCTCAAGGCAACCAGGTTTTCTGCCCAATGAAAAAGGTTATTCCTTTAGTTGCTGATGCAATGAAACGTGCACAAGACGAAACTGGCGAAGCTAAAATCTTCTCTGCTAACATCACAGCTGACGATCACCACGAAATGTGTGCTCGTGCTGACTTCATCTTAGAAACTTTTGCTGAAAATGCTCATGCAGTTGCTTTCTTGGTTGATGGTTATGTTGGTGGCCCAGGTATGGTGACAACTGCACGCCGTAACTATCCTTCACAATACTTACATTATCATCGTGCAGGTCACGGTGCAGTTACTTCACCGTCTTCAGTTCGTGGTTATACTGCTTTCGTTCTTTCTAAGCTTTCTCGTCTTATGGGTGCTTCTGGTATCCACGTGGGTACTATGGGCTTCGGTAAAATGGAAGGTGGTGCTGACGATAAGAACACCGCATACATGATCGAACGTGATAGCGCTGATGGTCCAGTTTATCACCAAGAATGGTTCGGTATGAAACCTACTACGCCAATCATCTCTGGTGGTATGAATGCGTTACGTCTTCCTGGCTTCTTCGAGAACTTAGGTCACGGTAACGTCATCAACACTTCTGGTGGTGGTTCTTACGGTCACATCGATTCTCCTGCAGCTGGTGCAAAGTCTTTACGTCAAGCATTTGAATGTTGGAAAGCAGGCGCTGACCCAATCGAATTCGCTAAAGAGCATAATGAATTTGCTCGTGCATTCGAATCATTCCCAGGTGATGCTGATTCAATCTTCCCAGGTTGGAGAGACAAGCTAGGCGTTCACAAGTAAGCAGTACGTTTTAGTTGAGAAAGGCCCCTGCTAGCAGGGGCTTTTTTTTCCAATATGTAAAACTTAAAAGCGCTGTAGTTTTTAAAACAGGTTTTTAATTATTCGCAAATTAATTTTATCTTTAAGTTAATTTACGAATAATTAAATATAACGATCACAAGTATAGGAATGCATCATGAGCGATATAGACATCGAACAATATAAAATTACT
>CAZSCK010000043.1:0-7270 GCA_964605385.1 uncultured Thioalkalispiraceae bacterium
TTCAGTTACATACTTCAAAACATCAACAACTTGTTCTGGTGTTTGGCATACTGCATTTGCCGCACCATCCACTTCTTTTAAAGCATGAGTCAACTCATCATCATGCAAAGTAATAATAGACTTACCTAAAGCAGAAGCAAAGCCCGCATCAAATGCTGCATTCCATTGTCTATACTTATCACCAAAACGCACTACCACAATATCAGCACTTTCAATTAAATTACGTGTGCGAATAGCATTAATGCCTGAGGCTTTTTGATCATGCCAAAAACTATTTTCTTCTTTACCTAGTATGTTTACACCACAATCATCACTTTTGGCATGATCAGTAACAGGTGCAACAAAAAAAACATCTAAGCCTTCTGATTTAGCTCCAGTTTGAATACGTTCACGCCAATCACTATGAATTTCACCTGAAAGATATACTACCCACTGCTTACCCATATAAATTAAACCCTATTATTTTTCATTCGCTTGAATAAAATTACTAAACACTGCAGAAACAACTTTAAACCATTCTGGCTGTATCATAACCACGAGCACAATTAATAAAGCTATAATACCAACAAACCATTTCAACATAACTAACTCCAAACAATATTAATTTTATTTCTATTTACTTTTATTTTTTTCTATCAAACGACGCGTAAGATATAGGCGCACTTCTGGCTCTTCGGTAAGAATATGAAATAAATGATGTGGGCCTGTTGCAGTATCAATATGCTGTTGCAGATCATCTCTTACTTCATTATAAAACTTTAAGATACGTGGTTCCATTTTATTTAAAGCATGAATAAGTGGATCTTTACGTTGGCGCGCCATAATTTTATCCATACCGTCTTTATAGTGATCACCCAGACAAATATGCACTGCATTAAATAACGTCACCCAGCCGTTAAACCAAACCATTATGTCAATATCAAAATATTCTCCGGCTGGTGCTCCCTGGGTAACCACTTGTTGCAGCAAATCTTTTTCTTTAATGGTTTCCCATTCATCTAACAAAGCTGCACGACCATAACCGTCGATGGTTGAACTTGTGAGCAAGATAGGCGCATTTTTGTGCTTGTCTAATATAAAAGTAATGTCCTTTAATACTTTATCTTTTTCTTGAGGTTTAGCAGGGTTAACTTTTAAACGAGGCGATGGTTTCATATCCATTACTTGCATTTGATAACCACGCTTAGCTAATTCCCCAGCTAATCGAGCAACTACACCTTTTTCTAAAACATCATGCGAGAAATTCAGGTTCGTTTGCTTGTGTAATAGTGCTAATTGAATCTGACTCGCATATTTTGGATAGCGTTCTACAATATTGGCAATTTTAGCAACCGGAATACGTTCAGCAAGCAAACCTTTTTTATCGACATACACTTCCTGATGAAATTCATCAAAACTGATTTGTAATAATACCATCGCCTTTGGCCATTTCTTTGGCCGTTGTTTAATGGCCTCTGACATTTTACCCATTATTTCATTTGTTATTTTGGGTGTGTCCGCAAAGTCACCATTCAAAAGAATCGCAAAGTTTTTAATATGAGACATGGTGCGAATAGCAAGATAAAAATAATCCAGTTGCTTAGTGAGATCACCACCGGTAAATAAAACACTATCGGTATGTTGATTTACAAGATCAAAAACCTGTTGTGGATTTTCATTTTTCCCACGCGGCGGACGCCAGGTAAACATGCAGTGCCTACAGGTTTGCGGACAACCCATAGCAGGAATAATGCCTAACTTACTATACTGTGACACCTCACCGTTATAATTAGCATCAGGCAAAGCATCCACTAAAGCCAAGCGTTCTAAATCTTCCGCACCTAACATACCCGCATAACGATCACGTTCTTGACGTGAAACTTGTTTAAATTGCACCATATAGTTTTCAGTAAACAATCCAAACGATTGCCAGACTGAAAACATATCATCAGCAAGTTGTTTTATATTATTATCTCGAAGCTTTAATAAACTTAGTAATTCAGCTTGTTGTTTAAGATTCTCTTTAGACGAAAGCCAATGTTGAATATAACCTTCAATAAACTGCTTTGGCGTATCACTCAACAATAAGTCCATTAAAAAACCAAACTTGGCACCGCGAAATGTTTCAAGAACCCGGGACATATAATTGCTGTGCACATTGTGTCGCAACCAATACCAGGCATATAAATAACTCATCGGAAAACTGAGCTCGATAGCATCTTCATGGCCGGACAACATTTCAAACATAGCTCGGCCAGAGGTCAAACGATTGATTTCGTTCTTAAAACGCTGACGCATACTTGTCAGGTATATAGGTAATAAAGCAGCTTGATCAGCGGCGCTAGCGACTTTGCCACCACCACTCACAACAGCAACTCCATGCTCTCCATTACGCTCAATAATTTGGTTATTTATTTGCATTTGTTATCAATTAATTTTCAGAACTTTGAACTACCGTATTATACGCCCATTCAATATTAAGTAGAGCTAATTAAAAGGAAAAAACCACAGCAGTTGCATGGTTACATGTGGCGAATAAACAGGAAGTACTCAGTGTAAAAATATCACCTGCAGTCTCTCGTGCTTTCAACTACAATAAAAAACGATTAATATAAATAGAAAGAATTCCTCATAAACCAAGGAGATAAATAATGACAGCATATACTTGTGATGTATGTGGTATGAGTATTGGTACCATGACTTGCGGAAAATGTGGTAAAGAACTGATTCATGGCACAATCACAACAGATGATGGCGAAACAGTGCATGTGTCAGAATGTCCGGATGGACACGGTAAAGTTAAGTCGCCAATGTGTTGTGGTCAGGATATGGCTAATAAATAAGTATTAAATTCTCAGTAACGATGATTAAAATTATTACTGAGAATTTTTACTTGCTAAGTACAGAAGTTATAAAGCATCTATCCACTTAATAATTTCAGCAGCTTCATGTTGCAGGAATAATTTATCGCTATAGGTATTCGTTATTAATGCAATCCCCTGTCCTCGAGCAAGTAAATGTAAAGACAAAATGCGTGCTTCTTTTTTATAACCCAGTAATTTAAATTGCTGCTCTAACCATTCCCGATAGACTTCAAATTGTTCTGATGCATTATTAAGTTGTTCATGATGCAACTTGGAAAGCTCTGTACACATCGAGCCAAGAGGACAGCCATGCTTTTCTATCATCTCCTGCGATTCTGTTAACATAGAGATATATTTTTTCAAACGACCTCGTGGGTCAGATTCCTGGCTATCCCATTGAGCAAGATCTTGTCGTGTCATTTCACAGCGTTTTTCTATTACAGCATCAAGAATGTCATCTTTTGTTTTAAAATAATAATAAAAATTACCTTTTGACATTCCAAGCGCATCAGAAATATCAGAAAATGAGGTATGCGCAAAGCCCTGTTGATAAAACAGGGCATCCGCAGTGTCAACAATCTTTTTGCGTATTACTTCACCTTTTTGCATACGCACTATATTGCATGATTTTTAACATCCTTACACCTCATGCAATCACCTCTTCATTCTCAATAAAAGCATAATCCGTATAGCCATGACTATCTCCACCATAAAAAGTGGCTTGATCCGGAGTATTTAATTTTGCAGCAGAAGCAAAACGTTCTACTAAATCCGGGTTTGCAATATAAAGTGAGCCAAATGCAATTACATCCGCATTTTTATTGCTTACCGCTGCTTCAGCCGTAGCTTGTGTGTAACCGCAATTCGCCATGTAGTTCCCGTTAAATCGATCTTTAATTTGTTGATAATCAACATGTCTTTCTTCACTTAACATGTCACCTTCTAGCACATGCAAATATGCTAAACCGTGCGAAGATAAACGTTCAGCAATTTCATTAAAGGTATTTTGAGGAGCAGAATCTAGAATGTCGTTAAACGTATTTTCTGGTGAAATTCTTACGCCAACATGATCAGGTTGCCACACTTCACATACGGCATCTAAAACCTCCATTAAAAAGCGGCAACGATTTTCTACTGACCCACCATAGTTATCAGAGCGCTGGTTTGAACCATCGCGCAGAAATTGATCAATCAAATAACCGTTAGCAGCATGCACTTCGACACCATCAAAACCTGCTGCTTTTGCATTATTTGCGGCCACTCGATATTGATCAACAATAAGTTTAATTTCATCTGTGCTGAGAGCACGTGGTTCTACAAACTCCTGCATACCCTCGTAGGTGATTGCTTCACCCTGTGGTTTTATTGCCGACGCTGATACTGGTATTTGATTGTTTGGCAACATGCTGGGATGGGAAATGCGACCACAATACCAGAACTGAATGAATATTTTGCCTCCCTTTTTATGTACTGCGTTTGTTACTTTATGCCAGCCTTCAATTTGCTCAGAACTGTGTATCCCAGGAGTAGCAGGATAACCGACTCCTTCAGGTGACACTTGTGATGCTTCAGTAATAATCAAGCCTGCAGTCGCACGTTGTTTGTAATATTCAACATTGAGATCCTGAGGCACGTTGCCTTCACCCGCTCGATTACGGGTTAGTGGTGCCATGACAATTCGATTTTTTAATTCAACAGCACCCAATTTTACGGGGGTTAATAATGATGAGTTCAACATTTTATTTCCTTCTTCGTATTTGTTTAATCCTTAACAACTGGTAGATATTTCACCATAAGAAAAGTAGGACGTTTGTCCTAATCTCTAAACAACAATAGGACGGTCGTCCAATTTTGTCAAGTTTAATAGTCGTGTCATTACTCAAACTTAATAACGTAACGTCAGCGCTTTACATAAAAACTCAATATAAGACTCCGCTTCAGTAAAACGTTTAACAACGAATTGCTTGAAGTTTTTTGATAAAACCGTTTTATCGTCAACATGAGAAATCGCGATAAAATCTTTGCGTCTAAGATCTTCAATTAAAGGATGCTTTTTATCATAACCACGTGGCGCTGTTTTTAACGACTCACCGCTTAGCTCAAAATTCTTTTTAAATTTTTTATCATTAATTACCGTTAACCAATACTGATCACGTTCAATAATCGCATCGCGTATCTTGCTCAAAGCAAATGAATCCGGCCGCCATATTCCAACGCCAATAAAACAACACCTGGGTTCAATATGTAGATAAAAACCGGGAGCATGCACATCCTTTCCCATCTCATGTCGAAACTGAATACCGATATTCGTTTTATAAGGTGACTTGTCCCGGCTAAAACGAACATCACGATGAACACGCATGAGCGAGCCACCGATTTTTTTTGCTAGCGCAAGAAAATGAGGCGAAATATGAGTCAATTCATTTCTTATGTCATCAATAAAATTTAATGCTGGCGTACGAACCAATGACTCATAATCTAGTTTATGTTCATGGAACCAGTCACGGTTGTTATTCTTTTCAATTTTCCTTAAAAAAGACATCCCTTGAGCGGTGAAATATGGATTAGGCATCTAACCCTCCTTAATTTCATATACTTATCCATTGCATAAACTATCATCTATCCACGAAATATTACTATAAAAAAATGCTATGATCAGCTTACAATCTAATCTCCGACAAGAATGCCTTTATCAAGTTCAAACAGACGAAATATAATGACAAATACAAGCCCTTACGACGATCAAAAACCTGGGACATCTGGCCTGCGCAAAAAAGTTACTGTTTTTCAACAAGCAAATTATCTCAAGAACTTTGTTCAATCTATTTTTAGTGTCGCAACCGAACTCAAAAATAATTTGCTAATCCTCGGTGGTGATGGCCGTTATTATAATAAGCAAGCAATTCAAACCATTTTAAAAATGGCTGCCGCCAATGGTATTAAACACGTTATGGTTGGACAGAATGGGCTTCTCTCTACTCCTGCTGTTTCCTGTTTAATACGAAAATATAAAGCTGCTGGCGGTATTATTTTATCTGCAAGTCATAACCCTGGCGGTGTTGATGGTGATTTTGGAATAAAATTTAATATCTCAAACGGCGGTCCTGCTCCCACTTCGTTTACCGATGCAGCTTACGAAATCAGTAAAACAATAACTCAATATAATATTTCTCAAGCTAATGATATTTCTCTGGATAAGCAACACACCTGTTATATCGATGAAATGAAAATTGATATTATTGACTCTGTTGCAGTCTATTCTGAGTTAATGACTAAAATATTTGATTTTGAAAAAATCAAATTACTCTTTGGCACAAAAAAGTTTAGTATCTGCTTTGATGCCATGCATGCCATTACTGGCCCTTACGCAAAAGAAATATTGGAAAACCAACTCTCCGCTGCTGCCGGTACTGTTATCAATGGTATACCTTTAGAAGACTTCGGCGGTGGACACCCTGATCCTAATTTAGCGCATGCTAAAGAACTCGTAGCGCGTTTGAATCAAGCAACTAACGCCCCAGACTTTGGTGCCGCATCTGATGGCGATGGCGATCGCAATATGATTATCGGACAAAATTTTTTTGTTAACCCCAGCGATAGCCTCGCCATTATGACCGCTAATGCACAGCTTATTCCTGGCTATTCCAAAGGCATTAAAGGTGTTGCGCGTTCATTACCAACAAGCAGAGCGGTTGATAAGGTTGCTGAAGAATTAGGCATCGACTGTTATGAAACACCAACAGGCTGGAAATATTTTAGCAACTTATTGGATGATGAACGCATAACCCTTTGTGGTGAAGAAAGTTTTGGTTCTGGTTCTGACCATATAAGAGAAAAAGATGGTCTATGGGCTGTTTTATTCTGGCTTAACCTTATTGCCGTTAAACAACAATCTGTCGAAGAGATTACCCGGGCACACTGGAAAAAATATGGCCGCCACTATTACACGCGCCATGATTATGAAGCGATTGATTCTAAAGTAGCTGAAACATTAATAGAAAATCTCAGGAATATTTCGGCCTCCTTATCAGGAAAAGAATATGGTGACTACAAAATAAAACTCTGTGATGACTTTAGTTATACTGATCCAGTTGATAACAGTAGCACTGAAAATCAAGGAATAAGAATTTTATTTGATGATGAGTCCAGAATTATATTTAGATTATCTGGGACAGGAACAGAGGGTGCAACACTCCGCGTTTATATTGAACGCTATGTTAGCGATATAACATTACATGGTATGCAAACTCAAACTGCACTTGCTGACTTAATTGATATTGCAGATAAAATTGCGGAAATTAAGGTTCGCTGCCAACGCAGCGAACCTGATGTTATAACATAATGTTATAAATCACCATTTGCGCCAGCTTCCATGATATCCATTAATGTATCACGTACCTTAGTCGCATTTTTTCTTAAACTTTTAC
>CAZSCK010000043.1:7370-23374 GCA_964605385.1 uncultured Thioalkalispiraceae bacterium
ATGATATCCATTAATGTATCACGTACCTTAGTCGCATTTTTTCTTAAACTTTTACTTAATTTTGTGCCTTTAAGCATGATGTCAAGGTTCATCATTAACAACCAGCCTTTGCCTTTTTTATCTTCAACCAAAGCGATACGACACGGTAAATAAGCAGCAAAATTAATATTCGCCTCCACCATACTTTGCGCCATTAAAGCATCACAAAACTGATAAATACCCATGCGGCGCGATTTTTTGCCCATAGATTTAATCTGTTCTGATAAAGGAAGTTCCGCCACCAACTTCATATTATGTACGTTAGCGCGTAGTTTCATTGATGCTACAGCATCATCAAAACTTACATCTTTGGCTATGGCCATTTTAACCACTGTATCTTCAATTTTTATTGAAGGTGTTGCAGCACTAATTACACCTGAAAAAATAAATAATCACACAGTAACTACTGACAATAAATTTTTCATACTCATCTCCTTGAGAATAAATTATTACTTTATATACTTTTTAAAAAGAATCTTGTTCATATTCTAAAACGGCCAATGAAATATGTTTACCCACTTCATCATTAAACCCGGACCATTTAAAATACTTTTGTAGTTTTAATAAAATTTTGGGTTTCATTTCGAAATCAGTCATACCTGCTTCATAATTTTTACCGACTTCAGTATAAATAAGATTAAGATAATTCATAAACGGTATAATAATTTCCTTGCCACCACTAGCACCATGTCCAGGCACATACGTTTTTGCAGCGAGGTCTATCGCAACCTGACAAGCTTTTACATTACCTTTAAAAGTACCATCATCCATTCTTGGTAGTCGTTTATATAAAACATTATCACCAAGAAAAACAACACTCTCTTCAACCACTTCTATCATTATATCGGTAAAGCTATGTGCTTTTTCTGGCGCATGAATACGAAATTGTATACCACCGGTTTTTAAAACTTGTTTGTCACTAATTAATTTATTAGGAATAACTGCACGTGTTCCATTACTCGCCCCCTCTGTCGATTTCGACATAAGTGAAACCCACTGTTCAGCTGCTCCAGCTTTTGCACGCTTAATCATTTCCGGGTGCGCCATAATCACAACATTCGGGAATGCTTCCTCAAAAGCCTGATTCCCCAACCAGTGATCACCATGGATGTGTGTATTTAATACATGAGTAACCGGATTTTTAGTAACTGTTTTTATTTTCTTCAAAACCATGCGTCCAACCTGAACGCTGGAACCAGGATCAATAACCACCACACCTGTTTTAGTGATAACAAAGCCCGGATTATTCATAAAACCTTTATTTTTTTTATTTGGGTACTCCAAGGGGCCATGAATGACATAAGTGTTGTTTGCTATTTTTTTTACGGGATACCCCGTAATTTCTGTTGCTGAAAGATTAGCAAAGCAAAAAAATATAAGAAAAATAGATGTTGATAAAACCTTCATATCGAGAAACTCCTAACTATAAAAAACCGCATTTTGCATAAGTACTGTAGCAATTTTGCCAAGGGCTTTATACATAAGAACGGGGAATTCGAACAATAAGTTCAGTTAGTAATCAATTGCAACAACATTACCTTAATCCTTGAAGGGGAATTAGACTTACTTAGTAACGTGATATTTATTTATGGAATGCACAAACCTTCATTCCCTATTTATTACACAATTACTTTCATAATTTTTTCCTTTAATTCATGCGTATAAGCCATAATAATACAGAATTAAGTTGTTAAACTAACAAGCTATATTAGAATATGCTAATATATTCCGTTTGTCATTATGCCGAACTCATTTAAGGAGCCAATATGACGTTCATGCTACGTGTTTCAACTTTTGTTTTATCCCCTATTTTGTTTTTTTCTTCAGCTCTACATGCTGCTGATACAAAACCTGACTGGACTATTGCTAATTATGTCCAGGTTGAAGAAGAACGAGTACTCAGTGCTGTTGTTGAGGCCGTGCACCAGGCAACAATATCAGCTCAAACATCGGGGCGAGTCCTTAAAATAAATGCCGATGTCGATGACACTGTTAGCAAAGGCGATATCCTGGTTACATTCAGAAATAAGGAGCAAAAGGCTGCTTTTAATGTCGCTAAAGCCGCTTTTGAAGAAGCCGAAGCTGAATATAAACGCATACAAGATATCTTCAATAAAAAACTGGTTGCAAAATCTGTGCTGGATAAAGCTAACGCGCGTTTTAAATCTGAAAAAGCCAGGCTTGAACAAGCTTTTGAAGCACTGGAAAACACCATTGTTCGCGCACCTTATAGTGGCATCGTCGTTAAACGATATATTGAAGTAGGTGAACTGGCGAATCCCGGACGTAAATTAATGACTGGATTGTCATTAGAGAAACTACGTGCCAATGTTTCTTTACCTCAGGATTTGGTTAATGTTGTTAGAAAACAAAATAAAGCCACCGCAATTTTAAAAAATGGGAAACGCTTACCTATTGCTAAAATTACCGTTAGTCCTTATGCCGATACACAAAGCCATACCTTCCATATGCGTGCAGAACTGCCCAAAGGTGATTATGGAATTTATCCAGGCATGTTTATTAAAATTGCTATTGTTAGTGGGGTAAAACAAAGTCTGCTTGTTCCTGCTTCAGCTATTGCCCGTCGTAGTGAGGTCAATGCAATTTATGTGATGACTAAAGATAACAAGTTAACTTTTCGTCAGGTCAGAGTAGGTGCATATATTTCAACATCTAACAGCTATGAAATTCTTGCCGGCCTGGAAAATAATGAAAAAGTCATGCTCGACCCTATTGCTGCAGCAGCACAACTAAAGTTGCAGGAGTAAGATAATGTCTGGGCAACAGGAAAATAATAAGCTGGGACTTTCTGGCAGCATCGCAAAAAAGTTTTTACTATCGGAAATTACACCGTTACTGGCAATTATTGCTTTTTTATTAGGTGTCTTTGCGGTAATTATCACTCCTCGTGAAGAAGAGCCGCAAATAAATGTTACCTTTGCAAATGTATTTATTCCATTTCCTGGTGCTTCAGTCAAAGAAGTCGAGCAACTCGTTAGTTCCCCTGCCGAACAAGTCCTTTCTGAACTTGAAGGTATTAAACATATTTATTCCGTATCCAAACCGGGTATGTCGGTATTAACCATTCAGTTTAAAGTAGGTGAAGATCGCACTCAGGCAATTGTACGTTTATATAATGCTATTTATTCTAATATAGACTGGTTACCGGCAAATCTTGGAACCTTACCTCCCATTATTAAACCCAAAGGTATTGATGATGTTCCTATTGTAACGCTGACATTATGGACAAAAGATCAATCACGTGGCGCATATGAGTTAAACAAAGTTGCCCATGCTCTGGAAACAGAATTAAAACGCATTAAAGGCACACGTGATATTTATACCCTGGGTGGTCCAGAACAGGTGGTGCACGTATTATTGGATCCCGCAGCATTAGCTGCTTATAACCTGTCAGTAGCGGACCTACGTGCAGCATTGCAGGCCAGTAATACTAATCAACCTTCAGGAAACATCGTAAGTAATAACCAGGAAATATTAGTTCAAGCTGGTGCATTTCTTGTCACTTCAGAAGAAGTGAAAGATCTTGTTGTTGGCGTTAATGCCGGCGAACCAATTTATTTACGAGATGTGGCCAATGTTAAGCGAGGACCCGATCAAGCAGAACAATATGCATGGTTTGGCACAGGCCCGGCAATAAGCACTAAAGGAATTAATGAGTCGGGTGAGTACCCCGCCGTTACCATTGCCATCGCCAAACAACCCGGTAGTAATGCAGTTGCTATTGCCAGTGATATTATTCAGCGTGTTGAACAACTCAAAGGAATATTTATTCCGGAAGGCATTGAAGTTACTGTGACACGTGACTATGGTGCAACAGCCGATTCGAAAGCAAAACAATTAATTGGAAAGCTGGCCTTTGCAACTTTCTTTGTCGTGATACTCGTATTTTTTGCCCTTGGAAAACGTGAAGCAGTGATCGTTGGGGTTGCAGTAGTGATCACTCTTGCGGCAACTTTATTTGCATCATGGGCATGGGGCTTTACCTTAAACCGGGTTTCTCTATTTGCACTAATATTCTCTATTGGTATTTTAGTTGATGATGCTATTGTCGTTGTAGAAAATATTCATCGCCATATGAGTATGGGAGGTAAAAAATTAGTTGAAGCCATTCCTGTTGCAGTAGATGAAGTGGGTGGACCAACTATTCTGGCAACCTTTACCGTTATCGCAGCCTTGTTGCCCATGGCTTTCGTTTCAGGATTAATGGGTCCTTACATGAGCCCGATACCGATTAATGCGAGCATGGGTATGCTTATTTCTTTAATAATTGCCTTTGTGGTTACACCCTGGCTGGCAAATAAAGTATTAGCAAACCAGGAGTTTCATCATACTCAAAGTTCTTTTGATAAACGATTAAGTGAAAAATTCAAACAGTATCTTAGCCCTTATTTAAAAGGAGACGAAGGTAGCCCTAAGCGTAAAAAACTTTTTATAATCATGATGGCATTAATTATTTTTTCTATTGGATTAGCAGGAATAAAACTGGTGGTCTTTAAAATGCTGCCGTTTGATAATAAATCTGAATTTCAAATTATAGTGGATATGCCAGAAGGTACTCCAGTTGAACAAACCTCAAGAGTAATGCGTGAGCTTGGCCTCTACGTTAGTAAAGTACCTGAAGTAACTGACTACCAGGTTTATGTTGGTGGTGCATCACCAATTAACTTTAATGGATTGATTCGACAATATTATTTGCGCAAGGGTTCTCATGTTGCAGACATTCAAGTAAACCTCATTGATAAAAAGCTACGCGATCGTAAGAGCCATGAAATCGCAGTAGCAATGCGCGATGATTTACAAGCCATTGGTAAGAAATTTAAAGCAAACGTAAAAGTCGTCGAAGTACCACCGGGGCCACCTGTTATGTCTCCACTCGTTACTGAAGTGTATGGCCTGGATTACAATGGCCAGATTGAAGTTGCAAAACAAGTCAGGCAAATTTTTGAACAAACCAAAGATATTGTAGATGTTGACGATACGATAGAATTTACAACACCTAAGATCATCGTTAAGGTTGATCAGCAAAAGGCTGCACAGTTAGGTGTATCACAACAAGATGTGGTAACAACATTATCTGCGGCATTAAATGGTGAAGATACCAGCTACTTACACGCACTCGATGTGAAATACCCTTTACCCATCAGACTGGAATTTAGCGTTGCAGATAAGGCCAGTATTCAAAGTCTGTTAGCATTACAAGTACGTGGGGCTAATGGGAAAATGGTTTCTCTAACCGATATTGTCAACATTATTCATACTAACAACGAACAACCTATTTACCATAAAGATATGTTACCCGTTGTTTTTGTTACTGCTGATATGGCAGGTGATCTTGATAGTCCCTTATATGGAATGTTCAACATCCTGGGAACAATTTCCGATGAACTTAAGGTTGGAGATAAAGCAATAAAACAGACCTTACTTTCTCAACCAGAAAATCCTTATGAATATAGCCTCAAATGGGATGGCGAATGGCAAATCACCTATGAAACATTCCGTGACATGGGACTGGCTTATGCTGTTGGATTGCTGTTGATCTATCTTCTGGTTGTAGCGCAATTCCGTTCTTATATTGTGCCACTCATTATTATGGCCCCTATTCCATTAACCATTATTGGTGTTATGCCAGGTCATGCTTTAATGAGTACCCAATTTACAGCGACCTCTCTAATTGGCATGATCGCGCTTGCAGGTATCATCGTTCGCAACTCCATCTTGTTAGTTGATTTTATCAATCAACAAGTTGATGAAGGCATGCCTTTTGAAGAGGCGGTAATTAATTCTGGTGCTGTTCGAGCCAAACCTATCGTATTAACAGGTTTAGCAGCCATGTTAGGCGCAATGTTTATTATTACCGATCCTATCTTCAGTGGGTTAGCTATCTCTCTGATCTTCGGTATCCTGGTATCAACCATATTAACATTAGTGATTATTCCAATTATGTATTATGCGTTCATGCATAAGAAAATGGGGTAACAATAAAAAATATTAAATCCCTCTTCGATATTGAGTACTCGTTGAGGGATGAATATTTTGTTGAAGTTTATTTATTGACTCACTGTCACCGCTGAGATGAATCTCAAAGAGTTTAACCAGCTTTGTTTTATCCAGATCAATTTCTGTTCCCGTTTTAATATCTCTTAAATCAATAAAGAAATTCGAAAACACATCTGGAATATCTGAAATAATATCTGTATTTAAAAAATCAGTCTCGTTATAGACAGTATGATACCCGCCCTTTTCTTTATCGATAAAATAAGAAACATCTTTCAAGTTAGTTATTGATGCAGAATTTTCACATCGCTGAATACATTTGTCATCAACAATATTTTTCTTACAACCAGAAACCTGGTGAAACATACAGGCGATTGTTGTCATTAAGACTATTGGATGAGAGATGCTATAGATAAGTTTGAAGTTATCAGGCTTAGTAATTTTTTTAATCTGACTTTGATTTATCTCATTTGAAATAAATGCACCCGCACAGTTAAAGTTTTCTTTTAAACATAATAAGCTAAATGAATTCACCAGGTTCATATAAGGGCCAGCTACCCAGGATATCCCCTGTTCATAGGCTGCATAGGCTATCCCGGTATTATTGGTAATAATACGTTCAGGTTTGACTTGCTGAAGAAGCTCTACCGCTGCATCGTAATTCTCTCCAATTAAAACAGCCGGGAACCACGGAATTAACTTTTTGTTATTTTTAAAGAGTTCGACCAAGTCAGAGAGTTTTTTCGTAAAGTGATTAGGAACCTGAAAATAAACTTCAGCATCAGTCTCATCACAAAGGTGCAGATCTTTTTCAGAGGAAATCAACATTGACAAAGAAGGTGTGATTTTTTCATCACTTTTCTTTTCTAAAATCGGCATATCAATATGAGCAACAATATCTCTTGAACCATTTAGTTTAAAGAATATTTTATTTCTTATTAAAGTGAGTTCTTTAAACGGAACAAATAAAGCTTTATTAAAACCATTCAAGTCAATTTTTTCGATAAAATATTCCGTGTCATTTAAAGCCTTAAATCTTTTTAACAACAATTCTTCATCGATACAACCTGAGCCACCTTTAGTAACATCTACATTAACAAGCTTACTATCTGAAAACACATCAAATGATATTTCAGGTGTTGTAATTGCTACTTTTAAAAGCTCATCTACTTTTCCAGAAACAGTAATAGATAAAAGTGCTTTGTTGATGTTTAACTGTTGGATTTTCTCATCAACATTGCTGATCATTTCTGTTTTTATATCGTAAAGCTCTTGTTTAGCGACGGACAAATTTTCTGCTGTAACTTCAAATTTTACTTTAGGGTCAAATGTTATATTTTCACTAAAATTAACTTCGGCACGATGGATGGCAGAATTATCACGAGGGCTATCAATAAATATATCTCGGCTAATATCACCTTTCAGAAATGAGTTTGAAAAATCACGATTAAACACATTTCGAAGGTTGCTGTTATCACCTGATAACTTCTCTTTTGCATAGAAACTATCGAGCTGCTCTCTCCATGTCTCTACTACGGTATAAACGTAATGATATTTTTTTATGCGGCCTTCAATTTTTACAGAATCAACCCCCGCTTCGACTAACGCGCTTATATCCGAAAAAGCAGAGTTATCTTTAATATTAAGAGGGAAATTTTTACCTTCCGCTGTTGTTAAATATTCATCTCTACAAGGTTGGCTGCATTGACCACGATTACCCGAGTTACCTCCCGTAACCGAGCTCATATAACAAAGACCGGAAAATGAAATACAGTTAGAACCATGGACAAAGACTTCAGTTAAAAGATTATTTTCATGCGCTGAAGAAGTTAATGCCGTTATTTCAGCAAGCGTTAATTCACGTGATAAATTAACGCGGGTTGCATTCAGTTTACTTAAAAATTTTATTTGCCCCTCATTGTGCGTTGTCATCTGTGTCGAGGCGTGGATATTGAGCGTTGGAAAATACTTGTTAAGTAGATAAAACACACCTAAATCCTGAATAATGATGCCATCAAGTGAAGTGTTAACCAGTTTGTTGAGCAAACTTATAAGAGCGGGAATTTCACGCTCGATGATTATGATATTAAGTGTTAAAAAAACTTCACAATCATTTTTGTGAGCCAGCCTTAAAATTCCATTAAGATCGTCAAGGCTAATATTTTTTGCCTGACTTCTGGCATTAAATCTATCCAGCCCACAATAAATAGCATTCGCTCCCGCGATAATAGCGGCCTTAATCGAGTCAACGTCTCCGCCGGGTGCCAGTAATTCAATTTCTTTTTTCATATTATTAATTATACTTGTTTATACCTGCGCTTATTATTATTTTTATTAAAAGTTTGAAGTTTTTTAAAAATAACAGCACGTCTAAAATCTAATTACACTCTGCCCTCTTTCATATGATTTTAACTGCCATTCACCTCGTTAGCAGACAATCACAAAAATAAGAGTACAATAGATTCTTTTTATTCGCGGTTAGTCAATATATGTCTAAAGTAAAGCTTACGGAATATAGTCATGGTGCTGGTTGTGGCTGCAAAATCGCTCCTAATGTATTAGAAGATATTCTTAAAACATCCTCAGAGCCTTTTCATGATCCGCTTTTACTGGTGGGTAATGAAACAAAAGATGATGCTGCCGTATATGATTTAGGTAATGGATCTTGCGTTGTCAGTACTACGGATTTTTTCATGCCTATTGTTGATGACCCTTTTGAATTTGGACAAATCGCAGCTACCAATGCCATTAGTGATATTTACGCCATGGGCGGCTCCCCCTTAATGGCCATTGCCATTTTTGGCTGGCCTATAAAAAAACTCAGCGCTGACATTGCTGCACAAGTTATTGAAGGTGGACGCCACGCCTGCAAACTGGCCGGTATTGCATTAGCAGGTGGACATTCTATCGATGCACCTGAACCGATCTTTGGTCTCGCAGTGACCGGTCAGGTAGAAACCATCCATGTAAAACGCAATAGCCAGGCAACTGCAAACTGTGACTTATTTCTTACCAAACCTTTAGGTATAGGAATATTAACCACAGCAGGAAAAAATAAAGTACTTAAAAAAGAACATTCCCGCATCGCCATTGAAACCATGCTCCAGCTAAATAAGCCTGGTGCTGAATTTGCTAAACTACCTTATGTCACCGCGATGACCGATGTAACCGGTTTTGGGCTAATGGGACACCTTGCTGAGATTTGTGAAGGTAGCGATTTGCATGCAATAGTTGATTATCAGGCCGTACCCAAATTACCTGAAGTTGAAAATTATATCTCATTAGGTTGTTCCCCTGGTGGAGCACAACGCAACTTTGACAGTTACGGACATCACTTAAGCGATATGACCGATATACAGAAAAAAATACTCTGCGATCCACAAACTTCTGGTGGATTATTAGTGGCCATAGAAAAAAATCATACTGATGATTTTATTAAATTCGCAAAAACATTAGATTTGGATTTAAAGCCCTTAGGTCAGCTTGTCGAAAAATCTGAATCCGCTCAAGCGAATGAGTCAAACTCAACATTAATAAAAATAATCTAAATACAATAAAAGACATGGCATTTAAAGAAACAATAGACCTTCCACAACTTGATGACTATCGATCATTATTTTTAAACGATACGCCCTTTCTTGATGTACGTGCACCAGTTGAATTTAATCAAGGTGCATTTCCTTTTACAGAAAACTTTCCTTTAATGAATGATCAAGAACGTACCGACATAGGCATACGTTACAAAAAATCGGGGCAAGATGAAGCCATTAAGCTAGGTCAGGAACTGATACAGGGCGAAATAAAATCAGAACGAGTTGAAAGCTGGGCACAATATATTAAACAACACCCCGAAGGGGTGCTCTATTGTTTTCGTGGTGGTATGCGTTCAAAAATATCACAACAATGGATTTATGAAAAAACAGGCATCATTTACCCCAGGATAAAAGGTGGCTACAAAGCCATGCGCCGTTTTTTAATAGATGAGCTAGAAGTATCATCCCAACGCATAGAACCTATTATACTCAGTGGTCGAACCGGGATAGGAAAAACACTTTTTTTAAAAAAAATAAAACAACAAATTGATCTTGAAGGACTCTTTCATCATCGCGGCTCAGTATTTGGAAAGCATGTCACACCACAGCCAACACAAATTAATATTGAAAATAACTTGTCCATAGAGTTAATTAAACATCTCGAGCAAGGCCATGAAAAAATTGTACTCGAAGATGAAGGCAGTAATATCGGTTCACGAAAACTGCCTGAATGCCTGATCAAAAAAATGCAGCAATCCCCTATCATTATTTTGGAAGCCAGCATTGAAGAACGCATCAATATCACCTATCAGGAATATATAATCGAAGCTCTAATAGAATACCAATCATTTTATGGTAAAGAACAAGGTTTTAAACGTTGGACAGAACAATTACACGACTCAATAGATAAAATTCAACGCCGACTCGGAGGCGTTCGCTACAAAGAACTTAAGAAAAAATTAACTAATGCTATTCAACAACAAACGGTAGGTAATACGGGATCTTTTAAAGAATGGATTAAAGTATTACTCGTTGATTATTATGATCCCATGTATGACTACCAGTTGAGTAAAAAACAAGAACGGGTTGTTTTTAAAGGAAACCAGAATGCCGTGTTCGATTATTTGAGCAAAAAATGTCAAATAAGCATAAACGAGTAACAATATAAATAACCGAGGAAGTCCCTTTCCCTCTAATCATTAATTAGTTGTTAATCGCGATCATTGCTACTTCGATTTTATCGACGGATATTTCCGAGTGCATCATTCTGCCTTTCGAACCGCATGCCTGAAGTATAATGAGTGAAGCGAAGATTAGAGCAATTTTAATTTTCATAATTCCCTCTTAATATTTAGTTTGTTTTCATTATGTGCCCACAATTTTTCGTTTCATTAACGTGGCACTACAAAATCAAGACTATCTATCAAAGGTCACAAAATTATCACGCAGTAATCTAAATAAATTATGCATTTATTTAACGAATTAAACTTGTGGTAGAGTGATGTAAGTGTGTAGTTTTCTGATTAGGGAAAACAAATTGAACCCAATTACTCAATAAAACAATTTATTTGAATTAACGATTAGCCTATTACTATAAATTAGCCAATACACATAATATTTATATGCCTTTAAGAAACCTTTGTGTAAATCAACCCCGGATTAAACATAACTTCATTCGCGGCTAACTGTTGTAGCGGACAACCATCACCGTCACATTCAGCCATGCGTTGAAAACTATACTTTATGCCATCACTTTCAATTGTTTGAAAAATGGGTTTTCCGAGATGTGAACCTACAGTAGGGCCATAGACAGATTTATTCACAATTATTACTCCTTCAGATTTACATTTAATTACGTTACTTACTATGTATCGTCGTGGCTGGAGCAAACTTTAAATTTTTATCTGGATAGACTTTTTCCTATGTTAGGATTGTGATCGAAGTCACTTTTAGCCAACAAATATCAACTTACTGGAGTTATACGTGGACTTTAAAGACTATTACGAAATTATGGGCGTCAAGAAAGATGCCAGTCAGGATGAGATAAAACGCGCTTATCGGAAACTGGCACGCAAATACCATCCTGATGTCAGTAAGGAAGCCAATGCTGAAATCCGCTTCAAGGAGATTGGCGAAGCTTACGAGGCTCTTAAAGATCCCGAAAAACGTACCGCCTACGACCAGTTGGGCGCAAACTGGAAAGCAGGTCAGGACTTTAATCCCCCACCCGACTGGGATGCCGGCTTTGAATTCAACGGCGCAGGTTATACCGGTGGTGATGCTTCAGATTACAGTGATTTTTTTGAATCCTTATTTGGCCGTGGCTTTGGTTCCGCGCAAGCACAACATCAGCGTGGTGGATATGCCGCACGAGGTCAAGATCATCATGCAAAAGTATTGATTGACCTTGAAGATGCTTATCATGGTGCAACTCGTAGTATCACATTGCAATCTCCCGAACTGGATAACAGTGGCCATGTTATTACTAAACAACGTACCCTGAATGTCAAAATACCCAAGGGTGTAAAACAAGGTCAGCGCATTCGCCTGGCTGGTCAGGGCTCGGCAGGAATGGGCAATGCGCCCGCCGGCGATCTCTATTTGGAAATAGAGTTTAAACCACATAGCATTTACCGAGTGGATGGCCATGATGTTTACCTTGATTTACCAATAACCCCATGGGAAGCCGCATTGGGTGCAACCATTAAAGCACCCACACCTAATGGACCGGTGGATCTTAAAATTGCCAAAGGAACTGTGACTGGACGAAAAATGCGTTTAAAAGCACGAGGTATTCCTGGTAAAGCTCCGGGTGATCTCTATGTTATCCCTCAAATCACCTTACCATCAGCCGATAGCGAAAAGGCTAAAGATCTGTATCGTAAAATGGAGCAGGAATTAGCCTATAACCCACGCAGTAAATTGGGAGTATAAAATTATGACTCAACAAATTTTGAATGGAATTTTAATCGATGAACAAACCGAGTTATCTTTAAATGATTTATGTAAAGCCTGCTCAAGTTCTGCTGAATGGATCATCGAACTAGTTGAAGAAGGCGCACTGGAACCCATTGGCTATGTTCAAACACAATGGCAATTCTCAGGAAATAGTTTGCAAAGAGCGCAAACCGCGATGAGACTACAGCGTGATCTCGGTATTAATTTTTCCGGTATTGCTCTTGCTTTAGATCTGCTTGATACAATTGATACACTGGAATCACAATTGTGTCAGTTTAAAATAAATAATAATGATTAAACTTATTAAAAAATAAAAATTAATACAGGATTAATATGAATTCTATAATTCAAATTCCTGGTGCAATGCTGGCATTACTACTTGTGTAGTTTTTAATTTTTTCGCGAAGGCATGCATGCTATCCTCTTCACCGTGCACAAGAAAGGTAGTCTTCGGTTTTCCTGTCTGCTGATGCCAGGCCAGTAATTCTGCCTGATCGGCATGTGCAGAAAAACCACCAATAGTATGAATGCTTGCATGCACAGGAATATCATCTCCAAATATTCTTACCTGTTTTGCCCCGTCAATGATACATCGTGCCAATGTACCTTGCGCTGCATAACCAACAAAAACAATACTGTTTTTTCTGCCCCACAAATTATGTTTCAAATGATGGCGAACCCGCCCACCAGTACACATACCGGAACCCGCCATAATAATGGCACCGCCTACAAGCTTGTTGATCGCCATTGATTCTGTTGCCTCACGAGTGAAATGAAGTCCGGGCAAATCAAAAGGATCATTACCTCTTTGAGAGACCTGTAGTGTTTCTTTATCGTAACACTCAGGGTGTCGTTCAAATATCTGTGTAGCAGAAATCGCCATAGGTGAATCAAGGAACACATTAGTGAAGTGTTTAATGGACTGATTTTTCACGCCTTCACGCAGGTAATAGAGAATTTCCTGGGCACGTTCAAGTGCGAAAGTGGGAATGATAATATTTCCCCCTCGATCCATTGTCTTGTTAATAATTTCGTAAAGCTCATCTATAGATGGTTGCAGTTGCTTATGTAAGCGATCACCGTAAGTCGTCTCCATCACAACGGTATCAACTTCGGGTGGCTTAGCCGGGTTACGTAATATCGCACGATCACTGTAACCAAGATCACCCGAAAATAATAATCGATGCTTATGATCATCTTCTTCGAGATCTAAAAATATGCTGGCTGAACCCAGGATATGTCCTGCATCAATAAAGGTGACTCGAATACCCGCTGCTAACTGAATTGCTTTATCATAATCAACCTTACGACCAAAGTAGTCCAGGCTATTTAATGCGTCTAACGTGGTATATAACGCTTCAATATCTTTATGATGGTTACCACTACGACGGCTAGCCCTGCGCAATTGATAACGCGCTTCTTCTTCCTGCAAACCAGCAGAGTCCAGCATTACCAAACGTGCGAGTTCGACAGTCGCGGCAGTGGTAATAATCTCACCTTTAAAGCCACGCTTTACCAACAAGGGAATGCGGCCACAATGATCCAAATGTGCATGGGTTAATAATAAATAATCAATAGATAATGGTTCAAAACCAAAAGGTTCAGAATTTTCAGCAACCAGTTCACGTCCACCCTGATACATCCCGCAGTCGATTAAGATTCGTTTACCCGCACATTCAACCAGATGACAGGAACCCGTAACCCCCTGATCAGCACCGTGAAATGAAATTTTCATAATTTTCCCTACTTATTCAAAGTGTTTTTCTAAACTTCAAAATACTAGCCACCACAAAAGTAATGGCAAAACCTGTCAAAATCAAAAATGAAGGTAATAAATCGATCAACAGAGTGACAACTTTTTCCATATGTGACAAAGTGAATATATCAAATATACAATTTATTAATTTCTGTAAATAATATGCTTCAATGTAAATACTAAATACAAAAAGAGAACAGAAAAATAAAACTGTAGTGATATTATTAATATACACTATTAAGAGTTGGAGCAATTAAGTTCTATACTATATGAATAACGTATACGAACATCAAGAGAAAACACCCATCGGTACTATTACTGAAGTACATGGTCCTGTTGTTGATATTTATTGCAAAAAATTACCGCCTATACGGCAAGCCTTATCAGCTAACCTTAATGATGAAACCTGTTTATTTGAAGTACACCAGCATCTGGATAAACATCATATTCGTGCAGTAACTCTTCACCGTGCCAGTGGTCTGTATCGTGGCATGCCTGTATTTGATACTGGTGCACCTTTGCATATACCGGTTAGTCCTGATTGCCTTGGTCGGGTATTGAATATTTTTGGCGAGCCTCTGGATGACAAACCCCCTTTAAATACTCAGACTTATCGCAATATACATGCATCACCCGCTGCTCTTTCTGAGACCACTAGCAGTAGCGGAATAATGACAACCGGCATCAAGGTCATTGATTTGTTGTGTCCATTTGTTAAAGGCGGTAAAACCGGTCTGTTTGGTGGCGCGGGTGTTGGCAAAACGGTATTGATTATGGAATTTATGCACGCCGTTGCATCATTACATAAAGGTGCTTCAGTATTTGCAGGTGTTGGTGAACGCATGCGTGAAGCCCATGAGTTATGGCATGAAATGAAAGCGGCCGGTGTAATGGAACAATCACTAATGGTGTTTGGACAGATGGACGAATCGCCTGGTGTACGTTTTAGAGTCGGCCTCTCCGCATTAACTTATGCTGAATATCTACGAGATACCATGCAAAAAGAAGTCTTATTTGTTATGGATAATATTTTCCGTTTCGTACAAGCCGGCAGTGAAGTCTCCAGTCTGTTAGGTCGCATGCCAGCTACTGTTGGTTATCAACCCACACTGATTACAGAAGTTGCTGAACTCGAAGACAGGATCACTTCAACTCAAAAAGGTGACATTACCTCTGTTCAAGCGGTTTATGTACCTGCTGATGACATGACTGACCCCGCAGTCAATGCAATACTTAGTCATCTCGATACCAAAATCATTCTTACCCGTGCCCAGGCTGGCAAAGGCCTTTACCCTGCGGTTGACCCACTACAGTCCAGTAGCAAAATGATGGATGCTTATACTCTGGGTTCTCGTCATTACACTATTGCGGAAGGAGTACGCGAACATCTGGCACGTTATCACGAGCTCGAAGATATTATTGCCATGCTGGGTATCGAAGAACTATCGCTCAAAGATAAACACATCGTCTTACGCGCGCGTCGATTGCAACGTTATTTAACCCAGCCTATGTGGGTCACGGCTGCACATACCGGAATCCCCGGTGTATCGGTGCCTTTGTCTGAAACACTGGATGATTGTGAAGCTTTTTTACAGGGACACTATGATGATGTGCCGGAAGAACAATGTTATATGCAAGGTACCATGAACCAGAAATGAAACCCTTCATTCTTTCATTACAAGATGCTACTCATATCGAAGAAT
>CAZSCK010000044.1:0-22181 GCA_964605385.1 uncultured Thioalkalispiraceae bacterium
TTCCTTTTTGCTTACCAATTTCGGCATTAGCTGTTTTCATTTCAGGAGCAACTTCCAAGGCACGCTGAATACTGGTGTTTAATGTCCAGCGTGACGTGCTTTCTGCAAATGTTAGTGGTGAAAAAACCAATCCAACACTCATCAGTAAAGGTATTAATGTTTTATTCATAAAAATATCCATCACCATCGTGATGAAAACATCACAGATAGTTATTTAAAAAAGTTGAAAATAATTCGCCAATAATTTTTTGGCATTTATAAACATACAATGACGTACAACAGCAATAACAATCTATTCCACATTATAAAAGTATGATTGAAGGCTACCGCAATAAAACGGTAACCAGATTAGGAGTTAAATCGGTGGCGCGCGAAGAGGAGCGAGCAATAAATAGTATTTTGTGGGGGAAATTATTTGCGAAAATTGTGTTTTACTTATTCGCTGCAAAAATGGAACAAATAAAGCAAAACTAATAACGAGTAACAAAAATACAAATAAATTTAATACTTTTGAAATTTTTAAAACCCCATCGGAACTAACATCAATATTAGCATTATTATGATGATCAGGAAAATCATTCTGATGATGATTATCGAGAGCTGTATGCCGCAATGATGAAACATGTATATTAACAATATGATTGGCTGAGAAATCATTAATAACAGCATTTGCTGAAGAAATTTCGTCATGCTGAACATGCATATGCAATTTGACCGTCTGCCCAAGCAATAACGCAACGCTCAAACATGCAATTAATGCATATTGAAAAACAGAATTGTCAGAAAATTTTCTCATGAAACGCGACTTTATAGCCTGTTGTTGTACGAGTCAAGCCGTCAATTCTCAGAAATCAGACACTTCAATTGCAAAGTCAACATCATCTGTTGCCCGCTAAATCTTCACACTATGTATGTAATGTAAAGCTAAATCCCACGCGTATGCACCAATTACCTCATAAGGCATATTTAATTCTGCTAATACTTGGCTTACTGTGTCAAACACTTCAATAATACATGGATCAATCTTCTCTGAGATATCGAGCAATATGCTCATCATAAATTATCCTTGCGACTTCTATATTTCTTGCGTCACCGGCTGCAACTAAATCTACATAAGCAAAAACAGGATCAACAAGTTCTTTTCTTAAATATGGTGGCTATACCTAAATTTGAACCAGAGACAACGAATAAAGATCAGCCGCTTATTTTCTTCACTATGTCTATGCAACTTGATCTTCTCTTGCTTTGATTTCATCAAGGATATTTGCATGTTCTTGAAGAGTTCTCAGAAGTTGATCTAATGCCTTGAATGGATATATCTTTACCCAAAGTTTAATAACAATAAGAACTGGATTAGAATACAAATAACCCATTAAAGTGATGTTTTTTTGCTGGCAATCAGCAAATCAATGAGAGGAACACCCTCAAATAAAGCTTGGGGAGATTGAGATTCCGTCATACTCTGCCTCCCACTTGAGAAGACGAGTATAAGAAAAATTTAGTTAAAACCGCCAGATCAGACTCGATATAAGTATACATATTGAACTTATTCACCTTGTCGACTAACAGGCAGGATAATAATGAACTTTGTTCCCTCACCTTCAACACTCTCTACATCAATGCGGCCATGATGTTTCTGAATAATACTGTAGGAAAGGGAAAGGCCAAGTCCAGTACCGGTACCCACTGACTTATTGGTATAAAAGGGATCAAAAATACGTGTTATGTTTTCTTCTGAAATACCCATTCCCGTATCTGCTATCACAATCCTGACATGATCATTATCCTCTACTGCAGTATGTATGGTGATGGTGCCATGATCTTCAATTGCTTGAACCGCGTTCACTAACAGATTCAAAAATACCTGATTCAGCTCAGAGGCAAGACATTCCACATTGGGTAAATCCCCATATTCTTTTATTACTTCAGCTTTGCACTTGATTTCATTGTTGATAATATTTAACGTACTATTCAGACCATCATCAATATCAACCCATTGCCAGTCATTTTCATCTACATGCGAAAATTCTCTTAAATCCTTTACAATATGTTTAACTCGATCGATGCCATCAAGGGATTCTACAATCAGGTTCTGGATATCATCCTGAATAAAATCAAGACCAATCTCTTCTTTTAATATCAGTAATGAATCAAGTACTTCTGATTTGTTAATCGCAGGTTCACTTTCTTCATACAGGCTTAGCAATTTTATTAAATCTGCCACATATCTTTTTAATGTCGTGGTATTGGAGCTAACAAATCCCAGTGGATTATTGATTTCGTGTGCCACACCTGCCGCTAGTTGACCCAGTGCGGCCATTTTTTCTGATTGCAGAAGTTGTCCCTGGGTCAGGGTCAGTTTTTCAATGAGATTCCGTTGATCCTCTTTCTCAACTTTCAACTCAGCCATCGCTGTCTTAAGCGCAACATTGCTTGATTGAAGTTCAGCAGTACGTCTGGATACACGCACCTCAAGACTGTTATTAAGTTCTTCCAGCTCCTTCTGATATTGTTGTTGTGCCGTTGCTGATTCATTCAATTTATCCAGCATGGCATTAAAGGCAGTAGCAACAACTGCAATTTCATCTTTACCTTTAACAATCACACGACTGGATAAATCACCTTTCGCAACATTTTCAGATGCCTGTTTCAATGTCAGAATACGACGGGTTAACACTGTACCCAGTACAAAAGAAAATAAAGCCGTTAACACTATTCCAATTATGGCAATCAAAGATATTTGCTCACGCGCCTTAAGCAGTACATTCTGAATACTGGCAATAGAAATGCCCAGTTCAACACGGCCAAACTCGATTCCCCCTTCTTCAATTATCGCGGCATCATCATAAATACCATCGTCGACTGTATCGAATTGATAATCTGCAACAAAAGCTCGTTCCAATACATTCTTCTGACCAGCCTGTGCAAGCACTCCTTTTGCATCAATAACTCGCGCATAAACAATATCGGGATTTTTTAATACCTCATGCACAAACTCATTCAGCGAGGCAATATCGGTAGAAAGCACCGCATTTTTGGTTGTTGTCGCAAACAGGGTGGCAGTCGTGCTTGCACGTTTTATCAGTTCTTCTTCGTTAGAAGCACGTAAAAATAACAGGCTGTTCCAGATCAGGATAAATAACAACACCGCCTCAATGGCGGCTATACCTAAAATGGTTTTTAAACGAAAAGACATAGGCTAACTTACTCAGCCCCACTAATAAGGGATTCAAGCAGTTCGATACCCAGAGCACGGACATCGTCCCAGTCAGCATCACGGGCTAACTCAAAACCTTTAAAATTAAGGCTGGCAAGAATTTTTTTGCCTTCAGGATCTGCCTCCAGTTCACGCATGGCAATTTGTACTTTTTCTATGGCTCCCTTTGGTAAGCGAGGATGTGCAGCAATTGCGTGAGGTGTATAGCCTTTTGTGCTCCATAAAATACGCAACTGTTTCTTAACATCAGGAGCCATATTACGAAAAGTACGCATTACACCACTGCCAGCCGGATAGAGCCCCATGGCCACTGCGCGATAAACCGAGTCATGAGATAAAACATACTTTGGTGTAATAATAATATTTCGTTTTTTCAACGCTGCTCGTGGCAACACACTGGCAGCAAAAGCAGCCGGCGCAGGAAAAGCCAGTGTTTTGCCCGCAAAATTTTTCAGATCCTGTGCTGTCGAATCCTTGCGCACCACCACAATCCCCTTAATTTTTTTATTTTTTTCCTTGGCGAAAGCCAAATAACCAGGAGAACGGTGAAACACCGTGTAGTGATAAGGATTCATGTAGGCCATATCATAAAGGCCCGCCGCCAGCCTCTGTTCAAAAATGGGAATATTTTTAGTGGTGCTGAATTTAAAGCTATAACCTGTTTGCCTGCCGAGATGAGCCAGTAACGGCCCCCATTTTCTGGCCAGCTTACTGGCAGCCTGTTGTGGCACAACACCGAAGGTAATGGTTAAAGGTGAATGACGAGATGCTTCAGCAGCAATTGTTATAGCTGGCATGATCAGACAAATTGTTAAGCTGATATGCAAAAGACTTTTATCTATTTTCATTTCTCAATTCTCCTGAACATGAGTCATTGTTTCCTCAATCAGATGTCTGTCTGTTTATTCAGTTGTCATCCAGTAACATGCTGGCACGAGTATTAAGTTGCTCAATTTCGGGCAACGTTGCACGCAAATCATTCCAATCCAGACCCAGTCGTGACAGAGCATCCGGGTGTAAGGCAGGGATCAGATCATCGCCACCGTGACCAATATCCAGCCCACGGCAAATGATATCTGCCACGTGCACCAGCTCTGCCAATGGGGTAACTTTACCGGGCAAGGCATGGTGAAAGCGGATGGCATTAACCAGTAATTTTGGTAATTTCCAGTGCTGTGCAACTCGTGCACCGATTTCACTGTGATCAAAACCCAGCACAGATTCTTCTGCTTCACGAATCAGGCAACCATGTTCATCACGCCAGGCCAGCACATGACTAAAGTCATCTTCAAAATAGGCTGCCAAAACTAACTTACCAATATCGTGCAACAGACCCGCAGTAAATGCCTGCTCAGGATCTAAGCCAGCATGACGAGCCAGAATCTGTGCACAGCAACCTGTACCAATCGAATGTAACCAGAAAGAGTGTCGATCAAAGCCCTGATCTTGCTGTGGCGGAAAGTGTCCGATAATGCCTGCAGCAACGATAATACCGTGTATCGTGTGCAACCCCAGTAATGTGCCTGCCTGCTGGATGCTATCAATACGTGAGGACATTCCATAAAAAGGTGAGTTGGCGATACGCAGAACACGCACCGTTAGTCCTTGATCCTTACTCATCTCAGCAGTTAATACCGCCATGGTAATGTCATTATCTTGTAACAAGGTAAGTAGGCGAGTAACAACAGCAGACAGTGAGGGTAACTGTTGAACTTTTCGCTCTAGTTTATCCAGTGTCAACTTTGCCGTGTTCATTGTGTATCTCCAGCATTATCGACACGACTAACAGGGGTCTCTTTCTGCTCATAACATTCCGTGCGGTAAGTCAGCAAAAGAGCATGCAATCTGATCATCTCAGGATTATCCTGCATCTGCCGAAAACGATGTGCTAAACGCGCCGTAATGGCCTCGCGCTGTTCAATAATTTCGCTTTTGCTGAGTGTTTGTTCCTGCCAGATCAGAAAGCCATCAATATGCCGTGTTTGTATGCTAGACAGCTTTTTCTCCGTCAATATTGAATCAGAAGCGAGCAAACAGTTACCCTGCTGATCACAAACATCTTCGGCAAGTAATAATCCTGCTTTAGCATCACTCAGCTTGCAATATATTTTTACTTTCATATTTTCTATCGTGTTGTTGGTGTCATAACCATAATCACACCCTGAGCCTGTGATGCCTGCCCCATGCGACCACAGTGAACATTTACTGTGTTGTCTGCCAACTGAACATTGATGGGGGCAGACATTTTTCCTTCGAGAACATTGTTAATTTGCGCACATATTTGAGCGGGCAAAACCTCATCAGCTGCTTGCCCGATCAGGCTGCCAGTATTTTTCTGATCCGCCGGTGTTAACCATAACTGTGCCAACTGATTAGCAACGACCAGTAATCCATCCTGATCAATACCCACTACACCAACAGGTAGGTGTTCCAGCACCTCCTGAGAAATTTGCAGTGCATGAATGTTCATCGTTACCTCACGGGTTTTTTCTTCAACCCGTTGTTCCAAATCTGCGTTGATCTGTTGCAGTTCCTGAGCCAGGCGTTGATTTTCAAAACGTAGTTCAGAATGTTCAAAAGCTTCCCGAACATTTAAACGTAGTAAATCATCTTCCCAGGGCTTTGTAAGAAACTTATAAATTTCACCCTGGTTAATCGCATCAGTGACCGTATTCAGATCGGTATAACCAGACAAGACAATACGCACTGTGTCAGGGCATATTTGACGTGCTTGTGATAAAAATTCGATACCCGTCATATGTGGCATGCGTTGATCGGAAAGAATAAGGCCAATTTCAGGATGTTCCTGTAGCAATTCCAATGCCTGTGCCCCACTGTCTGCTTGTAAAATAATGTAGCCTTCACGACGCAAAACCCGAGTGAGAGCACGGCGGATATTTTCCTCGTCATCGACTAACAATAAAGTACGTTCATTTTTCACATTGCTTCCCTCATCACTTATCACGTAGCTTTAATAGTGGCTGGTTGGCCGATTTTTGCAGTAACTCAGTAGCTTGTTCTATCGTTAGCGGTCGCCCGATGAGATAACCCTGAATCTGATCACAACCTAATTCACTTAGCAGTTGCAGTTGTTCTTCTGTTTCTACCCCTTCAGCAATCACGCCCAAATCCAGACCATGTGCCATAGTGATAATAGAGTTGACAATTTCCATATCCTGCGGGTTGCAGGTAATGTCACGCACAAAAGATTGGTCAATTTTCAGCATGTCGACGGGAAACTCTTTCAGATAACTCAGCGAGGAATAACCGGTACCAAAATCGTCAATAGCGATTGCCACCCCCATTGCACGCAAGCGACGTAATGTTTCACTACTTTGTTCTACATCGTCCATTAGTACACCTTCGGTGATTTCCACCTCCAGACCATCGGCATCCAGACCACTCTCTGCCAAAGCCTTCGTCACCAACTGATCGATTGCTGCTTCACGAAACTGGTGACTGGAAAAGTTCACCGCTATCCTTACCGGCACCAAGCCCGCTTTTCGCCAGGCAACATTCTGCTGACAGGACTCATTAAGAATCCATTCACCCACCGGTACAATGAGACCGGTTTCCTCTAAAATTGTGATGAACTTGCCCGGCGGCACCAGCCCCTGCTCAGGATGTTGCCAACGCACCAGTGCCTCAAAGCCAATCAACCGCCCACTGACAATATCTACCTGTGGCTGGTAATGGAGACGGAACTCTCCATGTTCCAGCGCGTGGCGCAACTGGTTTTCCATAGTAAGTTGTTCCATGGCACTGGCATTCATATCAGCACTATAAAACTGGTATTTGTTTTTACCCTGATCCTTGGCACGATACATGGCACTGTCCGCATTTTTCATCAGCACTTCCGCTTGCTCACCATCTTCAGGATAAAGACTGATGCCGATACTGGCGGTGACCACCAGTTCATGTCCCTCCACCCGTAACGGCTGACTTAATCCTTCGAGTGCTTTGCGTGCCACTATATCTACATCAGAAAGCTGCTTAATACGGGGCAACATGACGGTGAACTCGTCACCCCCCATGCGTGCGACGGTATCCTCATCACGGGTACATTGCTCAAGCCGCTTCGCCATACCTTGCAGTAATTGATCACCGACTGAATGACCGAGACTGTCATTAATATTTTTGAAGCGATCCAGATCAATGAACATAATCGCCAGTTGTTCGTCCAGGCGACGAGCCTGCGCCAGTGCCAGTTGCAGGCGATCATTAAAAAGCAGGCGGTTAGGCAACCCCGTTAAAGCATCATGATAAGCCTGGTGGCGAATGCGTTCCTCGTTTTCTTTTTGCTCGGTGATGTCATTGAACAAACCCACGTACTGACCGGGTTTGCCCTCATTATCCATAATGGCAGTGAGTGTCAGCCACAATGGATAAACTTCACCATTTTTGCGTTTATTCCAGATTTCACCTTCCCACTGCCCATGATGTAGCAATGCCTGCCACAAAGAGTGAAAGAACGCCGCATCGTGGCGATCCGATTTTAATATACCGGGGTTATTGCCAATCACATCTTTAGCACTATAACCGGTGATCAAACTAAAGGCCGGGTTAACCGACTGAATCTGACCATTGGTATCCGTGATCATAATGCCTTCGATGGTGCTCTCAAATATACGTGTCAGTTGCTCATTTTTTTCATTCAGTTCAGCGTGACGAAAGGCCTCATGGATGTTGGCCAGCATCTGTGCATCATCCCAGGGTTTGGTAAAAAATTTGTAAATAGCACCTTCATTAATAGCACCGGTGACAGCAGAAAAATCGGCATAACCAGAGAGAATAATACGTACCGTATCAGGCCAGCGTTGATGCACCTGACTAAGAAACTCCACCCCGGTCATGAAAGGCATACGTTGATCAGAAACAATTACCCTGACTTTATGCTCAGCCAGTAGTTGTAAACCCTCGTCACCACTGCTGGCAGTAAGAATGTGATAACCTTCCTGACGCAACAGACGTTTGAGTGCATTAAGCACATTGGGTTCATCATCAACCAGTAGTAAAGTGCGTTCCATAATAACGTTCTGACTCTTCGTACTTATTTATTTTCAGCAAGAATAATGGAACCGTCCGCAGCCCACTCAATTGCAAATAAATCAGGATGCCTGTCTTTGTATTTCTCCAGGGCTAACTTGCGTTGATCCAGTTCCTTTTGTTGTTCACGAACCTGGTTAGCAAGAATACGGTTCTCCAGTAAAACATCCCGAAGACTCAAGGCCTGTTGTAAGGTAGTGAGCAAATCATGCTCTTGCCAGGGTTTATCAATAAAACGATAGATCTGCGCTTCATTGATAGCCGCCATCAGACCTTCACGATCAGTCTGGCCGCTAAGAATCAGTCGCATGGCATCTGGTTGCAGTTTTTTTACCTCACTAAGAAATTGCACACCATTCATTTGCGGCATACGATAGTCAGAAAGAAACAGATCAAAGTTAGCTGTTTGAGCACGACTTAATGCCGCCTCCGGGTCACTATAGATTTCAATCTCCCACTGCTTTTGCATCCGACATACCCGTTGCAAAGCAGCAAGAACATTCTCTTCGTCATCCACCATCATTAGCCGCTGCATCTTTAATTCACCTCACTATTAAAAACATATACGTCCAGGTCATCACCAATAGACTGTTCCAGGTGATGAATACGCGCAATAAGGCTATCGCTTAAAGAATGGCCTTTTGATAACAACAATACTTTGTCACTCAGTACTAAATCCCGCGACAAAACCATTCCTTCCTGTAAACCATTGGATTTGACACAACGCTCGGAAACTTTATCGGCCTGCTCCATCTGACGGCCAAGTAGTTTGAGGAACAGGTTTACAATATCGGGATCATATCTGGTACCACGCTGTTCAATGAGATAATCACGCGCCTCATGTTCATCAAGATGGGCCGTCAGCACCAGGCCATGTTGTAAATCATGATAGTCACCAATCACTTTCAGAATACGTGATGAGACAGGAATAACCTCACCCTTGAGATGATCGGGATAGCCTTTACCATCAATTTGCTCATGCTGACAATGAATCAAACGGGCAGCATCATGCAAAGGCTCCAGGGCCATCAACAACCCTTCACCAATAACAGGATGACGAATAAATATTTTATGCTCGGCATCATTCATGGTGCTTGCTGCTTTGCTCAGCAACTGATCACTAAGACCAACCTTGCCAATATTACGCAACAATCCAGCGTAACGCAGATCGCGTAATTCAGGTTCACCCAGATCACACAGTTGCCCAAGTTGTACCGCCTGCTCAGCAACCTTTCGTGCTTTGCCTGATCGCTGTTCACGCATTTCAATTAGATTGGAAAATACTTCCACTGTTGTCCGATAACTGGCATCCAGTGACTGGTGAGCCAGTTCCAGAAAACTAACAGTTTGTTGTAGCTCACCCGTACGTGCACGCACCTTATCTTCCAGGCTGGTATTGAGTTCCTTGAGTTGCTCATTTTGTTTTCGGGTTAATATTTGCAGCCGGTCTCGCTCAGCCTGAAGATTTTTTTGCTTCAGTGCATGTTTAACACTCAGCGTAATATCATTGTCTTCCCACGGTTTACTAATGTAACGGTAAATCTGACCTTCATTCACCGCTTTGATAGTAGAGGTGAGATCGGCGTAGCCAGTCAGCAAAATACGAACCGTATCAGGCCAGCGAGCTGCCACCTGTTGCAGAAAAGATGCACCATCCATTTCCGGCATACGCATATCAGAAATGACCAGATCCACTGACTGTTGTTCCATTATAGCCAGCCCCTCACGACCTCCCGGCGCAGTGAGAACCTGGTATCCCATCGGGCGAAACAGGCGTTTCAGTGCGGTAAGAATATTTGCCTCATCATCCACAAACAACACCGTGGACACTTGCTTTCTTTTATCCACTTCTACCGGTTCAGCATTGTTCTCAGAACTCATGCTGTTGCCTCTTCACTTTTTTCAGCCTGAGTCTCCGGCTGCTTTACTGGCAGGTGAACAGTAAAGGTTGTGCCTTTACCCACTTCGCTATCTACTTCAATATGGCCACCGTGTTTTTGTACAATACCGTAGGACAACGACAATCCCAGCCCGGTGCCGGTGCCTACATCCTTGGTGGTAAAAAAGGGATCAAAAATATTTTTCAAATTCTCAGCTGTAATACCTGAGCCTGTATCACTGACGGCCACCCAAACCTTGTCATTTTGGTGTCCGGTACGCAGGCTAATTGTGCCTCGTTCTTCGATAGCATGGGCGGCGTTAACCAGCAGGTTCATAAATACCTGGTTAAGCTGACTGGCAAGACATTCCACATCGGGCAACTCTCCGTATTCCTTAACCACCTCAGCCTTATACTTTATTTCGTTATTAACAATATTAAGAGTGCTATCCAAGCCACGGTGTAAATCTGCCCATTGCCATTCAGCCTCGTCAACATGGGAGAAATCTTTGAGATCCTGAACTATACCTTTGACCCGAGCGATGCCCTCACGAGACTCACTGACCAGATCACGTACATCTTGCTTGAGATAATCCAGATCCAGTTCCTGCTTCAGTTGCTGCAAGTCTTTCAAGACAACCTCATCCACACCAACCAATGCTTCCAGCTGTTCATAACTTTCCAGCATCTGGAACAAATTATCGATGTACTTTTCTAATGTACCCAAATTGGAATAAACATAGCCGACTGGATTATTAATTTCATGGGCAACACCCGCCGCAAGTTGACCAATAGAAGCCAGTTTTTCTGATTGCAGTAATTGTTCATGGCTGGTCTGTAATTCTCGATGAGCCTGTTCCAGCTCAGCATGAGCACTCTGACGTTCCCGTTCAGCACGATATAACCTGATAGCAGTTTGTACTGCATGTCCCAGATTCTCACCACTGAGTTCATTTTTTGATAAATAATCAAAAGCACCTGCACGTAATAATTCTACAATAAGCCGTTCATCACGCTGTCCTGTAAGCATCACAACAGGAGTTGAAATATCCTCTGTTCGGATGTCACGAAGTAATGATAAGCCGTCACCGTCGGGCAACATGTAATCGAACAAAGCACAATCAAAGTCAGAGGAGCGCAATAACTTAAGTGTCTCTTTACAACTCGAAGCCTCTTCAATATTAACTTGTAGCCCGGATTTACTCAGTGCACGACGTACAGCCATACGATCAACATCATCATCATCTACGATCAATATTTTTAATTCTTCTGTCATAACCTTATTACTCACTAATAAATTAAGGTAACTCGATCAACGACCAAAACACATCCAGAGTTTTAACCGCATCTATAAACTTACCTGGTTCTACCGGTTTGAGGATATATCCCGCCACGTTCAGGTCATAAGCGGCGATACGATCCTTTTCTTCATCCGAGGTGGTGAGAATGAACACACTAATGGAGCGCAGATCAGCATCACTACGCAGCTCCTTAAGAAATTCGATGCCATTCATCTTCGGCATATTAATGTCCAGCAAAATGATCTTTGGTGTTGGATTAAATTCTTCTTCGCCATCGGTACCGCGCAACATAGCCAGCGCTTGCAGACCGTTGCCAGCAATATGAAGCGGGTTGCTAATATGATTTTTCTTGAAGGCACGTTGTATATTCATTACGTCCACCTCATCATCCTCAACCAGCAATATAGAAACTTTATTATCCATCATGCTTCATCACTCCTTTATCGTGCTCAACGACGGTAGTGGGATTTTCACTATCGACTTCATTATTTGCAGTTTGTCCTTCACACCTTGTTTTCAGCACGCTAAAGCAAAAACTTGAGCCTTCACCCTCAGCCGAATCCAGCTTAATTTCACCGCCCTGGGTTTCGACGATTTTTTTCACGATAGACAGACCCACGCCGGTGCTCTCTACATCATCGCGGGCATTAAGGGTCTGGAAAATGCCAAAGACTTTTTCGTGGTATTTGGGTGCAATACCGGGGCCATCATCCGATACACAAAACTCATAATATTTATCATCTACTTCTCGTACACTGATTTGTATATGACCTTGATCGGGTTGGTGATGGTACTTGATAGCATTGGATAGCAGGTTGGCAAATATCTGGGACAACGGTACACGTACCGTCTCGAACACGGGCATGTTAGGAGCAATGTCGATAACAAAACCTTTCGGCACGGCCAAACCATCAATGATCTCCAGTAACAGCGCGCTAACATCGACACTCTCGCACCCGGCATCGATGTGTCCGATGCGAGAATATTGCAAAATACCGTTAATCAGTCCTTCCATGCGTAACACCCTGCTACGCAGCAACGACATTTGTTTACGGGTATCGTCGGTCATCACCTCCTCCAGATCTTCCTCGATCCATTGAGAAAGATTGGCGATGGCGCGTAGCGGCGCTTTGAGATCGTGGGAGGCGATATAGGCGAACTGCTCCAACTCCTTATTACTAAGATCCAGCGCCGCTGCCTTGGTCGCGAGCACCTTTGTCATCTGTTGTAATTCAGCATAGGCTTGCTTGCGTTCGGTGATATCGGTGTGGGAACCCGCTATGCGTATCGGATTACCTTCAATATCGAGCTGAGCCAGCCCTCGACACTCGATCCAGCGATAGTTGCCCTGTTTGTTGCGCAACCGATATTCGATGGCAAAAGCATCATTTTCTCCCTCCATACATGATATCCAGTTGTCCAGTGCCAAGCCCAGATCGTCGGGGTGAATCAAGCTCTGCAAGGCATGAAAATTGTCTTCGATTTCCGTTTCGTCGTAACCAAGCATGGCTTTCCAGCGTGGTGAGAAATAGATCTGGCCTGAGGTCAGATTCCAGTCCCAGATGCCATCCCTGGTGCCACGGGTCACCAGATCAAAGCGTTCTTCGCTAGCTCGCAAGTCGGCCTCGGCTTGCTTGCGCTGGCTGATATCGCGCAGGATACCGATAAACAGACATTTTCCATCAGCTTGCTGCATTTCGCTGATCGACAGATCCATGGGGAAGATACTGCCATCATGGCGCCGTGCCTCTACTTCACGCCCACCGATGCCAATAATATGGCCCTGCCCGGATTCCATATAACGCCGCAAGTAACTGTCATGCCGATGCCTCTCCGCTGCGGGCATCAGGTAACTGACATTTTGCTCCATTACCTCATCAACGCGGTAGCCAAACATTTTTTCCGCTGCAGGATTAAACGACTGGATTATCCCCCGCTCATTGATGGTAATAATACTGTCAGCAGCGTTCTCAACAATGGCCTGGATCTTTTGTTTGCTTTCGCTAAGCGCTACCTGGTGGCGTAAAAATATGAAATAAATCACAATGGTCACCACCAGAATCAGCAGCGTACTCACTTGTAACAACGTTCGTTTGTGCTGCATATTTTCCAGCCGCACCATGAGCAGAGCATCAAGCTCACTCTCGATGGCAACAAACAGACGAGAAAAATCATCCAGCACCATGGTGCCAGTATTGAAATATGCACGGGTAGAGACGTCCTGTAGTGCAGCAGAATCCGTGATCTGTTTAAGTACCAGGCTCATAAAGCGGTTTATGCTGTTAATGGATTTGTCCAGCACGGGAGACAGGTGGGCTTGCAGTGAGGGATTTCGCTGAAAGAGCATGGTCATATTGCGAACCAAATCATCTTGCCCCACACGGGTGGACTGACCAAGCGCTCTGAGTCTCTCTCTCTCATTAGCGCTGATACGACCGCGCGCGACGATGCCCGTACCCAGCCCGCGCATCTGTGCCATATATTCCATCTGCCAGGGCATTTGCATAACTGCCTCCGCCAGATTGCGGCTATCCTGTTGCGTATCAAGTGTCAGGCGGAAGACATCGACCGCCTCGCGGATAGACACGAGCAGTTCATCAATTAGCTTACTGTGCGCAGCAAAATGATCAGCGGCGGACATTTGCATATACTTTTGTTGCAGTTTCAACCAGTTATTGCGCCAGGCTATCCATTTACCGTTGCTTTTCGACAGGTACCTGAATGTGGCATACATCCTTTCAACCACACGCACATCTTCATCGATGCGCGCGAGGAGTATGGTTAACTGTGATTCAAATTCATTCGTGCCATTGTGAAGAGCATATGCCATGCCACGGTGCTGCTGTACATGTTCCAGCAACGTGTGCACAGCATCGATGTAAGCAAAACCGGCCTTTTGTTGCGCAATAAATCGGGTCTCGCTGTTGAGTTCGGTGTTGAGAAGATAACTCACGCTCAAAAAAGGCAGCAGCAGGAATAGCAGCAGCAAGCTAAGCCCTAGCTTGCCGGTGATTTTGTCGTATTGCATGGTCTCTTTGTTGATATCCTTAACGCCGGATATACTTCAAAATCTGCTGATAAAGCGCCATGTCAAAACTGTTACCAATATCGCTCATTTTACCTGTCCATATTTAATACCGCTCAATCCATACCGTTATGAAAAGCATCTCTTTGTAACTTAACGGCAAAAACAGGTAATACTTTAGTAAAACATTCAGGAAATAAGCGCACTTTTACGAAGGTATATATTTCTTTTATATTTTTAGCTCCAACCATTCCTTACGCTCGGGAGAAGGATCACCGATCAGATATTCAATAATGTTAGTTATGTCTTTTTTTGTTCTGTTGTATGAGAGGCTAATAGGGTATAAAGCGGCAGCTTACGGTTACGGCCCAGACTGTGTGAAAACTAAAAAACTTATTTTCACCTATCAGATCCAGCTGACTCATCCGTTTAAGAACTTACACCGCGATTAATTTTAAAATTAGTCAGTTCAGTATGTTAATGACATTTAAAAATTAACTTTCCCTATAACGCGTGTAAAACCCAAAATAATAGCTATTTTATAGGGTGAATACAGGTGTTATCCCTGTATGGCCTCGATTAATGCACCAACACCCATGATGTTCATTACTCGCTTCAGGTTATAGGCCAAGACATGCAAGCTCATTTCTGCACTCACTCGTTCTAGCGTTCTCATTTGAAAATGGGTATAGCCCATCCAGTGTTTAATCGTACCGTAAGGATGCTCGACTGTTTCTCGTCGAGCCTTCATTCGTTCAGGTTCTTTATCAATTCGGGTTTGTGCTCGCTCAACCACCGCTTCATGTTCCCATCGTGTCACGCGTCTCTCTTTTCCGGTTGTGCATTGCGATTTTATCGCGCATGTTTGACAAACTGAACACCAATAACGATAAAGCAGTTGACCTTTTTCGCGTGTCTGCATATGTTGAATCAAACGTTGACCTGCAGGACAGCGATACTCATCGTCTTTTACTATGTAGATAAAATCACGTTTACCAAAAAGACCTTTTGACATACTGCCTGACGTTTGCGGTTTAGGGAGGAACGTTGTCATACTGGCTTGCTCACAAGCAAGAATTTCTTCACCCTTAAAGTAACCGCGATCGGCGACAACGGTGAGTTCATCTGTGCCCATCGCCTCTTTGGCTTGCGTGGCCATGTTGTGTAACTGCGTACGATCATGACCGACATTCGTCACTTCATGCGCCACGATAAGATGGTGTTTAACATCAACGGCTGTCTGAACATTGTAACCGACGATACCGGTACCTCGTGTTTTCATGGAACGCGCATCGGGGTCGGTCAGTGATATTTGTTTGTCGGGTGTTGCCTGTAATTGTACTTCGATGTTGTTGAGTTGTTGTATTTCTTTTTTGAGCTGTTTAATTTTATTCTCAAGGCGGATGGTTTTATCTTTTTTAGCTAAATCGTCTTGTCTGTCTGCACTCGCAATTTGTTCTAAGTAGCGGTTAATGTTTTTATCGATATCATCCAACCTGCGTTTTAATTTAGCCTGGGTATAATTTTTGTCTCGATTATTGACGGCTTTAAACTTACTCCCATCGATAGCCACAAAAGCATCCGTAAATAAATCAAGTTTACGGCAGACTTGTACAAACTCACGGCAAACTAAGCGAATCGATTTTGTATTATTTTTACGGAAGTCTGCGATAGTTTTAAAGTCAGGGGCTAATCGTGCCACTAGCCACATTAGTTCAACATTACGTCCCGTTTCACGCTCTAAACGACGAGATGACTGGATGCGGTTAAGATAACCATAGACATAAAGCTTAAGTAAAGTGCTTGGATGATAAGCCGGTCGACCTGTATCTGCGGGTATTGTTCTAAAACCCAGTTTATTAAGATTGAGATTATCAATAAAGATATCGATCACTCGAATAGGATTGTCTTTAGTAATATAATCATCGAGTCGTTCAGGAAAGAGTGTTGCTTGTGTTCGGGCTTCGCCTTCTATGAATCCAACCATGTTGATGATCCCCCAGAAGAAAGGTTTATTATACCTTATAATGAGTTTTCACACAGTCTGGGCCAGAAGTAGCCGTTCGTATTAAATATAATTTTCTTGTAAATGTACTGAAAGCGGACGTTCGATGCCTTGCGTATTAATATAAAATTATCAGATCGCTTTATTTACGCGGCCGCATGAAGTTGCGCGATGGTTTTTTCTTTTATTTTTGTAGATGACGTTAGAGGATGATAGCTAACTTGATGAATAGATTTACCCTTTTCTTTTAAATAAGACTCTACTTCAAAATTATGCGCCGCTTTTCCCCAGTCTTCTCCAATAACAAAAATGTCTACATCCAATTCTTTACACGCAGAGGTGTACTCTAATTCATGATAGGGAAGTACAATATCAACACAACGCAATGCTTTTAGCATTTCCATTCTTTGCTCAAGAGGAACAACGGGAACATTTTTTTTATACGTCGCAACAACTTCATCTGAAGCAACACCCACCGCAACGGTATTCCCCAATGTTTTACAATACTGAAGCAAAGCCAAATGACCAACATGTAATAAATCCCAAGTTCCTACGGTGTAAATAAGCATTATTTGTATTCCAGATGATGTAAACTGATTTGAGCTCCAGATGATGTAAACTGGACGCAGCATCATAACACCAAATACTATCTAAACTGTGTTTCGTATGGATATTAATGCGAATATCATCAATTTTTCGACTAAAGGCCCCTAATGAGCGCAAACACTACTGATTCAGAAGAACTTCAGCCTAACTCTATTCTTTCCTATGTTAAGGATCTTCCTAATATTGCTTCGCTATCAGGTTTAGCCTGTACCCTTCTTGCCATTTATTTCAGCATTAAAGGGCTTTACGCAGCCGCAATGATTGGCATGATCTGGGCGGTTGCTTTCGATTGGGCTGATGGTCTCATTGCACGCAGAATGAAAGGACGCACGGGTAATGACCGTATTTTTGGAGGCCAACTTGATGTATTAATAGACATTGTTAGCTATGGTGTTACACCTGCTATTCTGCTTTTAAGTTATGGAAATTTTGAGCTTATCTATTTGCTTGGGGCATTTGTGATGCTTGCTGCGAGCGCACTACGACTCAGTTATTTTTCAACCTTTGGTCTTGCCGGCGGAACCCACTACACAGGATTAGCGCTTGATAACAATAGTATCATTCTTGTTTTTATCTTTTTATTTGAAAGCTTTGTTAGCCATGGTACTTTTTCTATTATTCTCTATGCTAGCGGTGTAGGTCTCGCAGCTTTAAATGTATCAAAAATTAAAACACCTAAATTTTCTGGAAACCCAGTCAATGTTATTATTCTTGCTACCTATACACTAGTAATAACCGCTATCTATGTTTGGAAACTTCTATAGAAAAATGAGTAAAGGTAGATTTTTGAATCATAACGGTTGAGTTAACTAAACCGCGTACTTTTTATATTCGCACTAAAATACTATCCAGGCTAAGTCGTGACTTGGGAAGCTTTGCATTAAAGTCATTTTCTGGATGATGATATCCAATAGCCAAAGCCACGTCACACTGATAGCCATCAAGCTCTTGTTTGAACTCTTCGTTGACTAAATCAATATCAATTCCTTCCAGAGGAGTCGAATCTATTTTAAGACGAGCCAAAGTATGTAAAGTGTTACCTAAGGCAAGATAGGTTTGTGCTTTTGTCCAACAGCTTGTATTCCCTGTTTCATCAGTATTAAACTCAGCAAATGCAAAGGCTCCAAAAGCACTCTCACGATCTTCTGGCTTTGTTCGCCCATCCTCAATCCCTTTATCAACTACTTGAGCATAATCATCACGTGTGTAACGCGGATTGTAAGCAAAGAGGATAATATGTGAGCTATCAAACACGTGAGGCTGGTTATATTGATGTTTATGAGCAAATGTTTTATTCATTCGCTCTTTTGATTCATTACTCTCAATAACGACAAACTTCCAGGGTTGCGAGTTAATGGATGACGCAGAAAGATGCATCGCCTCAAAGAGCACATCAAGATCTTCTTGAGAAACCTTCCTTGTCGTATCGTACTTTTTGGTGGTGTACCTCCACTGGAGATCTTTAATAATTGGATGAACCATAGTTAAGCCTTAAAGTTATTTTATATTTATCATTTTATACATAACATTGATTTAAGCAGTACTGTCTTTTTCCACATTAGGAAAATTCCAGCTAATATCTCTTAAATAAATGTCTGTTTTTAATTTATTAGAACATTCTACTTAGCACAAGCTTTTGTCTTCTTTGGATTGTGAGTTCAATCCGTATATCATTATTGGTATCTCAAAACACTTTAAATCTGATCACCTAAAAATGAAAGCTCTTCTGGTAACAACTCAAATACATAAGGGTTCATAAATATTCTTTTCCAGTAAAAGTTTCTATCTACTTCACTCATGAATGCCTCATCACACACACACTTCCAATTTTTATCTATAACGTCAATCATAGTTTTAATAAGCTCTACAGCATCTTCTTTAGAAAGAAGGAAATGATGAGCAGCATCAAGGCATGTTGTTATACGACTTAAATTATTATTATCATTTATAAGCATCGCTTGGGACGCTTCACCACCCTGTCGATTTTGAGGACAAATATCATATGCGGGAGTCAAAGATAGAACTTTTCCATCCCAGAAAGCAGCATGATTGCGCGCATGATCATCTGTATTTCCAGATAAAATATTAAAAACGATCCTTCCAAATAATTCCTTTAAAGTTTGCCTTGGATGTTCAAAACGATGTCGTATGATAGTGGCAAAGTGTTGATAACTTGCATGACGTGCTTGCATCTCATCAAGATCTAAAAGAGTCAGAGCTGATACCATTGAACGCCTAAACCATTTATTATTCTCAAACACGCGATCAAAGCGTTCGATAAGTAATACATCTTTATTGCTCGCCTTTTCTAAAGAAACATTCGCAACATTTAAGCCTACGATTGCTGCGAGTCGCATAGCGATATATTCACCCTTAATCACATCATAGGTATCTGATGCTGAAGAAAATTTTGCAATAAATTTTTTATCCTCAGCATCAATCAGGGCCTTGGGTCGCGCCCCCCCAATAGAAGCACCATGATTAAGTGCCTCATCAAGCTCTTTTGTTAGTGGCACCCCTTTTTCAACTCTAGCTGCCGACTGCTGTAACTCTTCAAGCGAGGCATTTTTACGCTGCCTTGAAACGTATTCAGTAGAAGATAATTGAAAGTCGAGCGCACCAATGCGATCAGAGCCTGACTCTAGCAGATAGGAAAGCTCATCAAGATCATCAACATTAGCATCGTTTTTTCGATTTCCGAATTTTTGATTAATGATAACTCGCCGACCCCATGCATCTGGAGAGGCATCACGAATACAGCTGGGAATGACCATGGCATGGTTTAGTGGTATTTCACCAGCCTGTAAAGGCAATTCCGGATCGTAGATCGCAATAGCATTCTCTCTATTAAGGTAACTTCGACCATAATTAAATATGAAACGATTATTTTGCCGTGTGAGCTTTCCTGCAACGACAGGCGTAGTTGCATTTGGTAACCAAATCCACACAAAGGCATAATCAGAAGTCATCATCTACCTCTGCTTTAACACTGTGAATCGCTTTAGGAAGCAGCGCCAATTTATCTTTAACGCGATCAATATCTAAAGTAATAGATGTTTCTGGTGAATTAAAAAGGGTCACACCCACAATAACAGCACACTCAAATACAAGCCCAATCGCAACACCTGGATCACCGTTTTCTATTTTCTGTACTGTAGCGCGTGAGATTCCGACCCGTTCAGCTAGCGTAGCCTCAGAGAAATGACGGCTTTTCCTTCCTAACTTAATAAGCTGACCCAGCAGCATTAAGGCTTCTTGAGTATAAGAAGAATATGTTCTAATTTTTTTCATTTTTAACAAATTGACCATTATAATTAGCATAAGGTATAGATACGCCTATTATTATAGTCATTATATTTGTTTTATCAAGTACAGGGGTATTCTGTAGCAACTATTGGGTGTCGAGCAAACTATGGGAAGTCCACTTTAATCCGCTCATTGAAACAATTTATCTAATAAAAGCAATAAGTTACATTACCACTGTTTCTCTTATGTTAAGTTTCACAATAGCTCAAGGTTATAATTTTTTCCATAACAGGAATATTATGTTCTAGCATCCTATTTTAAGCCCTATTTTTACATATCGGGAATAATGATGACTCAGACTAAGAATTCAATCAGAGCACAGCATATTCACAGCACGACTGAGCTAGGTAGCTATCTTAGAAACCATCGCCGTGAACAGGCTGCCACCATCAATGATGCCAGCAATTTTTCAGTACTTGGGGAACGTTTTATCTCTGAAATTGAGCGCGGAAAAAAGACGGCTTTCTTTGATAAAACCCTGAAATACATCATTCTGCTTGGACTGAGCTTACATATCTACCCGCGAAACGCGCTCAGTATACAATCACCCTACGGTGCATTTACCGATATAAAAGGCATTGGTACGTTAGCACGCCAGCACCGTAAGGATCAAAAAGCGACATTAGATACGGTCAAAGAAATCTCAGGCCTGAGTCTACGCTTTTTATCTGATTTTGAGCGAGGTAAAAATAGCCAGATTGGTAAAGCTCTTACTGCACTAAAAAACTATGGGTTGGAAGTGGCTATAGCCCCTAAAAACTACCATCTCAATAGGGCAGATCTTTTAAATGTATGACGACACACTCAATGTTTGGACTAATGCTCATCATGTTGGCTATTTGTGGCGTGATGAGCGGAATAAAATAGGCTTTCAGTACTCAGAGGAATGGCTAGAAAATCCTGTTCGTTTTCCTGTCTCAAAAACACTACCTTTGAGATCGGAAGCGTTTGAACCCAGTACAGAGGATCGCATTGCACATAACTACTTTGCCAATCTACTACCAGAAGCCGATAGCCGCAAACGAATCTGCCGAGAGAAAAAAATAAGTTTTGATAATGATTTTGAGCTACTTCGAGCAATCGGTGGAGAGTGTGCAGGTGCATTATCTATTTTAGGTGATGAGCCGCAAGATACTCCTAACCAATACCGAGAACTAAGCGATAAAGACCTGACAAAACTATTAAACGTACGTAATCCCTCTGCGGTCGTAGAGGCTGGTGACAATGCACCAAGACTGTCACTGGCAGGTGCCCAGGATAAAGCACCTGTAAAATACGAAGACGGAAAATTCTATATTCCTCTGGATAATTCTATATCAACACATATTCTGAAATATCAGTTACGTGACATTAGTCATGTTCCAGCCTATGAAACAATCACAATGTGGACTGCCGATGAGCTTAAACTCGATGTCGGTGGAATTGACTATTTCACACATGCAGATGAATCCTTTACGCTCAGTACACGTTATGATCGTACTTTAACAGCTGACGGACTTGTCCGACTACACCAAGAAGATTTCTGTCAGGCCAGCGGACGGTCCAGCGATAGTAAATATGAACATGAAGGCGGCCCTACTTTTGCAGAATGCTTGCAACTGGTAAAGGAGCATTCAACTCAACCCTTAAAGGATATCCCAAGACTTATCCAATGGCAGGTTTTTAATTATCTCGTCGGTAATTCAGATGCACATGCTAAAAACCTATCTTTTTTATATGACCAGGACAATACTACTCGCTTAAGCCTAATGCCGTTCACTTAAGGTGAGCGGCATTTTTATTTCTCACCGGATACC
>CAZSCK010000045.1:0-5807 GCA_964605385.1 uncultured Thioalkalispiraceae bacterium
TCTCCATAAAAGTGGCATTTACTATGAGATTGCCGCAGTCATTTTATTCCTTCGCTATGACGGTGCGTTATTTTTGTTAAAATGAGCTCAATATCTGAAAGATCAACAGCCCCTAAATTATCGAGATGAATTTATTCTGTATTATTATTTTTTAACAAACGCTTCCTACTTAACCAGTTCCAGCCAATAATATCTGGTCTGAAAATACTGTGCTGTATACGTGTATTTTTTAAAAATGCACCAGCAAGATCAAACTCTGAAGTTTCTTTATTTAATTTTTTAACAAGTTGTCCTGCCACAAAATGACGAATACTAAAATGCATCCTTATAAAGCTAACAAATAATAAAATACCTGCTAATAAACTAAATACAGGACGTTCATATAAGAAGGGTTGTACTGAAAAAGATATATTCGATAAGCTCCATATTCCCTGTAAATGAGTAACACCGGCAACAGCTAAAGTTAATAAACCTAAAAAAACAAACTCAATCAAAATGACTTCTAACATCCAGTTATTTCGACATTTCTGTAGTTGAGGGATTAACTCATTTTCAAGTTGATTCGATGATTGTGAAGTGATTTCTAAAATATCCTTGAGTTTAATTTCTTCTAACTCATTTTCATTTTTTTCACTCTGCTCTAATTTAGATAAAATAGTTTCCCACGATACCCGGTTAACAAAAGAAAATCCTTCTTTCATCAATCCGATAGACTTTGCAATATGATCCAGACATTGAAACCGTTCAACAACATTCAGTAAACTATTTTTAATATCATGCTTATCAGTATTAATAGAATTCAGCTGTCTTTTTACCTGAACGCTGGTCATTAAATTTGTATCATTTACCATCGACATAAAACTCACCTAAATTAAAACTCACCACTTGCACCACGGTTCATGATATCAAGAATGATTTTTTTCACGTTTAATGCTTCTTTTTTTAACTCGTCAGGTAAAGGTGTACCACCATGAATCATTAAATCCATATTAAGTGAATACAACCAGAGTTTACCGCTCTTATCTTCAAGCAAAGTTATTCTGCAAGGTAAATAAGCTGAAAAAGCATCACTATATTCCACCATTTTTGCTGCTGTTAACGCATTACAAAACATGTAGATCTTCATGAAACGGAAAGGTTTTCCTATACTCGCTTCAACCTGTTTATAAAGAGGTAACTCTCCTACATCTTTAATATTGTGCTCATTAGCGACAAACTTCATTACCTCTTCAACTTCAGCCGCTTTTAAACCTTCTTCAACCTGCACTTTCCAAACGGTTGCTTCTGCAGCATTGCCCGTTTTTAATATGTTTTTAAACAGTGACTGATAAGTAGCAAACGCCTTCTCATCAAAACTATTAAAGCGGTGGTATGCAGGTTCCAGTATGTAAACAGCCCATAAACATACCACAACTGAAAGAGCACCAATAATCGCGAGCCCGTTTTTCATGATGTTCATATCACTCTCTCTAAAATAGTTTTCTAATTAATATTGAGGCCCATAGTACGGTCCTGGCTGTTGGTATCGAGGTGCATTATTATAATATGACGGTACAGGCTGCCCTTGATGAGCAACATAAGGGGGACGACCATAAAAAGATTGTTGCTGCTGCGCCCACTTTTGCTGTTGTACTTTTTGTTGTTCCTGAACTTGTCGTCGCTGCTGTTCTACCCATTTTTGTTGTTGAGCGCGCTGCTGTTCTCTAGCTTGTTGCTGCTGTTGCGCCCACTTTTGCTGTTGTGCTCGTTGTTGCTCTTGAGTTTGTTGCTGTTGTTGAGCCCACTTTTGCTGTTGAGTCCTATATTGTTCTTGAGTTGGTGGTTGTTGTGCCCATTTTTGTTGTTGCGCTCTTCGTTGCTCTTGAGCTTGCTGCCATTGTTGTGTCCACTTTTGTTGTTGCGCTCGTTGTTTTTCTTGAGATTGTTGCTGTTGTTGCATCCACTTCTTTTGTTGTTCTCGTTGCTGCTGTATTCGCTGTTGTTGCTTTTCATTATTAAAAGCACGGTAACCAGGATAGTTGTTCTGAGAATTCACCGAAGAAGGGTGCCGTACTTCTGGATAAGCCGAAGGCATAACCTGATTATTAGCGCTTGAAGCAATCTGTTTATTAGCTGCTTCTTCATTTAATGCCCACACAAATGAACCGACAACAAGAACAGCAACCACGCTTGCAAATACCACTTTTGTAAAAGATCCTTTGTCAGAATTATTCTTTTCTTCTACCTTAGTCTCACCTCCCGACATAACTCCCATGGCCTGCAGTTTTTCAACAATTTTCTTTTTATTATCATCCTTACCTGAATCATCGTTACTTTTTGCTTTCACTTTTTTACTGGCTGTAGCTGGTTTTGGTTTTTTAACTGCTTCTGGTTTTGCCTCAGCATCAACATTATCATCAGTATCTGTTTTTTTATTTTCATCACTCATATCAAATTCTCCCTATATCCTGTAATTACTTAAATACAATTACCACGGTAAAAAATCATTCATAAACGTCATGGGGCGACTTACATTCGTCATGTCATAACGCATTCGATTCATTGAGCTATTCATACCTCGAATGTGATATGTCATTTCCTTCATACTGCCAGACTGGCTATCAATTGTTTGTGTCATCACCACCATGTTTTTTGACATCGCATCCATATTTGTCGTGATTCTTTCCATGGTTATTGCAATCTTATTCATGTCATTAGCAACCCTGGATATATCTGTCGTTAAACTATATATGAGGAAAAACCCATATGCTGCCAGAACAATAAAAGCAAACAATGAAGGATAAACAATCATTTCCCAACGGCGAGCACTTTCCATAAAGGCTTTAGATAATTGATCGAGACTACGCCCCATACAATCATCCATACTTTCCTCTTCATTTTCGCCTTTATTCCCCCCCTTGGTTTTCCCAAAATATACAGAGTTTGCCTTGCACGTTGCGGGATCCTTATCACAATCGGCAGCGCTATTTGTACATCCTTCTTTATCACATTCATCCTGATTTATTTTATTATCAGTCATTTTTTTCCCCAATTTTATATCTTTTTAGCATTGCTTATCGTCTCATCATAAGTTGAGCCAACTTTTCTGCATGTTCTGTATTCAGGCCTTTAATTACATTTTGTAAATAAGCAACCTGGTTATAATTTTTTTCTGTTATTAGTCGTACAGCGGCTTCATAATAAGCCTGACCGGCTTCATCCCACTTCCCTTGCGAGTAATAAACATTACCAAGTTCACCAAAAATATTCGGGTTATCGTTATCAAATTGAATTAATTCAAGATAAAACTTTTCAGACTGGACAACCTTTCCTTGATTAAATGCATTGCGTGCATTAATAAGTAAATCCCGCTCAGAACTTGTATCACTGTCTTTCACTACGACAGGTAATTCTTCAACCTTATTATTTTCTTTTATAGGTTCTATAACGGATTCCTTAGCTACTACAGGCTCATCAACTTGTGCAATAACAACCATGGCTTCTTTTTGGGGCTTATCTTCAGTTTTTACTATATCTATTTTCCCTGGCTCAGCTTCTTTTTCAGTTATTGCTGTATCTTCAATCTCAGCTTCAACCTGTGGTTCCACCTTAACTACATCAGCAGGTTTACTCTTACTGGCAACCTCTTTATTTTTTTCAAATATAGTTAAATTATCAAAGGACACAATTCGCTCACCACCGATAGACCAAAAATAATCTCGTTTGGAAACAAATTTCAATGCAGGCGGGTAAACCTCTTTAACAATACCATCTACTTTTCCAACCACATCATTTGGCAAAAGTAATGTCCGATAATAAAAAACAGAAACTATTGCTATTAAGAAAAAAATCAAAAAAAGATGACTTAATATATGTCGAAAAATTTTCATGTTCGTATCCTTAAGCTATAAAACTTTTAATCTTCTAATTCTGGATAAAGTATCCCGGCTAAACGATTGAATTCATCAACCGCTTTACTCCGTCTGGATATTTCAAATATTGACATTCCTTCGCTTAATGAACGCCGATACACTGTTCTTTGATACAAACGTTGTGGTATTAACTTCACACCGGGCAGTTGTTCTAATACTGCTTCTGTTTCATCTGACTCTTTAATTGCACGATGTGTATCCGCTCGATTCACAAAAACTCTCATTTCCGGTTTATTGTCACTTTCTAACTCGCTAACAATATTTAAAAATCGTTGTGTCGCCCAAACATCCGGCTGACTCGGAGGCACTGGTATAATTATTCTGTCTGCAACCGAAAGCGCCAGTTTCATTGCAGCCATATTTGATGCGCCTACATCAACAAGTACCTGAGTTTGTTGTGGATGATATTGCATATCATCCCGCAAACTGTCACGAGGCTGGTTGACCTGTAATGGTGGCGTATAGCCTTCTTCTCTTCGCACTTCAGCAACATCTGTTAATGTTTGCTGTGGATCCAGATCATAAGCGACAACAGGCTGGCCTTTCATTTGCAACCAGAGTCCCAGATTAAAAGTGACTGTACTTTTACCCGAACCACCTTTTAAATTTGCAATAACGGTTATCACAATGTCACCTGACTCTGCCTGGATTCATTTTTTGCTGTGTCATTTGCTCTGGTGGCATCATTCCGTATTTACTTTCTTTTTTATAATCAGAAGGTACTTTAAATAAACTTTTATTTTGTTTTGCTACTTTAATATTTCGTAGTTCTCTGACATAACCACCGGGTAATATTTCACGTATTACCATTTTTAATTTCGGGTCATACCATTGTTGTGATTCAATAGATTGTGCATTAGAACGTGTCGCCTTAATATTCCATTTCTCAGTATTCCGGCCATTAATTTTTTCTTTTCCTGACATTGTCATAGTTGATACTGTGCCGTCAGGGAATTGTTCTCTCAAAGGCATATGATGTTTTTTATCTAACCAATGCAGACTTTTAAAACTCCGTCCATTTCTTTGTACTGTCATTTCCCATTTAGTAGCATTACGACCATTAATTTTTTCTTTGCCCAGCTTTTTACACATCGCATTTAATATACCAGAACAAGGTGAACTACTTAATTTTTTAGATTTAGCGGAACTATTCTTTTCTGCTTTTTGTTCAATGTATGTTTTTCTATGTTGATTCAATAACACACGTCTCTTGTCATTTGGATAAACGATCTCAATTACCATATTACCGTTCATCATTGATTCTGTTCTTACTGCATTTTTACTTATGAACATTTTTACATTCATCGATGGATGTCCAGGTACAGTTTGTACTGCTTCTGCTGAAAACTCTTGAGCAACCTCAAAAGCACTTGCACTAAAAGAAAGAAAACAACCTGCAACAAGCAATCCTGTTCTTAAATAAGCTGCCATAACGTCCTACTCCATCTGGTAGAATTATAATTTTAAGTAAAGTGTTTCGGATTCAAGTTACACATTGCATAACTCAAATCCGAACATACACTTATTTTGCTGGTGCAGCGGGTGCCGGTGCTGGTTGACCATATGGACGACCATAGTACCCTTGAGGTGGTGGTGGTGGCGCATAATAACGTGGCGCACCATAATAACCATTGTTATAACCACCATTTCCATAGCCGTTATAACCACCATTGTAATTACCATTACCATAGCCACTTCCATAGCCATTTCCACGACCTTGAACATTGCTACGACCACTGCCTCCCATGCTGAATGACATATTGCCATCACCATTGCCCCAGCCACTGCCGTCGCCCCAACCGTTGCTGTTGTTGCCCCAACCGTTGTTGCCCCAACCATTTCCGTTGTTGCCCCAACCATTTCCGTTGTTACCCCAACCGTTGTTGTTACCAAATG
>CAZSCK010000045.1:5907-7333 GCA_964605385.1 uncultured Thioalkalispiraceae bacterium
CCGTTGTTGCCCCAACCATTTCCGTTGTTACCCCAACCGTTGTTGTTACCAAATGGTCCCCACCATGCTTCGGCGGCTGAAAATGGTAATGCTACTACAGCAGCTAAAGCCATGATGCCCATTAATTTACGAACGTTTTTCATTTTCCTTCTCCCTCATATATTCGAAGGTAATACATTGACATGGAATCCCATGCCGCCTTCACTCTTTTGTATTTCAATAAATAATAAATACCGAGTGTCATACCTATTATTCTTTACAGACAAAAAAGAATTATAAAAATCACTTTTTTGTTTTCACTGTTATTACATATATCGACTTCAGACTAAATATTTTTAAAGCTCACTTAATTGACTTAAGAAAATTAAATTAAATTTATAAAATAAAATTCAATAAACTATCACCATGAATATCCTGTTCCCGGAAAACCTCCTATAGCAGGAAAGCCTCCCATAAATGGAGATGCACCAACATAAGGATATGCTCCATATGGAATACCTGGCGCAACAAGTCCAGGCATCACACCGGGAACCAACAAAGGTGAGTTGTATGGGTTTGCTAATCCATAGCCGGCTAAACCGGAATAATAATTTCCCTGATAAAGATTATGTCCAAAATAATTCCTCACATGTGATTTTGTATTATATTCAGGTCGTACACTACGACGTATTTTTTGTTTGGCCGTAGGCACTACCCCCCACATTGGACTGCGCACAGGTACTTGATTGGTATATTTCCCATTGGCTCTAAAACTATTTAAGCGATCTTGCAAATGTGTATTGTTAATCAACACATTCCAATGTCGTGGCCATTGATCAGGTGAATAAGTTAATGATTCAGCAACAACAGAGTTACTGCTACCGACAATAGCCAAACTTAAAAATGCAAATACGTTTTTTAATGCATGCTTTTTAATCACCATAAAAGATATCAACTGCATTATTTAACTCCTTTACACTTATTCATCTTGTTGCCCTCAATATCCGTTTAGTAATTCCGACCAGGGTTACCGTATCGATATAACGGTTGTCGTGGTCGATTGGTTACCCACGCCGGTGGTGCAGGTGGATTTCTAACCCAGTTAGGTACATGCGGTGCTCTATTATTTATCCATGCCGGTGGTGCAGGTGGATTTCTAACCCAGTTAGGTACTTGCGGTGCTCTATTATTTACCCATGCCGGTGGTGCAGGTGGATTTCTAACCCAGTTAGGTACTTGCCGAGATTTATTTACCCATGCTGGTGGTGCAGGTGGATTTCTAACCCAGTTAGGTACAGGTTGTTGCAGTGGACGTTGAACAAATTGCGGTGCTGGCTGCGGTGAACATTGTGCAAATTGTGGTGCGGGCATCGGTTGCGGTGGACGTTGCACGACTTGTGGTGCAGGCATCATCGGTTGTGGTGGACGCTGCGCAAATTGTGGTGCA
>CAZSCK010000045.1:7433-22070 GCA_964605385.1 uncultured Thioalkalispiraceae bacterium
GGTGCAGGCATCATCGGTTGTGGTGGACGCTGCGCAAATTGTGGTGCAGGCATCATCGGTTGTGGTGGACGCTGCGCAAATTGTGGTGCAGGCATCATCGGTTGTGGTGGACGCTGCGCAAATTGTGGTGCAGGCATCATCGGTTGTGGTGGACGCTGCGCAAATTGTGGTGCAGGCATCAATTTTTTGCCTGATTTACTATCATCCGCTATTTGTGAACGATAAGGTCCCGAAGGAGCAGCAGGCATAGCAGCAGTCTGCCCTTTTTCGGCCGCTTCATTGTCACTTGCTAACACAAATGAAGTGTTACCCAAGGCAAATAGAATAAATAAGTTTTGATATAACCGGCTATTCTTTTTCATCATTTTGCTTCTCTTGTTTTTGATCAATGTTTTTTAGTTTAATACCACGACGTTTTTTCTTGCTGGTACGCTTACTTGATGTTTTCTTACTCGTTTGTTTTTTTGTTACATTTTCTTTTTTGCTTTCTATTTCTTTTTTAATTACTTTCTTCTTACTACTTATTTTCTTTTTACTCACAGAAACAACTTCATCTGAAACACTTTCATCTTCTGTTTTATTTGTTTCATCAACATATTCTGATTGAGTAACATCATCTTCTGTAACAGTATCGCTATGCTTAAAGCGTTCAGTTTTGTTTTTTACTGCTTCACGTAAAACATAAAAAACATTACTCGAAACACTGAGAAATTTTTGCCATATTTTTACCCACACCGAGATTGCAGGCACATCAGAATTTTCATTTACTTCTTTTTCCGGAAAAGATTGTCCATTCATTAAATAAAACTGTTTCCCTGCACTAATGCATCCCAAAGGAATAACAATTAAGGTTAATACTGTTGCCACACCAGTACCAAACAGTAAACCTGCTGCCATCCCCTGAAAAATAGGATCATTAAGAATAGCGGCAGCACCGGCCATTAATGTCAATGCAGTAATAAAGATAGGGCGCATTCTGACTTGTCCTGCAGCAATAACTGCATCAACAACTTCTTTTCCGTCCGCAACTTCATTTTTTACAAATTCAACAAGTAAAATAGAATTACGAACAATAATTCCGGCCAGAGCAATAAAGCCAATCATTGATGTTGCAGTAAACTCAGCACCAAGAATCCAGTGACCCGGTATAATTCCGATGAGTGTTAAAGGTATAGGAGCCATGATGACACCGGCAATAGCAAAGTTTTTAAATTCCCATACTATCAACCCATAAATCAGTACCAGTGCAACCATGAATGCTGCACCCATATCACGGAAGGTTTCATAAGTAACAGTCCATTCCCCTGTCCATTCAAAGCCAGACTGACGACCATCTTCAGGAGGCCCAATTAGCCCCCATGGCATACCTGTCATGGTTACACCATCCGGTGTTGTATATTTTTCAAGTTGATCTTCAACCCCATACATACCGTAAATCGGAGCACCCAATCGTCCTTCCATTTCACCCGTTACATATTCAATCGGACGTAAATCTTTGTGATAAATAATTTCATCTTCAAGTTCCTTTTCAAAATGACCCAACTCAACCAGAGGAACAAGCGTGCCATCTGAACTCATAATCGGTAAATTCTTTAAACGTGAAATTTGTGAACGAACAGCAAGAGGAACTTGTAAAACAATAAATGTAGGTTCCAGTACAACCTTACGTTTAATGTCTCCTAACTTATAACCACCCATTGCCATTGCAAGATTTTGATTAATAACATCAACAGAAATTCCACGACGCACGGCTTTTTCAGTATTAACAATAAAACGCCAGTACTCATGTGGTTCACTTAAATAATTATCTACATCAACAATGCCTTTTGCCTGCTCAAACATTTTTGTCATGTCTCGTGCTGTCTGGCGACGCACTTCAGCAGTAGGGCCATAAATTTCAGCTACAACAGTTTGCAATACTGGAGGACCAGGCGGCATTTCAACGACCTGGATACGCGCGCCCAGTTCTTTTGCAATAGGTGTTAATAAGTGACGCGTATATTCAGCAATGACATGACTACTACGTTCACGATCATCCTTGTCCAGCAACATAACCTGAATATCTGCCTGCCAGGGTGATTTACGTAAAAAATAATGCCGCACCATACCGTTAAAATTAAAGGGTGATGAGGTGCCACTATAAGTTTGTAAGGCTGTAACTTCAGGGATTTGTTTTAATTCGCTAACCAGTCTCTGCGCGACATTAGCAGTAACAGGTAGCGCCGTTCCTTCTGGCATATTAATAACAACATTAAACTCTGGCTTGTTATCAAACGGTAACATCTTCACGGTGACAATATTAAAATAGAAAAGTGAACAGGCCAGAAAAGTTGCTGCAATCAAACCATATAAAAACATCAGGCCATACGTTCTGTTGTTACAAAGCGGCAACATGCAGGGACGATATATTTTACCAATCCATGCTCTGACTTTTTCTTCTCGTTCTTCTGCTTTACGTAATGCTGATAATTTTGGTCGCACTCGCATTGCAAACCAGGGAGCAAAAACAAATGCAGCAATGAGTGAGAAAAACATGGCAGATGCACCCAGTACCGGAATCGGTCTCATATAGGGCCCCATTAATCCACTAACAAACCCCATGGGTAACATAGCGGCAATAATGGCCAATGTTGCAAGTATTGTGGGATTACCCACCTCACGAACAGCATCAATCGCTATCTCAACCGAAGTTTTACCTGCCTCCAGCCAACGCCGAAAAATATTCTCGACCACAACGGTTGCATCATCAACCAATATACCAATCGAAAACACCAGGGCAAAAAGACTAACGCGATCAATTGTATAATCAATAATCCAGGCAGCCCATATTGTAATTAAAACAACAATCGGAATAATAACAACAACAACCGAGGCTGCACGCAAACCCAATCCAATTAAACAAAGAATACTTACCGCAACAGACGCTTCAAACAAAGCCGTTAATAATTCATTCACTTTTTTATCCGCGCTCTTGCCATAGTCACGCGTAATTTCAATATTTACATTATCCGGAATTAAATTTCCTTTTAAGGCATCAAGCCGTTTTAGAATCGCTTTTGATACACTAACGCCATTTGATCCGATTTTTTTAGCAATCGCAATGGTAACCGCAGCTTCACTATTTGCAATAGTATTTTTATCTGCATATGAAAACCCGGTATCAAAAGTAACATAACGTTTTGTTTCTTCCGGACCATCATAAACATAAGCTACATCACGCAAATAAACCGGCACACCATTTCTTACCCCAATAACAAGTCGTGAAATTTCCTGTGCATTGGTTAAAAATGAACCGGTAACAACTGAGAAAGTAAGATTGCCACTTTCAACATTACCTGTAGATAATTCAGCATTCGCTGTTTTAATCGTTTGTGCAATTTGTGCCAGAGTAATATCGTAACCAGTTAATCTCTCTGGTTTTACCTCCACTCTAATTTGCTCGGAACGACCACCAACAACAAAGCCTTTACCGGTATTAGGTACTTCTTCCAGCCGTTGTAAAACATCAAATCCAAGTGTACGTAAATTACCATCATCAACATCTTTCGACCAAAGTGTTATGGTAACGGTTGGTACATCATCAATGCTGACAGGTTTAACCAATGGCTGAGCAACACCCGGCGGCATTAAATCCAGATTTGATTGAATTTTATCGTGAACCTTAACAATCGATTCACCCATATCTTCGCCCACTTCAAAACGTACAGTGACAACACTGCCGCCGCGCTGAGTTGCCGAATAGATATGTCGTACACCCGGTATCTCACTCATGATTCTACCGAGAGGATCAGTAACCAGACTGGTTACCTGTTTCGAAGATGCACCTGCATACTGTACAAAAACATCCACCATCGGCACTGAAATTTTTGGATCTTCCTGCCGAGGTGTAAAAAATAAACCCAATATACCGATAGCAAGAAACGCCATCATTAACAGTGGTGTTACCGGTGAGTTAATAAACTGTTTAGTAATGCCGCCCGCAATTCCTAAATCAGGATTTAATTCTTTATCAGAATTTTTCTTTTTGTTTTGTTCGCTCATGCTTTCAATATTTTCCAAATTAATACGTATTGGTAATACTTATTGAATTTTTTGTTGTGCTTAATTTGTTGCATCTGGTTTTGCTACACCCGATTGCCAACCCGATGCCATACCGGCTGATGGTTGAGCATAAATACGTTCACCCGTGCGCAATCCGGATAAAACAGAAATACTTGTATTATCAACGGCCTCGCCTAAACGCAACAAACGTAATTCAGATTTATTTTTTTGATTAATAACAAAGACGGCAGGTAAACTTCCTCGCCATACCACTGCAGAATTTGGAATAACAGGTAAAATATTTACCGGGGCATTAATGTCCGGCACCATTACTTCGGCATACATACCTGGCCCACCGGGAACACCCTCTGGTAAATCAAACTTGACGGTTACTGTATGACGCTTGATATCTGCCATTGGATAAATTTGTGCAACGCGAGCACTAATACGTGTATTACCCACATCAAGTACAGCAGGAACCACCATATCCTGTTTAATACCTGCCATTAAGCGTGCAGGAATTTCAACCTTAATTTGTAAATAACGTGCATCAGCAAATTTAAATAAAGCCTGCCCTGGCTGAACCGTATCACCCACCTCAACCAGTCGCTTTACGACAACGCCACTAAAAGGTGCAATAGCCCGAGTATCTCTTAACTTTGCATCAATTTCCTGAAGCTGTGATATTGCACCAATCTGCTGGCTACGAGCTAAACCAAGCTGACTATTTTGTGAATAGAGATCAGCTTGTCGATCAAGCATTGGATTTCCCATTCCCATTGCACTTCCAAATGGACGAGTAAACATTTGATCAAACATGGAAGGCAATGCCATACCCGGCATTTTTCCTATATTTCTTGACTGCGGTGACCAGAACTCACGTGAATATTGCACTTGTGCACTTTGTACTGCTGACATCTGGCCATTTATATTTGCTATAGCCTGACGACGTTTAGCCTGTAAGTCATCATCATCAATTGCCGCAATCACTTCTCCCGGCTGAAACCAGTCACCTTCGATGCCAGCAAGAAACTCAATTCTTCCCGGAACTTGTGCCGTCAAAGTCACTTCACGCAAAGGAACAACTGTTCCACCAATAACAATGCTGGTTCCGGTTTGAGTGTTTGTAACGGTGATAATTTGAGGCTGCTGTGAATATTGCGCAGGTGCCGGATTCTGGTTTTGAAAATTATTATAAGGTCGGTTATATCCATTTGCTGAAAAAGAGGCTGCTTGTAACTGACTTGCCAGGACAAGATAAGTCACCATAGCAACAAATGTAACAAAACCATTTCTATTTATTATTTGCTTCATATAATTTGTTCCATTTCCTAAATTTCTAAACTCGAGCCATTACAGTAAAACTTTTTAAAAATGGACCCGCCATATGAGGATCTTTTATCATTGCGACGTAATCGCCTTTTTTAAATCTCAGTTTTCGAGAGGTATAGGCCATACCCAGTGCCATCATACCGGGCGGTTTCTTAAACCATTTTTTCCAGTCTTCTTCCGAAGCACGTAAATCCCAGTTAAATTTTTGATGACTAAACACATCACCTGAAATTGCTTTGCCTTCTTTTATAACGAGAACCCCTCTTGGTTCATCCTCATTATCAATACCATATGCAATCGTGGAGTCAAAACCAATATTGGAAAGCTCACTAGCTAACTCAGGTTCCTTATTCCATTCATCCATCATTTTTTGCATCCATTGAGCAGAAAAAATATCTGCCATTAGCACACCCCAATATTTAAATTTTGCAAATACCCTTAACTAAGAGCAACTGCCGTGCCAGACTATAAGCCATTGAATTTATTGATGTTTTAATCTGTATGTTGCATCTAATACACAGGTGCAACACTAGGTTAATTGAGCTATCTATTTGATTTTATTAAGAATTAATAATAAAAAGGGGGCTGCAACGTGTTGCGCAACAAATACTTGTTGCAACAAAGCAACTAAAAGCGGCATTATAGTGTGGTTATGAATGAAAACAGTCTTTTACCTATTCTTGAAGCTATCGTTTCGTACATTGATGAAGGTGTCATTATTGCTGATCCCACGGGTAATGTGATTTATCAGAATCCTTCGGCAATGGAGTTTTTTGGCATGGACAATGAGCCACTCACTCACCTTCGAGAGATTGGCTGCTTCAATCTTCAAAAAGCGATGCTCCGCGCCGCCATCGATGCGGGTGAAATGGATGCCGCAGGCAGACCGACTGGCCAATTTGTGCGTTTTGAGCACAAAATTGAAATTAACAATGTTTACCGCTATTTACAGTTCCATTGTGGATTGATTAACACCAGCGTCAAATATGAAAGACTCCGATTAATCATGATTAGGGACAAAACTGAACAACGCTTGCTTGAAGCTGTTTTTGATCCTTCATTGCAGGACATGTCTACCAATGATCCTCGTATGCTGGAAATATTGAGTCGTATTCAGCAAATTGCGCCAACCGATGCCTCGTTATTATTACAAGGTGAATCCGGTACAGGTAAAACAAAATTAGCAAGAATGATTCACCGTTTTAGCCGCCGTTCACATATGCCCTTTGTTGAGATTAATTGTGCTGCAATTCCTGAATCATTAATCGAATCGGAATTATTTGGGCATGTTAAAGGGGCTTTTACAGGAGCTAATCAAGAACGAACCGGACGATTCCAATCAGCCCACAATGGCACCTTGTTTCTTGATGAAATCAGTGAAATACCATTGCACTTACAAGCCAAACTTTTACGTGCAGTACAGGATCAGGAATTTGAAATGGTTGGCTCTGACAAAACTATAAAGGTTGATGTAAGAATTATTTCAGCATCAAACCAAAATTTAAAAGACATGGTCAACAATGATGAATTTCGTGCAGATCTGTTTTATCGCCTCGCGGTCATTCCATTAACCATCCCGGCATTACGAAATCGTCCTGGTGATATACCCGTACTCATTAATCACTTTTGCAAACTTCTGGCACAACGAGACTATAATATAGCCGACCTTGAATGTAGTAATGATGCAATGCGTTTAATGATGGACTATCCATGGCCAGGTAATGTTCGTGAACTGGAAAATGCGGTTGAACACGGCATTATTTGTGCAACAGGAAATTATGTTGAGGTAGAAAGTTTACCGCAAGATATCCGTGAATATCAGCAAAAAGATTTATTAGATAACGAAAATTTATTTCAGGAAAGAAGAGAAGGAGATAAATTTAGAAGGAATATCGAAGCGGCACTTAAACAATGTGGCGGTAATAAAGCACAAGCTGCACAATTACTTGGCATCGATCGTTCTACACTCTGGCGTCGAATGCAAAAACTTAACATCAATTAATATTGTTAGTTCATATCAGAACAAGGTTATCACGATGAATTAATTCTGTATCATCAACATAACCCAAGATAGATTCAATATCTTTACTTGCTTTACCTTTTATTTGTGCAACATCCGCAGCATTGTAATTCACCAGACCGCGTGCAATTTCTTTTCCATTAGTCGTAACACAACTGACTATTTCACCGCGACTAAAATCACCTTGCACATCACTAACACCGACAGCTAATAAACTACTACCTGACTCACAGAGTTTTTTAACTGCACCGTTATCAAGAACAAGCTTGCCTTTAATCTGTAAATGTCCAGCCAACCATTGTTTACGTGCAGTAACAGGACTGTGTTCAGCATAAAGTAAGGTGCCTAGTTCTTCGCCGGCAAACACACGTTGAATAATCTTTTTTTCATTACCCGCTGCAATCAATGTCGACGTACCGGAACGCGCAGCTAATTTTGCAGCACTTACTTTAGTTGCCATACCACCACGACCAAATGTACCCGCACCACCTTCAGCCATTGCCGCTAGTGTATTATCATCTGCGGAGGCTTCGAAAATTAATTTCGCATCATCGTATTCACGTGGATTTCGATCAAACAATCCATTTTGATCGGTAAGAATTAATAAGTAGTCTGCTTCAATTAAATTTGCTACCAGTGCAGCTAAAGTATCGTTATCACCAAAACGAATTTCATCGGTGACAACTGTATCATTTTCATTAATGATAGGCACCACGCCAAGATCTAATAAGCTTCGCACTGTATTACGTGCATTTAAATATCTTTGTCGATTAGATAAATCGTCGTGAGTTAAAAGTATTTGTGCAGTATGTAAATTATACTTTTGAAATTCAGATTCATAAGACTGGATCAGTCCCATTTGTCCAACTGCTGCTGCTGCCTGTAATTCATGCAAAGATTCTGGACGAGAACTTAAACCTAAACGACACATGCCTTCTGCTACAGCACCAGAAGAAACCAAAACAACTTCAACACCACTTTTTCGTAAGTTTGATATTTGTTCAACCCACGTAGCAATCCCTGCCATATTCAAACCAGCACCATCGTTTGTTAACAATGCACTACCAATTTTTATGACACAGCGTTTGGTGTTTTTTATATGCTGTCGTTTACTCATAATAATTATTTTTATTTTAGTTTATTTAACCTTCAACAGCATCTTCCGCTAAAGCCAATTCTTTTTGCTCATCAACATAATCCATTATCTTGAAACATAAATCTTGTGTACCTTTTTTGCTTACCGCAGAAATCTTAAATACGTTTCCTTTCCAATCCAAATGTTTGATAAGCTCATCACAAATCTGTTCACGTTCATCTTCTGGCAACAAATCAATTTTATTAATCACCAACCAGCGCTCGTAGTTTGCAAGCTCTGGACTAAAGCGCACCATTTCTTTTTCGATTACACGAACCGCATCAAAAGGATCTTCATTTTCATCAGGTGGCGCAATATCAACAAGGTGTAATAATAAACGCGTACGTGATACATGTTTTAAAAACTGTATGCCTAAACCTGCACCTTCTGCTGCGCCTTCAATAATTCCTGGAATATCTGCCATAACAAAACTACGACTAACATCAACACTCACCACACCTAAGTTTGGATGTAATGTTGTAAATGGATAGTTCGCCACTTTAGGGCGCGCGCCAGAAACAGAACTGATTAAGGTTGATTTACCGGCATTGGGTAAACCTAACAAACCAACATCGGCGAGTACTTTCATTTCTAATTTTAAAGTACGCGCTTCACCGGGACTACCAGATTTTGCCTGGCGAGGTGCACGATTGGTACTACTTTTATAACGCACGTTGCCAATGCCATGAAAACCACCTTGTGCAACACATAACTCTTGACCTGCAACGGTAACATCACCAATCAGTTCTTCAGTATCTTCATCATAAACACTGGTACCAAGAGGAACTTTAATATAAAGATCATCACCACCACGCCCCGTCATGCGACGTCGGCCACCGGTACCACCACTTTCTGCTTTGTATTGACGCGAGTAACGAAAATCAACCAGCGTGTTTAGATTCACATCGCCAATTAAAAAGACACTACCACCATCACCGCCATCACCACCGTCTGGGCCACCGAGCTCAATATATTTTTCGCGACGAAAACTAACAATGCCGTTACCGCCCTTGCCTGCTGCTACTTTAATTGTTGCTTCATCTACGAACTTCATTTTATATACCGCTAATTATCAGACTGACGAATTTTACTTAACTACCCGTCATTGCGAGAAGAAACTAAAAATAACTATTTTTAGTTTTGACTGCGGCAATCTCAAAGATAAGTTACACCATCATGAGATTGCCGCAGTCACTATCGTTTCTTCGCAATGACAATATTCAAAATATATCGGATTATCACGGATAACGAGGAGTTAGAGAACAAGGCAAAGTTCAACGAAAAAAGCGGAGCTTACATTTAGTAAGTGAGCATTTTTGAGTTGGGCTTTAACGCCGTTATCTAGCTCCTCGTTATTCGTGAAGCTAAAACAAAAAACCCCGACCTAGTTGACTAGGACGGGGCATTTTCATTTACAAGATTGTTAGCAAATTACTCTGCAGGAACAATACTCACAAATGAACGCATCTTCGGTCCTTTCTTTTGGAAAAGAACAACACCGTCTGCTTTTGCAAAAAGTGTATCGTCTTTACCAATACCAACGTTCTTACCAGGATGAACCTTAGTACCACGTTGACGGATTAAAATGTTACCTGCTAATACGCTTTCGCCACCGAAACGTTTAACACCAAGGCGTTTGGATACGGAATCGCGTCCGTTATTAGTACTACCACCTGCTTTCTTATGAGCCATTGTATTACCTCAAATATTTCTGAAAAATTACTTAGCAGCGATGCCAGTAATAAGAATTTCTGTGTAGGACTGACGATGCCCTTGTGTTGTACGAGAATGTTTACGACGACGGAACTTGATGATGCGGATTTTCTTACCACGACCAACACTTTTCACTGTTGCAGTGACTTTACCGCCAGCAACATAAGGTGTGCCAATTTTAATGTCATCGCCATTAGCAACCATTAAAACTTTATCTATTTCTAGTGAAGCACCTTCATCAAGACCTAGTTTCTCTACTTTAAGATACTGACCTTCAGTCACTCGATACTGTTTACCACCGGTTTCAATTACCGCGTACATGTCTTTCTCCAAACTCTAATAATATTTGCTCGAATTTAAACGTAAATACTAATAAACCACGCTTAAATCTCTAAATCTATTGCTGCACTTGAAATGCCCAAATGTCATCAAATACAGGGACGCGAATTTTAGCCGTTCCCCCTCTGCGGGTCAAAGGATATTTACTGATATTTCACCTATTTACTACTATATTTACCTTTTCCTCCCCCAAAAGTGATCAGGCTTGACAGTATTAAGTGTGCCCCCTAGCATGCACGCTGTTTATATATTAAGAATATAATTAGGCTCTCCATGGCTATTACGACAATTGACGAAATTAACCAGCTAATTGCTGACGATATGGACAAGCTCAACGCTTGTGTCCAGACCCGTCTGCACTCTGATGTGGTGCTCATTAACCAGATTGGCAACCATATCATTAGCAGTGGTGGTAAACGTCTGCGTCCTATTATTCATCTTTTAAGTGCCAAAGCCCTCGCTTATGAGGGCTCACAACACGTTGATTTATCAGCAATTATTGAGTTTATTCATACCGCAACTCTACTTCATGATGATGTTGTCGACAACTCGGATTTACGCAGGGGAGAAGACACTGCAAATGCCTTATGGGGCAATGCTGTCAGTGTTTTAGTGGGTGATTTTCTCTATTCCCGCGCCTTTGAAATGATGGTCGAAATCGACCGCATGCAAATCATGTCCATTTTATCCAAAGCAACCAACACCATTGCCGAGGGTGAAGTACTGCAGTTACTCAATTGTCATGATCCAGACACTACTGAAGAGCGTTATCTCGAAGTTATTCATAATAAAACCGCAAAATTATTTGAAGCAGCCTCAGAACTGGGTGCTGTTATTTGTGATCGTCCAGGCGAAGAACAACAAGCTATGGCCAAATATGGCATGCATTTAGGATGTGCTTTTCAACTAATTGATGATGTACTGGATTACACCTCATCAGCTGAAGATATGGGCAAAAATCTCGGTGATGACCTTGCCGAAGGCAAACCTACCTTGCCGCTCATTTATGCCATGAGAAATGGCACGCCAGAACAAGCGAAAATGGTTAAAGAGGCTATCGAAACGGGTGGTTTAGATAAAATAGAACAAATTCATGAAGCAATTCATAGCTCAGGTGCGATTGATTACACCTCTAATTGTGCGAAAAATGAAGCCAAATTAGCTATTGCCGCACTCGATTTCCTCCCCGATTCAGACTACAAAGAAGCCCTCATTTTTCTGGCTAACTTTTCCGTTAACCGTAACCACTGATACCGAATAAACCTCACTCACAACAATTATAAACCTTTAGATTTATTAGCTTATAAAAAATAAGTCTACCTTCAATAAAAACTTAATTTTAACTAAATAAAAAAATAAAAAAGCCGATACATTATTTGTAAGTCACCTGCTAAATTAAAGGACTGCAAATATGTACAAGTATATTTCCCTGTTATTAATCTCCACATTTTTTTCAATTAATGTTCAAGCTGAAAAGCAGCACATTTATACCATAGGTGTTGTACCTCAATTTGAAATACGCCATATTCGAAAAATATGGAACCCCATTATTAAAGAACTTGAAAAAAAGGCCGGTATTAAGCTTAAGCTTATCGGCTCCCCTACCATTCCCGATTTTGAAAATGAATTTAATGCAGGTAAATTCGATTTTGCTTACATGAATCCTTATCACATATTACTGGCAAAAGATTCTCAGGGTTATATTCCATTAGTTCGTGACAATGGCAGGAAACTTCATGGCATTCTTGTCGTTCGGCAGGATAGCGGTATAAATTCAATTCAGGATCTTGATGGTAAAAAAATTGCATTCCCTGCACCGAATGCTTTAGGTGCATCATTATTAATGCGGGCCAACCTTAGCAATGACTATAAAATTAAATTCGAACCTATTTATGTGAAAACTCATAGCTCCGTTTATCTTAATATTGTCGTTAAACAAACAGCCGCCGGTGGTGGCGTACAAAAAACATTAAAACAACAACGAAATAATATTCAAGCTGCATTAAAAATTTTACACCGCACGCCAGAAGTTGCACCACATCCTTTTGCTGCCCATCCACGTGTACCTACTGAAATAAGAAGCCGGGTTAAAAGCATATTATTATTAATGGGGGAAAACCCCATTGGCCAGTCCTTACTTGCCAAAATACCTATGAAAAAAATTGGTGATGCAAATATCTCTGACTACTTACCACTTAAGAAGTTTAATCTCGATGAATTTTACGTAAAATAAAACATATGTTATTAAAGTTTGGAATTCGAGAGAAACTGCTTGTCCCACTACTGTTAGGACTTGCAGTTATGTTCACAATTATTGTTTTTGTTTGGCAACCATCGCAATTAATAAAAACAAAACAAAAATTCATATCTAGCCAGACTAATCTTGTTAAAACATTAAACCCCAGTATTATCCAGAACATTTTAGCGAATGACTTGGCTGAGTTACATGCAGTCTTTGAAAACTCATTACTAATACACAAAAATGAATGGCGTTATATAGAACTTAACGACCCCGATAACAAACAACTATACCCTATCTTTTCCAATAAATTGAAAGACTCTGAGACCTTACTTAAAATAGAAGTCACCATTGAAGAAAGTGATGATATTTTTGGTTACATTACTTTATATACAGACTGGGAAAAAACAAAAAATATAGAACAAAAAAACATTTATGAATTAAGCCTTTTTGCCATTTTTGTATTCAGTATTATCGCAATATTTAGTTTTATTTTACAAACAAAATGGCTATACCAACCCATATTAAAACTAAAAGATGTTACACATCAATTTTCACGGGGAAATTACAATGTAAAGCTGCCAAAAAAATCGGGGGATGAACTTGGTTTATTAACGCTTTCAATTGGTCAAATGCGAAATAAAATTCAGGAAGCAATGGAACAGTTAGTAGAAAAAGAAAAAATGCAACGAGTCATTCTTGAGTCAGTGCCTGATGCCATTATCACTATTGATACAAAAGACAACGTTCTGTCATTTAACCCCAGTGCTGAAAAAATATTCCAATATGATAAAAATCAGGTGATTGGTAACAATATTAAAATGCTGATGCCTCATGAATTTTCTTTAACACATGATAAGAACGTAAAAAATCACGAAGCATCATCGAAGTCTAAAATTGTAGGGAAACAACGTGAACTCATCGGAATAAAAAAAGATGGTACTCAATTCCCTATAGAAGTCACTATAAATGCAATAATCACCGATGGAAGGAAGATTTTCACCGGTGTTATACGTGACATTACTGAACGTAAAAAGATCGATCGTTTAAAAGATGAGTTTGTCTCAACAGTAAGTCATGAGCTACGTACCCCTCTCACAGCAATCAAAGGTTCTCTTGATATTATTACAAAAGGTCTTAACCTTGATTTGCCTGAACAAGCATCCACAATGCTCGATGTTGCAGGTCGTAATGTTGAACGCTTACTCACACTAATAAATGATATTCTTGATGTTTCTAAACTTGAATCCGGTGAACTTAATTTCGTAATAGAGAAAGTTAAAATTAAACCATTCATTAAAAACATCACTGAAATGAATCAGGAATATGCAAAAAAACACAATACTGTATTTAAATGTAGTAACTGTAATAACGATGTTAGTGTTAACGTAGATAGGGATCGTCTTGAACAGGTAATGAGTAACCTGTTATCAAATGCGGCAAAATACTCTCCTGAAAATGTTCCTGTTGAAATTTTCACTGCAGTCAACGATGGTGTAATACGAATTAGTGTAAAAGATTACGGCCCCGGTATTCCCGAAGATTTCCAGAACAGCTTGTTTGAAAAGTTTACCCAATCAGATAGTGGTGATACCCGCCAGGTTGGTGGAACAGGGCTTGGACTTAATATCTCAAAAATGATTATTGAAAAACTGGGAGGGAGAATTGATTTTGAAACAACTATTGGGAAAGAAACCACATTTTATTTTGAGCTTCCAATTGTAAAAACCAATTAAAAACACAAAATAAAAAAAGGAGTAAAAACTCACTGCTGTCCCACAGTTGAGATAAAAAGAAAAGCCTGATCCAAAGTTGTTA
>CAZSCK010000046.1:0-17136 GCA_964605385.1 uncultured Thioalkalispiraceae bacterium
TTATACTCTAAGCTCGTCCTTCAAGAGTATTTACAATGCCGACCATTCCCGAGCAAGAAGAACAAATCAGACTATCCCATGCAGTGCTTATTCATCAGGTGGTTCATGCCTGCCAGAATGATACGGCAAAACAACAACTCAAACCGATGTTGGATATGGCGACCCAACAAAGCTGGCATGAACTTGTTAAAGCAATTAATAAAATTGTTGCTGGCCAACGTGGTGAAGATTTATTTATTGGTTTAGATGATGAAGATAAAATCATTGTAAAAAGTATTTTGCTTGGTCTACAAAACCCTGCCAGCTTACCGGATGTTCAACAACAAGCTGATCCTACTATGGCGGCTCCTGGACTTGCGAGTATGATTAATGCTGCGTGTCGAGGTGATGCCAGCGCATTACAAGCCGCATCATTTATGGCAGAACAAATGACCAGTACTCAAGGAGATATGCGTCAATTGGGTGGTATTATGAAACGACTCATTGATGGTGAGCGTGATCCTGATGTCTTAACAAAAAAAATGACTGCTAACGGCAAACAACTTGTTATGCAGTTGCTTGATGAACTTAATAAACTTAGCGATCAATAACAGTTCAACAATTAAATTACCCGGAGGCTATGATGAAATATTTAAAAATTTTAACACTCGTTCCATTAATATTTTCTTTATCAAACAGTGCTTACTCAGATGAGCCATTAACCCTTTCTGTTAAACGTCTAAAAATGGAAACAGCTTTACGTATTGCTCAAGCTGCAATCGCACAGTGCCGAAAAGAGGGGGTTCAAATTGCAGTAACAGTTGTTGACCGTAGTGGTCATGCTCAGGTTGTTTTACGTGATGTATTAGCTATGGATATTACGTTACCCATTAGCAAACAAAAAGCACACACTGCAATGGCTTTTAATTCTGATTTATCTCAAATGGAAGATCGTTTTACTAAACCTTTCCAGGTTGGAAAACTCGATGGTCTGATTGTTGCTGCAGGTGGTATTCCCATTAATATCGCTGGTTCAATTTTAGGCGGTATTGGTGTGAGTGGAGCACCATCAGGAAAAACGGATGAGAAATGCGCTAAAGCGGGTTTAGCTGCCGTTAGTGAAGATTTGGAAATGGAGTAAGTTTTATTATTTACTCAGAAATTTAACAATTATTTTTACCACTTCGTTTGAAACTAAAAGTAAAAAATGACTACGCGGTACCTCATGACTCTCATTAGCATTTTCTAACTGTGTTTCATGCAGGTTTACCGTGCCATCATTTGGCACCTGCAATACACTGTTAGCTAAGAGATTACCTATCCCTATACCTTTAGTGCCTGCCACTACGCAAACTTCTCTTTTATTACTCCAGTTTGGAGCATCACCCAACAATCCGTTTACAACAGATTTGCCTAACAAATATTTCAGATATTTTTTTTTATTTAAATAAGCTGCAACTACACTGCCATTTAGCGGCGTAGCAATCATAACAACTTTACCGGTTTGTTTTATTTCATGATGTTGAAATAAATGATTCACAACAATACCACCCAAACTATGGGCAACAAAATGAATAACGGGTTCATCAATTGTGGAAACAAATTGATATAACTTAGTTGCACTTTCTTCCGCTGTTTTAAATAAACTGGCGTAATGAAACTGATAAACTTTATATCCCTGACGCCACAATTTATACCTGATATAAAATAATTCCGGACCTTTCATCCAAAGTCCATGAACAAGAATAATGACTTCTTTATTTTTCATTTAATCGTTTGCTCATCTGAATTAGTTGATAAACAATATTAATAAAAATATAGCATTAAAAAAGGGAAACCGTCTTACCGGTTTCCCTTTTTATTTAACGCAAACTTCTTATTAAATTATGAAGCAAGCTTTGCTTTAATTGCATTAATAACAGCATCACTTGAAATTGCATCAACACTAACCAGGTTACCTTCTTTTTCATAAAAGCTGGCTAATGGCGCAGTCATTTCATTATAAACATCTAAACGATTACTGATTGCTTCTTCAGTTTCATCTTCACGTTGAACAACGTTGGCACCACATTTATCACACTTGCCCTCTTCTTTAGGTGGGTTTGATTTAACATTATAAATTTCACCACAGCCTTCACAAGTACGACGAGTTGTTAAGCGATCTAAAATAACGTCTTTAGCAACCTGGATATCAACAACCATATCCAACTCTTCACCCATGTCTGCTAATAATACTTTAAGTGCTTCAGCTTGAGGAATAGTACGAGGGAAACCATCTAATAAGTAACCTGCTTTACAATCATCTTCTTTCAAGCGTTCGCCCATGATGCCCATGATTAAATCATCAGATACCAGGTCACCCGCTTTCATTGCTGCTTGAGCCTGTTTACCAAGTTCTGTGCCTGCTGCAACTGCTGCACGTAAAATATCACCTGTTGAAATTTGTACTGAACCGTCCATTTTTGTCAGTAATTTTGCAACAGTACCCTTGCCCGCACCTGGTGCGCCTAAAAGAATCAGTTTCATAAATGTGTCCTTGTTTACTTTATTTAGTCTTATCAAAAAATTTAACGGTATTCTGCCTTTTAGTGACACAACACACCAATCAATAACCTTAAGGGCAGCCAAGAAATACTTAATCCCAAGCTATATTCGTTGTGTGTTTATCCCATGACAAACTAAATATTAGCACTTTCTAATATACAAAGCATTAATATTACCCGAATCATGGTCATTCTCTGCTTTGCAAGTCCCCACTTTATACTTATCATAGATAAACCGTCACAAACAAAAACTAAAACAACAATATGTTTGCACTAAAACTTAAGTCTCAGGAAGCCAAACAGATAATTATGCGTATTGTCTTCTGGGCGTTTACCTCTGTGTACCTGTATATCGCGAGTACAACGGGAGTTATCGAGATACCCACGGCCGCTATATTAACGATTATTATTGGCTATTTTTTTATGCTGGTAGCGACGGCTATTAGCATTTATTACTGTCCTGATTATTTTCCTCGTCGTCTTTTCAGTATTACGCTTGATGTCACAACAGCAACCACCATTATCTATTACAGCGGGGGAACTACGAGTCCCGCTTTTTTACTTTATATCTGGTTGCTCTCAAGCAATGCCATACGCTTTGGCGAACAAGAAGTTATTGCCAGCCAAATTCTATCTATAATCGGCTTTGTTGTTATTTTGATTTTTTCAGTTGATCAAATGGAACACCCCATTCAGGCCTTATTCCAGATTCTGACCTTAATTATCTTTCCTGTTTATTTATTTAAACTCATGCTCATGAAAAATAAAGCCAAAGAGCTGGCGGAAGCAGCAAACAAAACAAAAAGTGAATTTCTCGCTAATATGACACATGAGTTACGTACCCCCTTAAATGCAATTATTGGCTATAGCGAATTAGTTAAAGATGAAGCTGAAAATGCAAAACATACAAGCTACATTAAAGATTTAAATAAAATTATTATCGCAAGTAAACAGTTATTAAATATGATCAACGGTATTCTTGATATATCAAAAATTGAAGCCGGTAAAATGGATATTTATATTACCGACTGTGATCTACCTGCAATGCTTGATGATATTGTTGCCATGTCGAATTCAGCTTGTATGAAAAACAACGTCACATTAAACCTTGATTTTGACCCTGAGCTTACCATTGTTAAAACAGATGAAAATAAATTACGCCAATCCATACTTAATGTATTAAGTAATGCAATTAAATTTACAAAAGACGGCATTATCAATTTCAGCGTAAGACTTTTTCAGGAAAACGATAGCAACTGGCTGCGCATTACTATTTCAGACACGGGTATTGGCATGAATGAAGAACAATGTGCGCGTGTTTTTTCACCCTTTATTCAAGCAGATAGTTCGTCAACACGAAACTATGGTGGTACCGGGCTGGGACTCTCGATTACAAAAAACTTTTGTGACTTATTGGGTGGGACGATTCAGCTAGAAAGCCAAATAGGCAAAGGAACGACGGTAATATTAAGGCTACCAATAAAGTAGCTGTTCAATAACAAACTCCGTAAAAAACAAAACCCGCAAAAGCGGGTTTTATTATAAATGAGGCCAAAAAGCCAGATTTATTGTGGAGTAACAGCTGAAGCTTGTGGGCCTTTAGGACCATCTTCTACTTCATAGCTTACAGCTTGACCTTCAGCTAAAGAACGGAAACCATCACCTTGAACAGCAGAGAAATGTACGAATACATCAGCACTACCATCAGCAGGAGAAATAAAGCCGAAGCCTTTAGAGTCGTTAAACCATTTTACAGTACCAGTTGCCATGTAAATTACCTTTTTGTTTTTTTGTTAAAAGATTTAATTGCAATCTTTCATTAGTAAATTACAGGAGATAACCAAAAAGGACTACTGAAATAACCTAAGAATATGCAATATATCGCCGTCAGTTTAACCAGTAACTTAGCAAAATACTACTTTTTAAATACAATTATAATCTATCCAAACATCACTATTTAATGATTGCCTTATATAGATAGGCGATGTTTATTTCATCCCCATTAAAATGTGCTCTGCACCCTGTTTTATCTCATTAAGTAAGTTAGGATAATTACATAATTATTCTGTCTTTAAAGTGATTTCAGCATGGAAATATCTCGTTATCTACCATTTTTGAATAAATGGGTTACCCCATTACAAGACGCTTATTTTTTTAAGCTAAAAGAAAAATCCCCGCGTCTAAGTTTTGCTTTAAGCATTTCTATTGCCCTGTTCGGTATATTATTTTTACTAATGTTCCCTTTCCTGCTTTTAACGTTACCTTCTGAACTTTACGATACCGTTATTCACGCAAAAGAATTAAAAGACTGGATTGATGCGGTTATTCAACTCACTGTAATTGGGCTTTCCGCTGCATTTAGCTGGTCTATTTATAAGCTAAAATTTTCATTACCAACAGGTCTGGATATCTCCACAGAAAAATTTCCTCATTTATTTAAACTTATCGACGAGTTACGTGATGAGTTTGGAAAGCCCCACATCGATCGTATTATTTTACGTGACAAGTATGATATTCACGTTATCAAGACACCACGTTCAGGTATGCCGTTTCTTAATACATGTACACTTATTATCGGCTTACCTGTTTTACAAACAATGTCTCCACTCTATTTTCGCGCCTTACTCGCTCGTCGTATTGGCCAACTCTCAACCCAACATACTCCAGTGACAACCCGGCTTTATTTCTTAAATGATATCTGGGCGCAGTTTAATAAAAACTGCAAACATTCAAAAAATATTTTCACTAAAATGCTCAGTTATTTTTTCCAGCTTTATAGCCCGCTTTATCAAATACTTTTGATGCCTCTACTACAGGAAGAGGAGCTTGAGGCAGATAGCTACGGCATGGATTTAATTAATGACCGCGATATGGTGGAATGTTTAGTTTATGAAGAAGTGCTAATACATTTTCTGCACCACAAATTCTGGCCAAAAATCCATCATCTGGCTAAACGTTCAAAAACACCGGAATTTCTACCTTATTCCCAAATGACAAAAGTTGTTAAAGCGGGTATTACTGATGATGAAATATCGGAAACAATTCAAACAGCATTAAAACTTGAGATTAATCATCCGGCCCCCATGCCTTCGTTAGCCAGCCGGCTGAATCACTTAGGCCATGCCAAGCCGCTGCCACCAAAGAGGTTAACTAAAACAGCAGCAGAATATTATTTAGGCAGCAGTTTAGGGGAAATTATCGAATTATTTGATAAGCGCTGGCTAACAAAAATTAAAGAGAAATTATAACCCCACCATTCCCATACCATTTATCTGGTATTTGTACCATATTAGCCATTAAAGAGTGATTTCCTCTTAAATATGTTCTATATTATTCTGCAATAACAACACTATTTTTCCGTTAGCAGAACAATACTAACAACTGAAAATAATAATAAAAATCAACTGGTTAGCTTCACACCCCCTTTGAAATGCACAACAGTCGCATTTTAAGAAGCTCAAGTATTTTTGGCATAAGCGGTTTTTGTCATTTAAATTTTATATCTACATGGGGCAATCTATGAAGTTTCTGTACTCTGCGCTTTTTTCAGAAAAAACTTATTTATTACTTTTATTACTGACGAGCACTACTACCACTGTCTCCGCAGATCATATTCACCAGCATTCAGACGCCCCCACTTTTAGTGATCCCGATATTTTAAATCCTGTTTCTAAAGAATGGCTAAATAAAACGTTAAAATATGATGCTGTAAATTCAAAAGCAGATTTGGTTGTGGCGCTTGGCCAGCAAAGCTATCCCATTTTCAAAGATTTAATTAAAGACTATGCAAAAAAGAACAACCTTAATATTGTTGTAAAACCCGGCACATGTGGAATTACCGCCGCGCGTTTAAGAAAAAAATCTGTTGATATCGGCGCCTATTGTTGCCCTCCAGCAAAATCTGATCGCCTGCCAGGACTCGAATTTCATTCACTCGGAATTTCGCCTATCGCGCTTATTGTTCATCCGGAAAACCCGTTAACAAATGTTTCAAGCAAACAAGCTCGTGATATTTTTAAAGGACAAATGACACGCTGGACACAAGTTGCAGATAAAAAAGAAAAACCCTTTCAGCAGCTGATTAAACCGATTGCCCGATTGCACTGCAAAATCAGACCAGGACATTGGCGTAGCTTATTAAAAGACGAAAATCAATTTAGTCCGCGCCTGTTCGAAGTTGGCGTTATCCCTGACATGATATCCCAGGTTTCACGCAACACTGGTGCAATAGGCTGGGAAGTGCCACTAATGGTGTCTTATCATCAAAAAAGAGGCCAGGTAAAAATGCTGAAAATTGATGACCACCCAGCAACTGATTTAGATTATGTTTTAAGTGGAAACTACCCGTTTTATAGAAGTTACAGCTTAACCACATGGCGCGAACAAACTAATCCCCATGCAATGAAATTTGTTCGATTTATGCAACAACATATCGAAAAAGCCCATGTTGAAATAAGTTACCTTTCACCCTCTCAACTTAAAAAAGCGGGATGGATATTTCAGGGCGACGAACTTATTGGTGAACCAAAAACAGCGAAGGCAACTAAGTAGCTGCAATGGTTATACTAAGAAAACAGTCCTTAATGTTTAAAATGCTGTTGTCGGCAGGCATTGTTGGGATGGTCATTTGGGCAATAACAGATTCCATTCAAAACTATACTCTTAAACAAATATTCAATAGCCAGTTGTCTGAACGTTTTAGCTGGCAGGCAGAAAAACAACGCATCATGTTTGACCGATATGTCAAAGGGCACCATCAGGCGGTTAAACTTTTTAGTGACTCTAAAAATTTAACTCAATATATCGAATCACCTGCATGGCAACAAAATACAGAACAGCGAACATATGACAAACCACCGCCATGGTTACCAAAGCTTTCTGTTATACGTAACTTTCTTCAGCCTCGTTATATGTTATTGATAGATGATAAAGGTGACTGCCGTGAATTATATAAAGCAAGTGCAGAACCGGCACCAAAGGAACTAAGACACCCTAATCCTACAATATTAAATTTAAGTCATGGCCAGGGATTTTTAACCCGATTAAATGGCAAACCCTTTTTATTAGCATCAGAAATATTAGCTGATAAAAAAGGTAAAACAATTGCAACCTTGATGATCGCATCTCCACTTGATGAAGAGTTTCTTATTGCTTCTCAAGATTCAACTCTGCCCGACTCAAATGTCATTGCTTTACTTAGCGAAGATTATCCTTCAATCATGGTTAGTAGTAACTCAGCCTTAATTCCTGCCGGAACAAAAATTGAAAAATTAAAAGATCATTACTTAATAATAGGCCAGGGATTCTTTGATTACGGTGCAACGGATATTGTTATTGAACTGGTCTCATTTTTATCAACAGATGAAACGCTACAATTAACTCATGATGTGTTAAACGAAGAACGTCCAATACGAGGGCTAACTGCGATAATTTATATTCTGGCGTTCATCACTTTAATGTTTTTTATTACCCGACGCTTACAACGTTTTACCAAATATGTTGTTGCTTTTTCTGAGAGAATGAATCTAAAAAAACTGGAATATACAGATACTGGGGATGAAATCACCATTCTTGAAGAAAACTTTAATCGCCTTGCAGAAGCAGTTCAAAATGAAACTCAAATTCTTGAGCATCAGGCATTACATGATCCATTAACCGACCTTCCTAACCGCAAGCTCTTACATAACCGTTTACAACAAGAGTTGTTGCGTGGCGAACGTACATCTAAACAACTTGTTTTAATTATGACGGATCTAAATCACTTCAAGGAAATTAATGACACCCTTGGGCATCACGTTGGTGATTTGATTTTACAACAATCCGCAGAACGTCTATTTGGTATTTTTCGTAAAACAGATACTGTCGCCAGACTTGGAGGGGATGAATTTTCAATACTTCTTCCGGAAACAAATATAGAACAAGCCAAAGCACTAACAATTAAAGTATTAAAAGAATTTAGCAAACCTTTTGTTGTTGAAAATCAATCTTTAAATGTCGATATCAGCATAGGCCTGGCAGAATTTCCTACTCATGGTAATGATGTAAATATTTTGATTCAGCGTGCAGATATTGCAATGTATATCGCCAAACAAAACCAATTAGGCTATAGCATTTACGATCCGAATAAAGACACCCATAGCATTGGACGGCTCGCTCTAATGAGTGAATTGCGTGACGCAATTGAAGCAGAATCCTTAGAGTTGTATTTCCAGCCTAAAGTTAATGTTTCATCTAATGAGGTTATTGGTGTTGAAGCTTTATTACGCTGGAATCACCCGCAACGTGGATTTATTCAACCAGGTGAATTTATACCTTTAGCAGAACAAACCGGACTAATTAAACCATTAACACAATGGGTAATTGAAAGAGCCATTATGCAATGCGCCGAATGGAAAAAGAAAAATATTAATTTAACAATATCTGTTAACTTATCAATTCACAACCTGCATGACTCAAGTCTGATGCAATACATACAAAATACTTTATCAAAATACCAGTTTGCAGCAGAAAATTTAATGCTTGAAATTACTGAAGGTGACATTATGTCTGAACCACTTCGGGCACGAGACACGCTGAAAAAAATAAAAGAAATGGGTATAAAATTATCAATTGATGATTATGGTACAGGCTATTCATCATTAAGCTACATTAAAAAATTACCCCTTGATGAAATCAAGGTAGATCGTTCCTTTGTTATGGAAATGACAGAAGATGAAGATGATGATGTGATTGTTCTTGCAACAATAGAACTTGCGCATAACCTTGGTTTTGAAATTGTTGCGGAGGGCGTTCATGACCAACAGACCTGGGAGCGTCTTAAAGAGCTAAAGTGTGATGTTGCTCAGGGGCATTACATAAGTAAACCTTTAAGTGCAACGGCATTTATGGCCTGGTTAATGAATAAAAATGCAGAAAAAAAATCTCAGGTTAGCTAGGGGCTGTTGATCTTTCATTTTATAGCCTATTCAAACCTAAAAAGGGACACGTCATTGCGAGATGAGCAAAGCGAAACGTGGCAATCTCCATAAAAGTGGCATTTACTATGAGATTGCCGCAGTCATTTTATTCCTTCGCAATGACGGTGCGTTATTTTTGTTAAAATGAGCTCAATATCTGAAAGATCAACAGCCCCTAGTTATTCTATTATTTCTACCGGCATTCCAACTTCTATTTTCCCAAGACCATCCGCAATAACATTCTGACCAAAAAATATTTTTCTATCCAGCTTACGATAAGCCATCAGGGTTTTAATGGGCTCTTCTTCTCGTTCTGCTGTTTCAATATTTATACTCGGGATGACACAGCGACTACAAGGTTTAACAATACAAAAAATAATATCCCCTATTCGTATTTTTTTCCATTTATCTTCTGCAAAAGGCTGGCAGCCTGAAACGACAATATTCGGTCTAAAACGATTCATCGTTACAGGTGTACTTAATCGACTGTTTAAATCATCTAAAGATGCCTGTGAAATTAATAATAGTGGAAAACCATCACTAAAGGCTGTTTTGTCACCCTTATTTGCATAAGTTAAATCAACTTGCCGAAACTCATCATCAGGGAAATAAACTAATCTGCATGTTACTGACAAAGCCAGACTTAACCACTTCGCTGCTTCATCGCCCGCATCATAAGCCTGACATTCATCATTCCAAACTTTAACAGTCACTTTTTTCTTAACAACAGGATTTATAACAATAAGGTTATCCATAGATCTTGTTTTTAGAATCAGGCCGGAGTTAGTAAGCTCCACTTGAATCAAACACATTTTAGCGATTTTTCGTTGCGTTAACATCACGCCACGTTCATCAACAACCATCCATCGACGATCATTATTTAAACCAAAGCTTTCAACTAATGCAGAATTTAATTTAACTTCTCGACATGATTTAACCGGATAAACAGAAAGCCCACTAATAATGATGTTAGTCATTAGAGCTGTCCACATCCATGCATTGTTTTAATAAGTCTTTCATTTTATCTAAACCTTGTTCACGCGCATATTCAACATTACGTTCTGGAATAGAGTCTGCATCAGGATGATGTTCTGTCGCAAGTTCAACACTGGCTTCACGTATAAGATGGAACATAGGATATGGTGAGCGATTTGTAAAATTAGCAGGATCGTTTACTTCTGCTCCCTGAAAACAATAATCAGGATGAAAACTCGCAATTTGATAAATACTCTCATAACCCTGAGAAACCAATAAATCTTCAGCTAAAACTAAACAATCTAAAAATAAATTAAAGTCATTTAAGTTTGATGGAAAAATAATAAGCGTTGTTTCAGTTTGTGCATTTTGATCAAGCCAGACACATTCCTGAATTACGGCTTTTAATAAACTATTAAATTCGGTTTCGTGAATGATTTGATACCGAACCGTTCCTTTATCCACTTCACGTTTCGCAAACGGACAATAATTGTGGCCAATAATAACCAAGTTAAGCCATTCTTTTGTTTGCGCAATAATATGCGAATCGCTATTATTTTTATCCGACATTAAAATTAAAAACCTTGCGTTAATAGTGAGAAATTATAAATAAGAAGTATAACGGACTATTCTAACAAATGAATAACTTCTCTTATTTCCTGCTTAGCCTGTGCAACAATAAGCATGGGATTAACGCCACCAAGATCCAGGCGTTCAAATGCTGGTAATTCAACCAAAGCAGGGGCATCCAGCTTTCTTCCTCCGATCATTTCACAATGTAGCTGGGCAACCTGCACCACATCACAATAATCTGCTTTTATCACATCCCGCTGCCAGTTTTCTGCATCCTGCGCTACAGTAATAAGCTCATCTTCAAAGTCCCATTGTTTTAATAACATTGCACCCACTTTTGTCTTTAAACTGTAAATAAGCTTATCCAGTAATTCAGAATTATTTTTAATATCATCATGTTTATCTGCTCGGATTAAAATAGGGACAATTCCGATGTCATGAATTAAACCAGCAAGAAAAGCCTGTTCTGAATCAAAGCCTTTTATTTTTTTTGCTAAAACATGACAAATAACACCAACTCGAATACTGTGATGATAATAAGTCTTCATTCTTTTTTTAATAAGTGGAGATTGTGGAGTATATAAGTTTCTTATAATTACACTCATAACAATCGTACGCATAGCACGCAAACCAATACGTTGTACTGCACGCTTAATAGTTTGCACCGGTTGACTGCCCATATACATTGCACTATTTGCAACCTGTACTGCACGAGCAGAGATCATTGGATCAACTTGTACAATATCTGCAATTTTTTGAAAATCGAGTGATTCATTCTGTACTGCCTGATTAATTTTTAGTGCAATTTCCGGCATACTGGGTAAATCAACTTCATTATGATGAAATTCTCTATGTATCTCATTAATAATTCCGACATCACCATCTGTTGCCTGATAGTTATTTAAACTAAGACCACTCGTATTTATTTCAGGCTTAATTGTTGAAATATATTTTTCATAGGTCGTTTCATTTAAAGACAACAAGCTAGCATTTTTAAGGCAATGAGCTTCCAGCCCATGAGTATGAATTCTAAAAAGAGATTGTTTAGCCCGATCTGAACCAGCTTTAATAACCTGAAGCACCTGATCTCCAGCAACAAGTTCTATCTCACCCTCAACCAGATAAAGATGCCGTTCCATATGTTCGTCAGCATAAAGTGATTCATCTTTTTTAAGAAATTCTGCACGAGCATCTTTTGATATATCAAGTAAAGCTACACTGCCTAAGTCTTCAAGATCAGGTAATCCCAACAGGAATTTCAATAAACCTACATTAGAAAAAGATTCTGCCATAATTTCTCCGTCCTATAACATCCTGAGAGAATTCATCTTATTATTTTATTAATTTGTTATCCTGAATTTAATTGTAGTATAGCCTAGTACTCCACTTATCACCGCTTAAGTTTGTCTTATCTGTTACCATATATCGGTAAAAACATGCATCTCCTCCGATATAACAGAATTGATGTGTAATGAGATATCAAATATAACAACCGTGAATACAAAATTAATATTAATATGAAAAAAGTCGATGTAATCATCGTTGGCGCAAGTGCATCCGGGCTAATGTGTGCGATTGAAGCGGCTAAACGAGGCCGTCATGTTGTAGTACTCGATCATGCAAATAAGGCAGGGAAAAAAATCCTCATGTCTGGCGGTGGTCGCTGTAATTTCACCAATTATGATGTCAGTAGTGAAAATTATATTTCACATAATAACCACTTTGTTAAATCTGCCCTAAGTCGGTTTACTCAATGGGATTTTATTGCCATGGTTGAAGCCTATAAAATCCCCTACCACGAACGAGAACATGGCCAGTTATTTTGTGATGATAGTTCTAAAGATATTCTTAATTTATTATTAAATGAATGTAAAAAAAATAACGTTAACATTCAGCTCAATACCGGTATTAATCATATTGAGAAAAAATCAGAACATCACTTTATAATTAAATCAAACAAGGATGATTATCATTGCCAGTCTTTGGTGATTGCCAGCGGTGGTTTATCTATTCCAAAAATGGGAGCAACACCTTTTGGTTACAAAGTTGCTGAACAATTTAATATTAAAGTCTGGCCAACTTCAGCCGGGCTGGTTCCGTTTACTTTACACAATCAGGATAAAGAAATATTGTCAGACTTATCTGGCATTGCAATTAATAGTATTGTAAACACTAATAATAAAAGCTTTCGCGAAAATATTTTATTTACCCACCGAGGGTTAAGTGGCCCCGCGATATTACAAATATCCTCTTATTGGACAGCTGGTGAAGCCATAGAAATTAACTTGCTACCGGATATAAATTTACTTGAAGAATTAAATTCCACAAGTAAAAAACAGCCTCAAATTAAACTGAAAACATTATTACATAGACTGTTACCAAAACGTTTAGTGAATGCTTTTATTAAAATAGAATTATTAGATAAAACCCTGCAAGAAATATCATACAAACAACTACAATTTGTTGCCTCCACATTTCAAAGCTGGACAATAAAACCCAATAGCACGGAAGGTTACAGGACTGCCGAAGTTACACTGGGTGGAGTCGATTGTGATGCCTTATCATCAAAAACATTTGAAAGTAAAACAGTAGCTGGACTCTATTTTGTGGGGGAAGTTATGGATATTAGTGGCTGGTTAGGCGGATACAACTTCCAATGGTCCTGGTCTTCCGGTTGGTGTGCAGGCCAATATGTGTGACCAAATATAACAAAATAAGGTATAATTATGCCAAATTTACACCTTAAACCAACATGGTTATTTTTGATATGAAATTGTTTTTTAAAATGTTCTTTAAGACTCTTCGTTTAATTATCGGTCCAATTATTTTATTTATTGATAAAATAACTACACCAAAAGGGATTAAACGCCCTGAAGAAGAGCAACAAAAAATTGACCGAGAAGTTACTAACCTCGTGCTTTATCAATTTAAGACATGCCCTTTTTGCATTAAAGTTAAACGAAATAACAAACGTTTGTCGCTTAATATTGAAACACGTGATGCTCAACATAATCCTTCACATCGAGAAGAATTATTACAAGGCGGTGGTCAGATAAAAGTACCGTGTTTAAAAATTGTTGATGAAAAAGGCAATGATAGCTGGATGTATGAGTCCGATGATATTCTGCAGTATTTAAAAGATCGTTTTGCAGCGTAAATACCTTTATGTCTGATGTGTTTTCTGAGCTTCAATCCGATCCAACACAACTCCTCAAACTTGCTAAATACCGTATGCCTTTCGGCAAGTACGCCAACCGCTTATTAATCGATCTTCCTGAACCTTACGTAATCTGGTTTGCCAATAAAGGTTTTCCTAACGGGGAGTTAGGAAAAATGCTGGCGATTGTACATGAGATAAAAGTGAACGGACTCGAATATTTATTCGATCCATTACGATAAAAGGTATTACATTAAACGCGCGACATAAACTTCGCGTTAGTCGTATTCACTTTAACCTCTTGCCCCGATTCCAGATATTCCGGTACTTGAATTTCTAAACCTGTCGATAAAATTGCTGGTTTAGTGCGGCCCGCAGCTGTTACTCCTTTAATGCTCGGTGCCGTTTCAATGACTGTTAGCGTTACCGAATGTGGCAGCTCAATCCCAAGAATTACATCATCCATTATTAAGGCAAAAATACCATCCAGACCTTCGGCTAAGTAACTCACCGAATCTTCAATTTCGTCACTGTTCAATGTGTACTGACTAAAGTCTTCCATATTCATAAAGGTGTAAGCATCACCATCGACATAAGAAAACTGTACCTGCACACGAGCACAATCAGCTTCTTTAAGCATGTCTTCGCCCTTGTAGGACTCATCCAGTTTCTGCCCGGTTTTCAAATTAGTAAAACGGACTTTATATAAAGTAGAGGCTCCACGAGAGGATGGACTTTTCGCATCAACATTTTTAACCGAATGCGGATCACCATTAATCTCAATAACCATTCCACTCTTTAATTCATTTGCTCTTGGCACTGTACTTTCCTGCTTAAATAAAAAAAAGTAATTATACATAATACCGATGAATTAAGGGATATAGGTTCAAATCGTAGTGCCCCTCATGAATTATAATAGAGGGTATCATTCGAACGACAAAGTAAAGACCAGCCATAAAACATAGTAAAATAGTCGGGTATATAATACAATTATCCTTTCTACAAAGGTCGTATTAATGCCATTTTCTCTCAAATCAATTCCACTACATGATTCATTTTTAAAGCTCGGTGAGCAGTTTTTATCTGAGGTAAAACCGACACCTTTTAAATCTGAGTCAACGCTTATCCACTACAATAAAAATGCAGCAAATCTTTTAGACTTTGAAGATGGAATTGAACAAGAACAACTTTTTATTGATATTTTCAGTGGCAAACAAGCTTTACAAAATGCGAAACCTTTTGCCATGCTTTATGCTGGGCACCAATTTGGACATCTAAATCCTCAACTCGGCGATGGCCGCGCTATTATTATTGCCGAAGTCCTCAATAAAAAAAATAAAAAATGGGAACTGCAACTAAAAGGCAGTGGAGTCACGCCTTATTCACGTGGTGCCGATGGCCGTGCTGTTTTACGTTCAACTATTCGTGAATATTTATGCAGCGAGGCCATGCATGGCCTTGGTATTCCCACCACCCGAGCATTATGTATGACCGGTAATAATGATGAAATCTATCGGGAAAACATTGAAACAGGAGCGATACTTACGCGCCTTGCTCCCAGTCATATTCGTTTTGGTTCTTTTGAAATTTTTTATTACCGACACCAATATGATCATATTCGTACGCTAGCGGATCATGTTATTGAACACCATTATCCTGAGTTATTGTCCGAAGAAAATCCATATCTTGCTTTACTTACAGAAGTCATTAAACGCACAGCAAAATTAATTTCTGCATGGCAATCCGTTGGTTTTGCGCATGGTGTTATGAATACCGATAACATGTCTATTCTTGGACTAACACTTGATTATGGACCCTATGGTTTTATCAATAGTTATCAACCAGGTTATATTTGTAATCACTCTGATCATGAGGGCCGATATGCCTTTGATCAGCAACCCAATATTGGTTTGTTTAATTTGAGTTGTTTAGCACAAGCACTTTTGCCATTAATAGATAAAAGTCCGGACAAAGCAGCAGAAATGGCTAAAAAGAAACTGGAAACATATCAGACTATTTTTGTTTCAGAATTTTCTACTCTAATGTATCAAAAACTCGGATTAGAGAAAGAGGATGATCAAGATCAAAAACTACTCGAAAATTTATTAAATTTAATGAATGATGATAATGTGGATTACACAATATTCTTTCGGCGTTTATGTGATTTTGACTCATCAGATACAAACAATAATAGCGCCATTCGTGATATATTCATGCAACGAGACCTGTTCGATCTATGGGCAGAAAGTTATCAACAACGATTACATAAAGAACCTGATAGCGATGAACAACGTGCTATAAAAATGAAACAAGTTAACCCAAAATATATCTTACGAAACTATATGGCTGAAGTCGCGATTAAAAAAGCCGAAAAAAAAGATTACTCGGAAATTGAACGTTTATTTAATTTATTACAAAACCCGTTTGATGAACAGCCTGAAAATGAATCATACGCAGGATTCCCTCCTGAATGGGCGCAGGAAATTTCTGTGAGTTGCTCATCATAGTCATCTGGAACAAAATAATATGAATACAAAAGAACTTTTAAATACAATTCAAACAACACCTGCTGAAGTTGAGTTTGATCAGGTTATTGCCGTGATTGATAGTGATTATGATTACACAGCAACCCAATTTTATAATGGCTTAGGTGATAAAGAAGTTGTCAGTGAAGCAGGAACAAATGAAGGTTCTTGTAAGATTTTTGCTTTTGCAGATATTAACGATCTCAATGAATCTCAAACATTAAGCTGCTTTGGTAAATATTACCGCCAGGATGTTTTATGCAACTTAGGTGGAACAGATCACGCGAACATAAGAAACTTTATGAAATTTGGTTGGGAAGGCGTGCATTTTGATAATCCACCATTGTCGATTAAAAAATAATACGATATAACTTTATCACGGATAACGAGAAGCCAGAGAACAAGGCAAAAACTAATGAAAAAGCGGA
>CAZSCK010000046.1:17236-21929 GCA_964605385.1 uncultured Thioalkalispiraceae bacterium
GAGTGTACGGTGAGTACATGAGAATTTTGAGTTAGTTTTTCGTCGTGCCCCACATTGAAATAATATCGAGGGTAAACGCCGTTATCTGGCTTCTCGTTATTCATGAAATTGATAAGGCTCCATTTCTACATCGAGAAGATATGTTCCCAAAAGCCGAACCTGCCCTTTGTAACGAAATTCTCCTGTACTTGAAAATTCAAACTCGTACTCTCGGTATATCGACATCTGTCCACCAGTATTTCGGCGTAAACGTACCTTTTTAATTAGTACCGTCTCATCTAAAAATTCAAGCATAACTTTTTTACAGGCATTTTTTGCATGCAAAGTGGCATTTTCTTTTGCTTGGATACTATCGAACCAGTAAAACAATGAAGCGATGAGTAAAATTAAAATTAAAAGTTCCATACTGGTATGTTAATCTGTAAGCAAGGGTTTAAAATATTTCACAGAAAATTCAATAGCATCATTAAGCGCAAAGACACTAAAGTTTTCATCATTATGATGCCATTGCAGCGCCGTTTCTTCATTCTTTAAAAACACCATCTCCATACACAAATTGTCAGCTGCACATGAACCCGCAGACTGCCACCTTATGCCAATATAAATATTTTCTGATGGCTGTACGTTTATAACTTCTCTACCATTTTGAGTCACTTTTATTATTTCATTAGTTTGATGGCAGCGTGAAAGAATATTTGTTTTTATATTAAATACCGGGGCTATTGCAATAGCATCAAAAGCACACATAGCATAAAGATTAATACTATCGTTAAAAACATGATGCACAGTTTCCCTGATGCTAAAGGGATAAGCACCAACAATTTCACTATTGCTACCTAAAACAATCAGATCATTATCAGATAAGATATTTAAATCTGATTGTTCAATATAATCTGGAGCTTTACCCTCTGTTGAAAATGCATTTAAAATGTCACGATGTAATTCACGATGTTTTAACTGCAGACGTTGCTGTCTTTCTTTTAATGGTAATAATACATTCAGTTTATCAAGTGCATTAGATATATTCATTTATATCTCGTTACTCCATATTTCAGCCTATTCTGCATTATGCAGTGCTGGTACGGTTTGAGAAAGTTTTTTGTTATCCATATAAACGAGGGGAAGATTATGTATCATGTAAATTTTTGAAATTTCAAATTAATCGAGGAAGTTTTTTAAATATCGATTACTTACCACCATATACACTATAATAAAAATAATTAGATTTAACATTGCCTTTAGACTTACTTCCATAAATGATTCCACCCATCCATTTACAAAGTGCACGGCAAGAGAAGCAATTATTATTGATAAAAATTTTATCATAAACTATTCAATATAAATAATGGGCAGTGTTAATGTAAAACGGGAACCTTTTCCAACTTCGCTTGCAACCGTAATATTTCCTTTTAAAAGGATACATAATTGTTTTGATATTGATAATCCAAGACCCGATCCACCATATTTTTTTGTTGTTGAACTATCTGCCTGAGTAAATTTCTTAAACAAGTCTTTCATATAAACCTCAGCAATGCCAACCCCATCATCCTTAACTTCGAATATTATCTCATCATTATTTATATCTTTACTGACATTAAGTAAAACCTCACTTTGCCTGGTAAATTTAGCTGCATTACTTAAAAAATTTAGTAAAATCTGGCGTATCCGCATATTATCAGAATACATCATTCCAATACCGTGCATACAATTTATCTTAAAATGGTTATTATTTTTAGACATTAATGGCTTCGCTGCCGCCTCAATTTCCAGCAATAATTTTTCAACATCAAAATCAATCGCATTAACTTCCAACTTACCTTCTTCAATTTTAGAAATATCAAGAATACTGTTAATCAATTCCAGTTGATGTTGCGCTGCATCTTGTATTTTCTTTAAGTCAGGAATAAACTTTTTACTACCTTCATCTTCAGCAACTTCTTCAAGTAGTTCGCTATAACCTAAAATTATATTTAATGGCGTGCGTAATTCATGACTCATGTTAGCAAGAAAAATATCTTTTGCTTTATTTGAAGCTAAGGCTTCATCCCTTGCTTGAGCGAGCTCCTCTGTTCTTTTGATTACTCGTTCCTCTAATAAATCATTTGAGTCTTCAATTTCTGACATGGCATTATTTACATCACGAGCTTGTGACTCGGTGAGTCGAATAACAAGTAGGGCAACAAAAAGACCAAATAATAATGCACTTCCCCCCAGAATATAAACTGATTTTTTTGCTGCACTATACGATTGCTCTGCATCCATAACGGCTTTTATAGTTGCTTGTTTTTGCAGCATAATCATTTGTTTTACTTTCCCAATAAATACAGCCTGGGTTTTAAATGCTTTTTGTAGATCTTTCTGAGTAATTTTAACCTTGTAATCATAAATACTGGAATCTATTAAATTTATTTGTGCTCTATATGCCAACATCATTGAGGCATTTATTTCTGCAAGTAATTTTTTTTCTTTCTTGTTTAATGACATCTGTGAAAAATTATTTCTTGCATTCACAATCTTTAATGCATAACTATTAAAATTAGCTCTCCCTGAATCTCGTTCAAAAGGGTCACTCATTAACATAATATTACGCAAGATGACCTGCCGTTCATAAATACCATGACGAATATTCATCATTAAAGCCGATTTAACGTTGTGCTCATTCGTAATGACATCTAATTTTGACTGCATCAAATTCATTCGACTCAAATCAAAAACAATCATCACCAGCGACAACAGTAAAATAATCGCAAAGCTTATCGCTATTTTTCGGGAATGCTTGGAGATCATCATATATATGCCAGTATACCAACCAATTTTAAATACTTAATCGGCAGTTTGCTGCGTTTCTTAAGTTCTTGACAACACCTCAAACAATGCTACAATTCGAAATATGTCGAACTATAAAGTATTTAATCCTGAGGAACTGGCGGATGCATTTAAAGCACTCTCTAATCCCAATCGGCTACAAATTTTTCAACGTCTACTAAGCTGCTGTGAACCAGGGACAGTTTGCTCTGCGGAAACGGTAAATGGGTTTTGTGTCGGAGAATTGGGGGAAGATTTAGCGGTCGCACCTTCAACCTTATCGCACCATATTAAAGAACTTCAGCGCTCAGGTTTAATTAAAACTCAGCGGAAGGGAAAAAATGTGGAATGTTTTGTCGACCCTGAAAAAGTCAAAATTTTAAATGAATTTTTTGCCGGTTCTATGCAAACCGCTAAAACTCAAAATAAATAGAGGTATTAAGTATGTCTGAAGAAACATCATGTTGTGCACCTGGCTGCTGTAGCGAAGAGACTATTTCACAACAACATAAATCGTCTGATGATATTCGTAATCAAGTCAGAGAAAGCTACGCAAAAGTTGCACAAGCAAGTAACAATAACGAAGCATGTGGTATTGAGTCAAGCTGTTGCGGTGTCTCTGATGATATAAATATCAATACATTAAATTCATTACGCCTTGGTTACTCAAATGATGATTTAGATAATGTTCCAGGCGGTGCAGATATGGGGCTGGGCTGTGGCAATCCCCGTGCAATTGCTGGATTATCTACTGGTGAAACGGTGGTAGATCTAGGCAGTGGTGGTGGCTTTGACGCTTTTTTAGCCGCACGAGAAGTTGGAGAGACAGGCAAAGTCATAGGTATTGATATGACACCGACGATGATCAGTAAAGCTCGAGATAATGCAGATAAAGCAAATTTTGAAAATGTAGAATTTCGCCTGGGTGAAATAGAATTTTTACCCGTAGCAGATAACACCATTGACGTCATAATTTCAAACTGCGTCATCAACCTCTCACCAAACAAAGCACAAGTATTTAATGATGCCTATCGAATATTAAAACCCGGTGGTCGTTTAGCCATATCTGATGTTGTTGCAAGCTGTGAAATGCCTGAAGAAATGAAAAATGATCCAGCCCTTTATGCGGGTTGTATGGCTGGAGCTTCGCTGATTGCTGATTTAGAAATTATACTGCAAAATTCAGGATTTAAAGAAATAAAAATCAGCCCAAAAGATGATTCAAAAGATTTCATTAAAGACTGGGCACCAGAACATAATGTAACAGACTATGTTTTGTCGGCACATATTGAAGCGGTAAAACCTTAATTAGACTTAAGTAAGAACTCTAACTCTTTTGCAGGAATAGGACGCCCAGGTGAAATCCCTGGGCCATATCACAATTATATTCATATAATAAATTATTAACGATTTCGTTTTCAACCCCCTCAGCAACAACTTTTAGTCCTAAGTTATGTACTAAATCAATGGTCGAGCGGACAATAGCATCATTACTCTTATCTGTGTCAAGACCAATAATAAATGATTTATCAATTTTTAGTTCATCAACGGGAAGTTGCTTAAGGTAAGTCATAGAAGAAAAACCTGTACCAAAATCATCAATTGAAAGCTGAATCCCTATTGAACGCAATTCCGTCAACACTTCAATTACCTGCAAAGGATTTTCCATCATGGCGCTTTCTGTAATTTCCAATTTTAATTTATTGGCAAGAAAATTATATTTAAAAACAGAACGAATTTCACCGATAAACTCAGAATCCTTAAAACTGAATACCGATAAATTAACGGCAACAAAAAAATCTTTATTATAAATATGCCACTTCGAAAGTTGTTCAACTGATTTATCTAAAACCCAATAGGTTAAGTTATTAATCAATCCTGTTTGTTC